>URCM01000125.1 GCA_900546355.1 uncultured Bacteroides sp.
GCCTCAAAAACTCATCCCAAATCATCGCACGATAAATTCAAAACAGCTTCTGAATAGTTAATAGTTTTTATCGAACGCAGAGACGCAGAAGCGCAGAGTTTTATTGAACACAGAGACACGGAGACACGGAGTTCCCTAAATTATTTCTCTGTGTCTTTGCGCCTCTGTGTTCATCAATAAAAATCACATACTGTAGGATATTCAGAAAGAAACCTTCAGCATCTTCCCGCCCAGTGCCGGCACGTCCATCGTGACGGGCTTGCCGGGCATCCACGAAATGAGCTCTTCTTTCCCCGTCAGCAAATCGACGGCGTTGCACCTGGAGAAAGCGGGCAGATGCAGGAGGTCGAAGGCGTGCTGGGGGATGTTCACGCCGATATGTACGGGGATAGGCTCGAAGTTGGCTACTACCAGCAACACCTCACGCCCGTATTTCCGCAGGAAAGCATACTGGCGGTGTTCGTTCATCAGCCAACCTCCCTGGTTGACATACATCAGGTCGAAGAAGCTGCCTTTCGAGAGTGCCGCCTCCGTATGGCACAGGTTCAGCACCAGCTGGTAATAACGGCGGATTTCTTTTTCCTTGGCGTTGAGCAGGTGCAGGTTGTAGCGTCCGTGGTTGCTCCAGCGGCGGATGCTGGGGATGCTCCAATAGTCGAAGATGGTGGTGCGCCCGTCGCGTCCGCTGAAGCCTTCCGTGTCCATTCCTTCCTCGCCCAGCTCCTGGCCGAAGTAAATCATCATCGGGTTGGTGTTCATGCAGGCCGAAACCAACAAGGCGGGAAGCCCCTTGCGCGCGTCGCCCGCAAAAAAGTCGGAAGCGATGCGCTGCTCGTCATGGTTCTCCAGGAAGTTCAGCATGTGGGGCTGGATGTCGCCCACGCTCTGCCAGCATCCGGTAATGGCGGTTGCCGATGCATACCCGCACACCAGCGCGCGCAGCGTGTCGTACAGGCCCACCTTGTCGTAGAGGTAATCGAAATGCCCGTTGTAGATGTAATTGCGGTATTCGCGGGGATTGTACACCTCCGCGATGAACGACAAATGGGGATAGCGTGCCTTTACCTGGGGTATCACCCATCCCCAGAACTCGCAAGGCACCATCTCCGCCATGTCGCAACGGAAGCCGTCGATACCCTTCGAAGCCCAGAACAGCAAGATATCCCGCATCTTGCGCCACGTGTCGGGTTCGGGGTCGAAATGGTTGCCCGTATGGCCGATGTAGTCGACGCCATAGTTCAGCTTGACCGTCTCATACCAGTCGTTCCGGTTGGGGTAAGCGTCAAAACGGTCGTTGCCCGTAGCCTTGGCGGGTTTCTCCACGTACATGCCCATCCCGGCGTCGTACAAATCGACTTCCCCGCCCAGCTGCGCGCCCGGTATGTAATAGAAGTTGTTGCCAGGCGCGAAGGCTTGGGCCGTATCATCGTCTTCGCCCAGGTCCTTCACTCCTTCGGGCTTGGCGACGGAATGGTACTGGCGCGCCACATGGTTGGGCACGAAATCGACAATCACCTTCAGCCCGTTCGCGTGCGAACGTTGCACCAAGGCTTCAAACTCTTCCATGCGGCGGTCGACACAGACGGCCAGGTCGGGGTCGACATCGTAATAATCGCGTATGGCGTAGGGAGAGCCTGCCTTTCCTTTCACTATCGCCGGATGGTTGCGCGGGATGCCGTAGGCCGAATAGTCGGTCTGCGAGGCATGGGCGATGATGCCTGTATACCAGATATGGGTGGCTCCCAGTTTCTTAATCTCGTGCAAGGCCTCGTTGGTAAAATCATCCATTTTGCCACACCCGTTTTCTTCCAGGGTGCCGTTTATCTTATTGCGCAGCCCCTTGTTGCCGAACAAACGGGTAAAGACCTGATAAATAATCATTTTTCCTTCATGTTCCATCGTCGTTTTGTCTTTTTGTTTATATTGGACACAGGTTCACCGAGACACGGAGAATAAATATAGTAAAACAAAATTGGTTTGCGAAAAAACCGAACGCAGAGACACAAAGACACAGAGGAATAATTTAGAGAGAAGGCAAAGAGCACGGAGATAAGTGCCACTCTCTGTGTGCTTTGCTCTCTTAAAAAATATAAACTTTGCGCTTCTGCGTCTCTGCGTTCCATTCCATTTTTCGCAATCCATTTCTGATTGACTATAAAACGCTGTGCCTTTGTGTCTCTGTGTTCCACTCCATTTTCCGCAAACCTGTTTTTACAATATGCGCGCGTTAGTCAGCGTTTCGTCAATCCCACTTTCAAGTTCAACTTAAAGTAATAAACGCCGTCTTCCCGCTCCAGGAAACCATACCGGTCTTTTTGGGTAGAACCCTTTTCCAGCCGGGTATTCTGGAAAAGGAAATCGGCATACACCTGGCGGAAAGCACGCTGGTAGCACAACACCTCGCCTGCTCCCGTGACCAGCAGGCATCCGTCGATGGCGGAATCGGTGCCGTTGTACTGCTTTGCCGGACGCATCCCCGCAGCAATGGCAAGCAAGAACTCTTTCACCTTGTATTCGTAAAAGCCATGCTTGGTTATCAGCTCGTCTTTTATCTTCAACGGATTTTTCTGCTTGACCAGCTCGGTCAAATCGCTCACCTTGGTCTTGCCTTCCAGCCACATCAGGCGGGTCATTTCGCCAAACAGGCGCCCGGCGTGCAGGTCTATCATCGAAAGGTTGCTCCGGAATATCTTGTCGGCCACATCGCTGTACTTCAAGACGCCACCCATCCGTTCTATCATCAACATACGCCCCAACACGTCGTCTTCCTCGCCGAAGGCATTGATTTTGTTGATGGCAGGCACCGGAAACCTGATGCCGGCCTGCTCGAACTTGAAGTTCGCCGCGCGTCCTCCGTCGAGCAAAGGATAGAGCGTCCCGATGCGCGAACGCACACAAAAGCCCGTCAACGGCGCATCTTCGCGGTAAAAAGCCACCTTGAAGTCGGTACGGTCATTGGTCTTGGCCTCCAGGTCGAATATCGCCACATCATCCAGAAAACCTTCCACCCCATCCGGAGAAACCACATTGTCGGTTTCGGTATCGCGTATGGCCTGCAATATCAGTCCCGCCACGGTGCCGAAATCCTCGCGCGGAACGTGTTTGTCCATCTTTTCGCCTACGATGCGCACCTCATTCTTACCAATGATATATTGCCGTGTCCCGTCGTGCTCTTCGCGTTGCACCCTTGCCACCGGCAAACAATATGCTTCGTCTGGTTTCACATCCGGCGTACCGGCGTATACTTGTCCGTCTGCCAGCAAGCGGAAGAACGCGTATAGTTCACTCCATTCTTTTTTTGTCGCGTCAAATGCCATATTTATTTTTTTATCTGTTTACGGAGGCAAAGATAAGTAAAATGAATGTCAATAGAATGCCTCAACCGGCGTTCATTTCTTAAACAATGTTATAAAGCGGTTATTTAAGCGTTCTTTATTTGCAGATTCATCAAAAGTCACTACCTTTGCAATGTGTTTTTCATAGTATTAGATTTAAGGTTAACAAAAGGTTGGAGTACAGCGGTACTCCTTTTTTTATGCCTGTACACTTATATTCAATGATTTTATATGATGGAACAACCTCAACTCAACGGACATAACAAGACGGAATATCCGCCGATGCATACGTGCGAACACATTGTAAACCGCACGATGGTGAACCTGTTCGGGTGCGGACGTGCCGTGTCGGCGCACATCGAACGCAAGAAAAGCAAACTCGACTTTGCCCTGCCACAAGCCCCGACCGATGAAGAAATAACCCACATCGAAACAACCGTCAACGAGGTCATCGCACGGCACCTGCCCGTCACGACCGAATTTATCACCCAAGAAGAAGCAACGGGACGCTTCGACCTGAAACGATTGCCCGAAGGGGCTTCGGAGACGGTGCGGATAGTCAAGGTAGGCGATTACGACGAATGTCTCTGCATCGGCCTGCACGTAGCCAACACCTCGGAAATAGGGACCTTCAAGATTATCAGTTCCGACTACAAAGACGGCATTTTCCGAATGCGGTTTAAATTGATTTAAAACTTCCATATTCCACCATGACAAGAAAGAAAAAGAAGACCACGGGCGGCTCCTTACGCGGATTCGCCCTCCTGCTGATAGTGACAGCTATCGCCTTGTTCGTTTACCAGCATCAGGAAGGGAAAGCATGGATAAACCTCCCGATAGGCGAACTAAAGGAAACGGCCGCAAACAGCCTTTCCGGAAGTATGGAGCCACAAGCCCCTTCGAGCCAACTGGAAATACCCGTCAGCACACGGAAACGGAATGAAATAAGACTGAAACGCACCGCCTTTACCCTGTCGTATAACAATGATTACAAAACGCCGAACTGGGTAGCCTGGGAACTGACACGTGACGAAACGAAAGGCACGGAAAGCAGAAAGAGCAAATTCGAACCCGACCCCAACCTGCCCGAACCGCGCGTAGAGCATAGCGACTATACCAACTCCGGATACGACCGCGGGCACATGGCGCCGGCCGCCGACATGAAATGGAGTGAAAAGGCGATGGAGGAATCTTTCTACATGAGCAACATCTGCCCGCAAAACCGGAAACTGAACCGTGACGACTGGGGAGACCTGGAAGAGAAATGCCGCGAATGGGCCAAGAAATATGGAAGAGTCTACATAGCCTGCGGTCCGATTTATGACAAGGCCTCGCCCAAACGAATCGGAAAGCATCAGGTGGCTGTACCCGACCGTTTCTTTAAAGTCGTGCTCATCTACAACCGGAAAAACCCCATTGCCATGGGCTTCCTGTTCGAAAACAAAGCACATCACCAGAATCTGAAAAACTATATGGTCAAGGTAGACCAAGTAGAAGAAGAAACCGGGCTGGACTTCTTCTCCAAGCTGCCCGATGATGTGGAAAACCGCATCGAAAGCATCGTGCCCGAAGGCATTGCTTTCTAATGGCATTTTGCTTTCACCACAGATTGCACAGAAAATAAGTGACAATGCTGCATGCTGCCAGTAAGCAGGGTTGAAAAACAAAGATATCTCCGAAAGCAGTTTCATATATACTGAAACTGCAAACGAATATATACTTCATCGGCAAATGAAGTATATATTCGTTTCTTAACAAGTATCTACCGGTACTTTGCGGAACTCCCTTTACATCATTTTCCGCCAGATACAACTCTTTACACCGATTTATTATTCAGACTGGCTTTTCTCAGCCAATGTCTTGCACAACAAATCGTGGTCGCGCAAATCGTTACGTAAACGGTACGATCCGTCTTTATCCACCAATACGTAAGAAGGAATGCCGTCTATCTTGAACTTTTTGGCGAGATACTCCCACTGCTTATCGTTCAGGCGGAAATGCTTGCCTTTGATATCAGGAATCATGGTCTTGTATTTTACAATGGGCGATGTCTCATTGGCAATATAAATCCAAACCAGATTATCATTCTTCAGTTCCGTATCTTTCAGCGGCTCGGTAGCCTTGATAGCCGCACGGCAGGGACCGCACCACGTATTCCAAAAATCCACCAACACCACCTTGCCCTTATAGGGAGATACAATGGCATCGAACAAGTCCTTCAGGGGCACATCGGGAATAGGTTCGATGTGTGCCTTATCCTTTACAGCTTCCAGCCGGGCTACGGCACTTTGCTGCATTGCCTCCAGCGCTTCTGCATAAAAAGCGTCATCTTCTTGATCAAGCTCTTTCAAGTCTGCCGGAGTCAAGACTCCATTCTGAGCCTTGCCTACAAGAAGTGCATACTTTTGCAAGGAAGGAATCAATCCCGTCCGGATGCCGGCTATTTTCATCCAGCCTTTATCCGAATATACGACATTATCAATATAACTAAAAGCTCGCGAACCCATCAGCAACCGTGGATTATTGACATCAAACAGCTTGCAGATTTCCGCCTGGTCTTCCGGCTTCATCGGCTCAATGCCTTTTACCGGATTTCGGTTCCACTCATCGTGCGTATACCGGTAATTGTGTTCACGGATGTAATTGCCGCCCAGCATTGCCGCAACCGCTTCTTCCTGCAACGACACTTGCATCCATTCTTTCATCAGCGGCGGAAGGCTATCGGCGGCAATACTGTCCGACAAAGCCTTGTAAGTGCCGATGACGTGTGCCGCATACGCTTTCGATGTCATCTTATAATCCGCAAACTTGCCGTCATAAAGGTTCATCGACCATACATGACAATCTGTCCCGCTATTAACCAGGTTATTGAGATTGGCATACGTGCCTTGGGCATAAAGTGCCCTGAACGGCTGAGCCGCTTCCCCCTTACGCCGGGACACGATACGTTGCCCGCTGGCACGTTGGTCGACATAAACCGTGGCATGCTCGCCCGGTGCTATCTGTATGTTCCCAATCATGGGCAACAAAGCCATCGCCGGACCGTATTGCTTAAACTTGAAAACCGCCACATCTGTTGTCGAATCTATCAGTACGGCATATTCTTCTTGCGTGCCCGTCAAATCGTTCACATACATGTTCAGTACCTTGCCCAGTTCTTTCCGGTGATGGAGCAAACGTACCTCTACCGTAGTTTCACCACTCTTGAAAACAGGCTCGGGCATCGGAGCATTTCCGTCTATCTCTAGTGCTTCGGCAGGAATATCTTCGGGTGTATCATAGGTTTGCTTGCCCGTCAGGTCTATGCCAAAAAGCTTAAAGCAGTCGGCACAATCCGACTCGATGAAGTCGAAAGACTTTGTCCGTTTGGGCAACGGCTGGAAAGAAAGCACGAACGAAGCCTCTCCCGACTCAGGCATCCAGAAGAGCGAATCGGGTGTAATGCCTTGTGCATCAGTCAAAGCATAGTTTTTACCTTCTGCCCGCAGATAAGTTTTCGAATCGATGCGAATCCAATAATGGGGCGTAAAATACGCATCGACATGTACCACCGTAGCGGTGTCGGTCAGTTCTACTTTCGCGATATCAAGTGTCATGCTGTTGGCACTCTCAATCAGTGGGTTCTCTACGACTTTAGGTCCTGTCTGGCAAGCCGCCAGCATCAAGGCTGATAAAGCCGATGCAACAAATGTACTGTTTTTCATACGTAAATATTAAGCGTCCTACACATAAAGCAGGACAGGTTTATACT
>URCM01000126.1 GCA_900546355.1 uncultured Bacteroides sp.
GAGCGAAAAGGACCAAAAAATCGCCCAAAGCACACACGAAAACGGGTACATCAAGTCAAGAAAAACTTTTTGGAGAAATTCAAAACAGCTTCTAAAGTTGGCTTCAATGCCCGATGCAGCCTTTATCCATTGGCATCGGAGCCAGCTTCATTTCTTCCGTTCTACCACATAATCCACGTATGCGGCCAACGATGTGCGGAGCGACTCATCCATTTGTTTTGGCAAAAGAGCCAATGCCCTGTCACGGTAATCGTGCATCACCCGGTCGGCGTATTCGATGCCTCCCTCCTGCTTCACATAAGCCACAAACGATGCAATCTCCTCGTGTGACGCTTTCAATGAACGGATACGCAAAGCCAATTCCCGCGTTTCTTCATCCGCTTTTTCATTGAGGACATACAGGGCAGGCAGGGTGAGTTTGCCTTCCAGCATATCGTTCCCCGTAGGCTTGCCCAACGCTTCGTTCTCAAAATAATCGAAAATATCATCTTTAATCTGGAAAGCGATACCTATCATTTCACCGAACAATGCGGCCTTGTCCACATCATCCGCCGAAGCCTTGACAGAAAGCGCACCACTCTCGGCACTTGCCGTAAAAAGGGCTGCCGTCTTCTTACGGATGACATCGAAATAAATCTCTTCGGAAAAATAAGTATTGCTGGTATTTGCCAATTGCACAATTTCACCTTCAGATAAGTTCTGTCCCAAGCGGGCCACCAGGTCCACCAGTTCGATTTCTTTTGTATAAGCGGCATGACGGAGGCTCGTAGCAAGCATATAATCGCCCACCAATACCGAGACACGGTTATCATACAGCGCATTGACCGACGCTTGTCCGCGCCGCTTGTCGCTCTTGTCAACCACATCGTCGTGAACCAGACTTGCCGTATGAAGCAATTCCAACGACAAAGCCGAATGCAACGTGGCGGAATTGATTTCGCCATAAAGTTTCGCCATCAACAATACCAGCATGGGGCGCATCATCTTCCCGTTACGCTTCCGGATATAGCCCAGCACATCGCCCAGTATCGGAGCGGTACTGGTCAAAGCGGTATCGAAAAGCATCTTAAATTCGCTCAGTTCCCTTTCTATCGGTTTCCTGATTAGTCCTATCTTGTCCATTAGAGATTTATTTGGGCACAAAAATAATAATAAAACATCGAAATACGGTGTTTTTTTGTACTTTTACGTTCAAAACATTAAATATTTTACACGAATGGAGAAACTTTTTCTACTGGACGCATACGCTTTGATTTACCGGGCATACTATGCTTTCATCAAAAATCCCCGTATCAACTCGAAGGGATTCAATACTTCCGCCATCATGGGCTTCGTCAATACACTGGAAGATGTGTTGAAGAAAGAGCAGCCCACACACATTGGAATCGCCTTCGACCCTGCAGGTCCCACGTTCCGCCACGAGGCTTACGAACAATACAAAGCCCAGCGTGAAGAAACACCCGAAGTCATCCGTCTCTCGGTGCCTATTATAAAAGACATCATCCGTGCCTACCGCATCCCCATTCTTGAGGTAAGCGGATACGAAGCCGATGACGTCATCGGAACCCTTGCCACCGAAGCCGGACGGCAAGGCATCACCACTTACATGATGACGCCCGATAAAGACTACGGGCAGTTGGTATCGGACAACGTCTTCATGTACCGTCCCAAATACGGCGACAAGGAATTCGAAGTGATGGGCGTAGCGGAAGTGAAAGCCAAGTTCGACATCCAGTCTCCGGCTCAGGTCATTGATATGCTGGGGTTGATGGGCGACACCGCCGACAACATCCCCGGATGCCCGGGCGTGGGCGAAAAGACTGCCCAGAAACTGATAGCCCAATTCGGAAGCATCGAAAACCTGCTCGAACATACCAGTGAGCTGAAAGGTGCCATCAAGACCAAGGTAGAAACCAACCGCGAACAAATCCTGTTCTCCAAATTCCTTGCCACCATCAAGACCGATGTACCCATCCGCCTCGATATGGACGGGCTGAAACGGGAGGAGCCGGACAAGGAAACGCTCAAGCGGATATTCGAAGACCTGGAGTTCCGGAGCTTGCTCGACCGCGTGGTGGGAACCGATAAGAAAACCGCCGCTCCCCCACCCTCCGCGCAAGGCGATCT
Organism: uncultured Bacteroides sp.; assembly: GCA_900546355.1. GTDB lineage: Bacteria > Bacteroidota > Bacteroidia > Bacteroidales > Bacteroidaceae > Phocaeicola. Next base: position 2,128 of record URCM01000126.1, read on the forward strand.
CTTTGGCTTTTTTACGCCCGAGAGTACGGAAGCTCCTGAAAATTCAAATCTCACAAGGCTTGACGACCTTGCTTTCGACTATCAACTCATTGATACAGAAGAAAAAATCGACCAATTATTACAAAATATCCTGACACAGAAGGTTTTCAGTCTGGATACGGAGACCACCGGAACCGACCCGATACGTGCCGAACTGGTGGGAATGAGCTTCTCGTATACCGAAAACCAGGCGTTTTATGTTCCCGTCCCCGCCGACCGCACCGAAGCGCAACGCATCGTGGATAAATTCAAGCCCGTCTTCGAAAACCCGCAAACATTAAAAGTGGGACAGAACATCAAATACGATATGCTGGTCTTGGCAAACTACGGTGTGGAGATACAAGGACCCATGTTCGACACGATGATAGCCCACTATGTGCTCCAACCCGAACTGCATCACGGAATGGACTACCTTGCCGAAATCTACCTGCACTACGAAACCATCAAGATAGAAGAGCTTATCGGCCCGAAAGGAAAGAACCAGAAGAGCATGCGCGACCTTGACCCTATCAATATATATAGGTACGCGTGCGAAGACGCCGATGTCACCCTGAAGCTGAAAAACGTATTGGAGAAAGAATTGAAGCAAAACGATGCCGAAGCCCTCTTCCGCGACATCGAAATGCCGCTCGTGCCCGTACTTGCCTATATGGAACGCAACGGTGTGCGCATCGATACCGAAGCTCTGAAGGAAACCTCGCGCCACTTCACCGCCCGCATGAACCAGATAGAAGAAGAGGTGCACCGCCTGGCAGGTGTGGAGTTCAATATCGCCTCTCCCAAGCAAGTGGGCGAAGTATTGTTCGACCGCCTGAAAATCACCGACAAGCCCAAGAAAACCAAAACGGGGCAATATGTCACCTCCGAGGAAGTGCTGGAGAGCCTGAAGGGAAAACACGAAATCGTAGCAAAGATTCTGGAACACCGCGGATTGAAGAAGCTTCTCGGCACCTACATCGATGCCCTGCCCCAGCTTATCAACCCGCAGACAGGCCATATCCATACCTCGTTCAACCAGACCGTGACCGCCACGGGACGGCTTAGTTCGAGCAACCCGAACCTGCAAAACATCCCCATACGCAACGAGGACGGGAAAGAAATCCGTAAGGCATTCATCCCCGACGAGGGTTGCGAGTTCTTCTCGGCCGATTATTCGCAAATCGAGCTTCGCATCATGGCTCACCTCAGCGAAGACCCGCACATGATAGAAGCTTTCCGCGAGAACCAGGACATCCATGCCGCCACCGCCGCCAAGATATATAAGGAGAAGCTGGAAGACGTGACCCGCGAGCAACGGAGCAAGGCGAAAACCGCCAATTTCGGCATCATTTACGGCATCTCGGTATTCGGACTTGCCGAACGCCTCAACATCGACCGCAAGGAAGCCAAGGAGCTGATAGACGGCTATTTCGAAAACTATCCGCACGTAAAGGAATACATGGACAAAAGCATCCAGTCGGCACGCGAAAAAGGCTATATCGAGACCATCTTCCGCCGCCGCAGGTATTTGCCCGACATTAATTCACGCAACGCCGTAGTGCGGGGATATGCCGAGCGCAATGCCATCAACGCTCCTATCCAAGGAAGTGCCGCCGATATCATCAAGGTGGCAATGGCGCGCATCTACCGCCGTTTCCGCGAAGAGGGAATCCGCTCGAAGATGATTCTGCAGGTGCACGATGAACTTAACTTCAGCGTCTTGCCCGAAGAAAAGGAGAAAGTGCAACAGATTGTGATAGCCGAAATGGAGAGTGCTTACAAAATGAAAGTTCCTTTGCAAGCCGACTGCGGTTGGGGTCAAAATTGGCTGGAAGCGCATTAAGGATTCGAAATAGTTAACATATCTTTATTTGCTAACATTTTGCTAAAATCAAATAAATTTTTAGCCGAAATGTTAGCTCATATCAAAAGTTTCACTACCTTTGCAGCGTAATCAAAAACAAAAAGATAGTAAACCCTTAAAAACTTAAAGATATGAAAGCAATGAATTTATTGAAGAGCATTTTTGTTGTAGCTTGCATTTTCGTAGCAAACCTTACAATTTCCGCTAACACACCGGAAGCGAACCTGATTTACAACACCGAAGAAGTGGATGGCGTTAAGATGTCGGAAACCGTTTACAAGATGAACGAAGGCATCCTGACCAACTACGAGAAATATAACTATAAGTACAATGACAATAAACAAGTCATTGAAAGCACATTGATGAAGTGGGATGCAACCCGCAATGACTGGCGTAACCACATGTGTATCAAGTATTCATACGCTGGCGACAACGTAACCATCGAATACTACAAGTGGAATAAAGGCAAGAAAGACTTTATCCTTGTTCCGGAAATGACCGTTACGGTACAACAATAAGCAGCACATAAACAAACATATTTTCATAAACTCTCAACAATCCGAAAGAGACGCCTCGCGAGGAAGCGTCTCTTTTTGTTTCAGTACCCTTAAAGTATAGATTCATACCAAATAAAGCCTCATTAAGTTACGATTTGTAAGCAAATAGTCTATTCTTTCTCGTTTCACCCATATACTTTTCCTGAATCAACCTGCATCCTTTTACGTCCTCCGTCCCAAGGATATACATCCTCCGTTCGAAGGATGTGCGTCCTCCATACCAAAAACATACGTCCTCGGGACGGAGGACGTAAAAAGAAGCTGGCTATGCAAGTGAATTTTGCATAACAAATAGCAGACACTTGCCGATATGCCAAAAGAAATAACTATATTTGCACCCTAACGTAATACCTCAATCATGTCAGAGAAAGAATTAAACGCATACCGCTTCAGTCCGGAGCAGGAGCCTACGGACGAAATGCTGGAACAAATCATGAGGGAAGTTGCCGAGGAAGCGAGAATAAGCAACCAAAAGGCGACGGAGGAGCATTGGAAACAAATGCGGCAAAACGTTTTGACAAAACAAGCAAAATGGGCGAAAGACATAGAAAACATACGGAATGGACACAAATAAACGCTTACCGGAAATGATTGTAATAGCCGGACCTAATGGCTCAGGCAAGACATCCGTCACTCAAAAGTTCCTGCATCACGAATGGGCGGAAGGCACGCTATACATCAATCCGGACGAAGTGGCTAAAGATAAATATGGCGACTGGAACTCACCGGAAGCTGTACTAAAAGCAGCTAATTATTGCGCCGAGCTACGAGAAACATGTTTATCGGAAAGAAAAAGCTTTGTGTTTGAAACCGTAATGTCCGCCGAAGATAAAGTCGCATTCATCATTAAAGCCAAACGGCAAGGCTTCTTTATCCGTTTATTCTTTATCTCGACTTCACACCCCTCTATCAATGCGGCAAGAATTGCCAACAGGGTGATGAAAGGGGGACATGACGTGCCCATCACTAAAATCATTTCGCGCTATTTCAAGTCCATAGAAAATTGCAAGACCGTAGCACCGATTGTGGACCGCCTCTATGTGTACGACAATTCCATAGACGGCGAAGATGCCAAACTTCAATTCCGCTTGGTAAATGGCGAATTAAAGAAAATGTATGTAACCGAAGTGTCTGAATGGGCGAAAATCCTATTACCAAATGTCCGATAATAAGAGGCTTCTATGTAAATAATCGGAATGCCCTGCCCGATATGCCAAAAGAAATGACTACCTTTGCCCGTTGAAACAAGCAAGAAATCAAAATAATAAAAACACTATAGCATTATGAGTTTACAATGTGGCATCGTAGGTTTGCCGAATGTGGGCAAATCGACGCTTTTCAATTGCTTATCGAACGCAAAGGCTCAGGCAGCCAATTTCCCTTTCTGTACCATCGAACCGAATGTGGGTGTAATTACCGTGCCCGACGAACGCCTTAACAAACTGGCGGAACTGGTTCATCCGGGACGCATCGTGCCTACTACGGTAGAGATTGTGGACATCGCCGGACTGGTGAAAGGCGCAAGCAAGGGTGAAGGATTAGGTAATAAGTTCTTGGCGAATATCCGTGAGACGGATGCCATCATCCATGTGTTACGTTGCTTTGACGATGAAAACGTGACGCACGTAGACGGTACGGTGAATCCGGTACGCGACAAGGAGATTATTGATACAGAGCTTCAACTGAAGGATTTGGAAACCATTGAGAGCCGTATCCAGCGCGTGCAGAAACAAGCGCAGACGGGAGGCGATAAGGTGGCAAAGCAGACTTACGAAGTATTAGTGCGCTACAAAGAAGCCTTGGAACAAGGAAAATCGGCACGCACGGTGCAATTCGAATCGAAAGACGAACAGAAGATAGCGCACGACCTTTTCCTGCTGACTTCGAAACCAGTGATGTACGTATGCAACGTAGACGAAGCCAGTGCCGTAACGGGCAACAAATATGTAGAACAGGTACGCGAAGCCGTAAAGGACGAAAATGCCGAAATATTGGTAGTAGCAGCCAAGACCGAAGCCGACATCGCCGAACTGGAGACGTATGAAGACCGCCAGATGTTCCTGCAAGAAGTGGGACTGGAAGAATCGGGCGTGAACCGCCTCATCAAGTCAGCATACAAGCTCTTGAACCTGGAAACATTCATCACCGCGGGCGAAATGGAAGTCAAGGCATGGACATACCACAAGGGATGGAAAGCCCCGCAATGTGCCGGTGTCATCCACACCGATTTCGAGAAAGGCTTTATCCGTGCCGAGGTAATCAAGTATGAAGACTATATCAAATATGGAAGCGAAGCCGCCGTGCGCGAAGCAGGCAAGCTGAACGTAGAAGGCAAAGACTACGTAGTGCAGGACGGCGACATCATGCACTTCCGTTTCAATGTGTAATCCGTTTTCACCACAGATTACACAGATTTTTCTATTTATTTAGAAGCTGTTTTGAATTTATCGTGCGATGATTTGGGATGAGTTTTTGA
>URCM01000127.1 GCA_900546355.1 uncultured Bacteroides sp.
ATGGAGTTCAGGCTATAAGGCGATTCAATATAGTTCGGGTCGTATTCCATACCTCCCGAAGGAAGTCCTTTACCTGTCGGGTTCCCGATTTTGATATTACCTACTTCGTTTGCGATGTTTTGGATTCCGGCGGTGATGATGTCGTACATCACATCAAGATAGTTTACGTATTCACTGCCTGCGTTGCCTGCATTTTTGATACGTTCACCGAAGTTGATGCCTTTGTCCAATTCGGTATCGGTCAGAATCTGTTGTTTTTCAGCCGTTACATTTTCGGTGCCTGCCCAGCATGCTTCCAATAAGATGCATTGATTACGCAAGTCCGCAGCTAAACCTACTAAATAGTTTAATTCTTCAGTGCTATAGTTCAGGTTATGTGCCACGCTTTTGGAATCAGCTGTAGCATTGCCGTCTGCATTTGTATTTGTCAATTCGAATAAAAGATATTCGATGGCGTGGAATCCTTGTAATGCATATCCTAAATAGTTACCTACGTATACACCTTCATCATCCATTTGTGCCATCTGCGCTGGGTTGTTTAGCAGAGCGTCCATACCGGTCTTATCAAGCGGCCAAGAGTCAATGTGCGGGTCTATATAGTAGTCTCCGGCTGGGCCGAACAGCCAGGCTTCGCTTTTTTCCCAATAATCGCGTGCGGTTTTCCAAGCTTCGCCGGCTGCTTCTACATCTGCGGTAGATAAGGTTCCGTCCGCTTTTTTGGTGCGGATATCAATACACAGGCTATGCAGTTGCATAGCGGCGTCTGCCATGCCTTTGTAAGTCGGTATTACAGTTTTGTCCGTATAGTCGGTTATTACATCTTTCAACGCTTGCTCCTGAACGGAAAGCCCTCCGGTTTCTTCCGGGTTTTCAGGATTATCGTCATCACTACAAGCGGTAACACTCATGCCTATCATGGCGGTAAATGCCATGTAGAGCGGGAATTTCAAATACTTTTTCATTGTCTTACTTTTTTAATTGGTGTTTTGTTTGTATCTTGTTTTTGATTTTACAAATTGAAGAAACCGGAATAGGCTACTCCTAACGAAACGGCTGGTTCGTTATTGAATTTGCTTTTCAGGATGCCCAATGAATATTCCCCCTTCAATACGATGTCTTTCATCGGGTAATAGTTCACACCGAATGCGATGCGTTGCCGTCCATATTCTTCATAATCGGTCACGGCATCTTCCGTTTTATACATTGAATCATAATATTCATAACGACCGAAAAGATAGAATTTGCGTCCTTTTTCTTGCTGCTTTTTGCCAAGCCAACCGAATAAGTCGTAGCCCACTTCTACCCCTGTAGAAATTGCTGATGTAGCTACAGGTCTTTTTTTCGCAGGCGAGTCATTAGAGAAACTTTGGTTGTAACGGGTAATCAATGCTGCGTCTGACAAGTGCCCGTAATCGAAGTTCCCTCGTGCCACCCAGTTATGGTCATTGTAGTGGAAATCGAATGAACCGATTAAGACAGTTCCTTTTACATCGTCGTATATCGCATTGGTCGCTTTCTTCAGTGTGTTGCTGAAGGTGTTGCCTGCATATCCGCTTACAGAGAGGCGGAGTCCTTTTACCGAGTAATTGTCTATGCGGACGGCACCCGCCATGGCATTGGCTATCTTGAACTCGTAAGGACTTCCGGCACCGCCTTTTATCCATTCTTTATCATTGAAGCGGTCCGAGTCAAGCCCAGGGAGTAACATGGCTTCGTACCGCCAGTCTCCTGCACGTCCCCAAATACTTAATCCGGTTTCATGCCATGTGCACGGCATAATGGTGTTCTCACCTTCCGGGCGATATACACCGAAGAACTCCGTAGGAAGATGATGGGCATTGGTCGCTCCGACGGGTACTACCATGTGTCCTAACTTGATGTTGAACTCCGGAAAGAATGATTTTTGAATCCAGAATTGTTCGAGGGCGACTTCTCCTCCGCGTTCAATCTCGCTTTCGTATTCACCACCTTCGTGTTCTTCTATTTCTACGGCGCTTTCCGTACCTCCGTGTTCAAATTCGATTTCCATTCCCATTGACCAGCCTTTGCCGAAATCATATCCTAACATCAGGACTACGTGAGGCAAATCGAAACGTCCGTGCTTATCGTCTTTATAATCTTCCGGACTATCGTAGCGCAGGTAATTGTCGCTATAAAAGTTCCGGCTATATACGGCTTCTCCATAACCGCCGATGGTGAAGCGCGATTTCTTCTTTTCCTTCTTGGGTGTTTCCGATGCACTCATTACGGATGTTCCCGCTTTGTCTTTACTTGCCTGCTCTGCTTCACCTGTAGCGAAAGCGTGCGGAGCGAGCATCGCCAAGCAGAGCGAGAATAAGAGTTTCGTTGTTTTCATTTCTCTTTATCTTTTGTTGATTTTTAACTACTGCAAAGGTAGGGAGCTTACTTTATAGCGGCAATACCTACTTTTAGGTAAAAAAAGATGTTAAATACCTACTTATGGGGTTAGCAATGCGTATTTTTGCAGGAAATATGACAACAAAGCAAAAGATATGGAAGAATACAGACTCGAAGGCTTGACCATCAAAGAGCATCTGCTCCAATTGGCGGAGCGGGGAAACAAAAAGTTTACCGAAAGCCTGAATCCGGGCGTGGAGCATGTGTTGGGCATCCGTGTGCCCGATTTGCGCAAGCTGGCGGCACGCATCGCCAAAGACGGTTGGGAGGCATATCTCGATACCGCCGATACGTATTATATGGAAGAACGGATGCTGCAAGGCATGGTGCTGGGTTGCATCCGTCCCGATGCCGATATAGAAGTGTATCTGCACCGGGTAACCTGTTTTGTATGGAATATCAATAGCTGGTCGGTGTGCGACACGTTCAAGTTCGGAGGCGGAAAGCGGTTCATTGAAGCGAACAAGGACCGGCTTTGGGAGTATCTGAAGACTTGGATGCGAGCCGAGGGCGAGTATGAAATCCGTTTCGGCGTGGTGATGGCGATGCAATACTTTATTGATGAGGAACACATTGAGGAGCTGTTCTCCTTGTATAATGCTATCCGTCACGAAGGATATTACGTACGGATGGGAGTGGCATGGGCACTATCGGTCTGCTTCGTCAGGTTCCCCGAACGGACTCTGGCATATCTGAAACAAAATACCTTGGACAACTTTACCTATAACAAGGCACTGCAAAAGATAATCGAGTCGTATCGGGTAGATGCCGGAACGAAAGATGTGATACGGGCAATGAAGAGGTAATTCGGGTAGGGGCAGGTTGCGTTGCCGGATGCGTTAAACTGCATAGTCAAAGCCATTGGATTCCGTAAAGAGTTCTGTGCAGTCAGGACTGCTGTCCTGATAGGTCAGGATTGCAGTCCTAGTAGGCTCAGGACTGCAGTCCTGGCAGTATGGGACTGAGGGAGGACTCGGATGTCTCGTACTAAGCAGTTGTTTGGTTTTGTAGGAGCAATAATATGTTTTCATTTATTCATGATGGTAAGGGCTATTGTTGAGGATGCTCATCGCACGGTATAATTGCTCCACGAAGATGAGGCGTATCATCTGGTGGGAGAAGGTCATCTTCGAAAGTGATATTTTTTCCTGTGCCGCCTGATAGACGGCAGTCGAGAATCCGTAGGGACCTCCGATAATGAACACCAACCGCTTGACGGAATGCATCTTGCGTTCTATCCAAGTGGCGAACTCCATGGAGCGGAATTCCTTGCCGTGCTCGTCGAGCAAGACGGGCACATCGCCCGGCTGAAGGGCTTTCAGGATGAGTTCGCCTTCTTTTTCTTTCTGTTGTTCGGTGCTGAGGCTTTTGGTGTTCTTCAACTCAGGAATGACTTCGATGTCGAACGGGATGTAGTGCTTTATGCGTTGTACATAGTCGTCAATAGCAGCGATGTAGTGTTTCTCTACCGTTTTGCCTACCACCAATAAGGTAAATTTCATATTCGTTAATCGGGTTTTAAATGTTTCCTTTTGCAAAGGTATGAATAAATCCGTACCTTTGCCGCAAAATAAACATGTAAATAGAAAAAGTATTATGGATGAAAAAGTAGTTAAGGACTTAATCGATCGGTTGATTGATTTGTCGTTTGCAGAAGATATAGGTGATGGCGACCACACCACTTTGTCGTGTATTCCTGCCGACGCGATGGGAAAATCGAAGTTATTGATTAAAGAAGAAGGTATCCTGGCAGGTATTGAAGTAGCAAAGGAAGTGTTCCGCCGTTTCGACCCGACTTTGCAGGTAGAAGTATTTATAAATGATGGCGCGCACGTGAAACCGGGTGATGTGCCGATGGTTGTATCGGGCAAGGTGCAGTCGCTTCTTCAGACTGAACGCCTGATGCTGAACATCATGCAACGCATGAGCGGTATCGCAACAATGACCCATAAGTATGTAGAACGTCTGCAAGGAACGAAAACCCGTGTATTGGATACACGTAAAACCACTCCGGGCATGCGCATCCTGGAAAAGATGGCGGTGAAGATAGGCGGTGGAGTAAACCACCGTATCGGGCTTTTTGATATGATTCTGTTGAAGGATAATCATGTGGACTTTGCCGGAGGCATTGACAAGGCTATCCAGCGTGCGAAAGACTATTGTAAGGAAAAAGGTAAGGATTTGAAGATAGAAATCGAGGTACGCAATTTCGATGAGTTGCAACAGGTACTCGACTTGGGTGGCGTAGACCGCATTATGCTGGATAACTTTACCCCCGAAAACACACGCAAGGCAGTAGAAATGGTAGGTGGGCGCTATGAGATAGAATCATCGGGAGGTATTACCTTCGATACGCTTCGTGATTATGCCGAATGTGGTGTCGACTTCATTTCGGTAGGTGCATTGACCCACTCGGTAAAAGGATTGGATATGAGCTTCAAGGCTTGCTGAATGGAGTAAGCTTATGAAAAAGACTTTGACTTATGTGACAGGCGCGGTTGGCTTGATGCTTGCGGCCTGTCAACCTTCTGCACAGAAGGCCAGTGAAGGCGGTCTGTTGCATATCGATGTGGCCGGAGCCATGGAGGTTTTGACAGAGTTGAAGGTATCTGACTTGGGAACTCATGTACGCTATGTACCGTTGGAGACGAATGATTCGTGCCTGATAGGTAGAAATCCCGAAATTAAAGTACTGGATAAACAGATTTTGGTGAAATCGGGCAACGACCTGTATGGCTTTGACAAAGAGACGGGACGTTTCCTCAATTCCATCGGTCATGTGGGGGACGATCCGGAAGGCTACTCGCAGGGTGGATTGCCTATTTACAATGATTACAATGGACTGTTCTACTTTGTTCGTCAACCCGACCAACTGCAGAAGTTCGATTTGCAAGGCAACTATCGGGGGAAAGATATTGTGCCCACACCGCCCGCCATGCCTACGGACTATGCATTTATCGACACGCTGACCGTAGGCTGCTACAATAATATCGGGCAGCAAAACACTCATAACCGTTCCTTGGCTTTCTTCACTGAAACAGGAGAACTGACCGACACGGTGAACAGTCTGTTGCCTGCCCTTCCACCCATGGAAATTACGGATATCGCCCAAATCTATGTCAAGAAGTTTGGTAATATGGGAGCCATTTTCACTCGTTTCCAGAATGGTACGGCCTCTACCAGCATTGCGGGCGTTCCTTTATTGTGGAAAACAGGAGGTAAACTGCGTTTCAAAGAAATCTTTAGTGACACCTTATATAATATAGCACGTCCGGGGAGTATTATGCCCTATGCCGTTCTCGAAACCGGGAAATGGCATTTTCCTGCCGAAGCCAGGCAAGAAACATCGGGTAGCGACAGCAAACTGCTTCCTACAATAGTATTGGAAAATGATAGTGTTATTTTCTTCCAATGTGTACGAGGTTTGTATGAGGACGAACCGGAAGTACTGCATGGCATCTATGACAAGACGGCCTGCACTACCCATATGGCTCAAGAGTCGCAGGGAATTGCCGATGATGTGAACGGCTTTCTTCCTTTCCATCCTAATACCTGCGGTACGCAGGGCGAGTTTGCCCAAATCGTGGAAGCAAGCGAAGTTTTGGAATGGCTGGACGAGCATCCCGAGGCTAAGGATAATCCTGTCTTTACCTCCTTGCTGCATTTGAATGAAGAAAACAATCCGATTGTCATTTTAGTAGAATAAAATATAGCGTATGAAAAAGAATATGATTGTAAAAAGTGTGTTTGCGTTTGCCTTATGCTTCTTCTTCAGCGGGATAAGCCATGCGCAAGACTGGAAGTCGATTCTTACGGGTGTCGCTAATGCGATAACGGATGGTAAGGTTGACGCGGCGGTGTTCTCAATAGAAGGTACGTGGCATTATACCGGTCCCGATTGTAAGTTCACCAGCAATAACCTGTTGGCAAAGGCAGGAGGAGAGGTCGCTTCGAAGAAAGTGGAAGAGAAGATGACCGGTATTTTGGATAAGTTAGGTTTCTCTGAAGGATGTACTTATACTTTTAATGAGGACGGAACGTATAGTTCTACCGTTAAGGGACATACGACCAATGGCACTTACACGTATGATGCCGAGACGAATGAATTGCAGTTGAAAACCAAATTGGGCTTGAAGTTTAATGCAGTTGTATCGCATAATGCATTGCAGCCGAAAAAAATGGGGCTGCTTTTTAAGGCGGATAAGGTAATGTCGTTGATGCAGACCATAGGTAGTGTCTTGGGTAGCAGTTCTTCCAATTCAATATTGGGTACCGCCAATTCGTTATTGGATGAATACGATGGTTTGCAATTGGGCTTTGCCTTAGAGAAGCAATGAGAAAGTGAGAAGCTGTTTTGAATTTCTCCAAAAAGTTTTTCTTGGCTTGATGTATCCGTT
>URCM01000128.1 GCA_900546355.1 uncultured Bacteroides sp.
TGCCTCAAAAACTCATCCCAAATCATCGCACGATAAATTCAAAACAGCTTCTAAGCAGTTTCTTCGCCGTCAGAATAGGATTATTGGAGAAAATTTTATATCTTGCCGAACATAACCAAGTGATATAGATTATGGAAATACATCATGACGAAGCGTGGAGAAAGTTTTGGGCAGAAGTGGATGGATACAAGGCTGAAATGTCTTATATTTTAAGTGAAGGGCATTTGGATATCCGTCATACGTTTGTACCGGAATCGATTGGAGGAAGAGGAATAGCCTCAAAGTTGGTAAAGGCTGCATACGATTACGCGAAGCATAAAGGCTTAAAGCCTATGGCTACATGTGCGTATGCCGTGCGTTGGTTGCAAAGGCATCCGGAATATGGAGGGGTAATCAGTGCCGATTATGCAGGAGAGGGCACTTGTGCCTTGTGAAGGGAATAAACCCATTCATGAAGAAACACAGAGACGCAATGTTTCTTATGGAATTGTCTTTGCGTCTCTGTGTCCTGATAAGATTTAGCAAACGCGGTGTGAACCGTCGCTGATTACCACATCATATACTTTCGGTGTACGTCCGAATTGTTTTTTGAACCGTTCTTTCGCGGTAGTGATAAATGTTTCGTACAATTCGTTCTTCACCAGGTTGATGGTACAACCTCCGAAGCCACCGCCCATTACACGCGAACCGGTTACGCCGCAATCGAAAGCGATGTCGTTCAGTACGTCCAGTTCCTCGCAGCTTACTTCATACAGCTTGCTCATGCCGTGATGGGTTTCGTACATTTTTTGCCCTACCGTTTCGTAGTCGTTACGCTCTAAAGCATCGCATACATCCAATACGCGCTGGATTTCTTCTATGACGTATTCAGCACGTTTGTAGTCTTCTTCCGTTACCTGTCCTTTCACTTCATTCAGCATATCCATCGTGCAGTCGCGCAGGTATTCTACTTCCGGATGGTTCTTTTTGATAGTTGCTACGACATTTTCACAACTTTGGCGACGTTTGTTATAAGCCGATGAAGCCAATTCGTGTTTTACTACAGAGTCGACCAATACCAAACGGTATCCTTCCGGGCGGAATGGATAATATTTATATTCTAATGAACGGCAGTCGAGACGCATCAGGTGGCCTTCTTTCCCGAATACGGAAGCAAACTGGTCCATAATACCACAATTTACTCCGCAATAGTTATGTTCGGTAGCTTGACCTACTTTAGCCAGTTCGAATTTATCAATTTTATTGTCGCCGAATAGTTCGTTCAGTGCAAATGCGAAGGCCGATTCGAGTGCTGCCGATGAAGACATTCCGGCACCTAAAGGTACATCGCCGGCAAAAGCTGTATTAAATCCTTTCACTTCTACACCGCGTTTGATCATTTCGCGGCATACGCCGAAAATATAGCGTGCCCAGCTGGCTTTCGGAGCGTCTTCTTCATTCAACCCGAATTCTACATAGTCTTTCAAGTCGATGGAATAAGCGCATACTTTATCTTTTCCGTTCGGTTTAATTTCAGCGGTAATGCCTTTGTCTACTGCGCCGGGGAATACAAATCCTCCGTTATAATCAGTATGTTCACCTATTAGGTTAATACGTCCCGGAGATGTATAAATGGCTCCTGTAGTTCCGTCAAAATGTTTGATGAAACGACTTCTTACAAAATCTATGTCCATGGTAATACAATATTAAATGGTTAATAATAATCGGTAAAACAATATTTAGAAACTGTTTTGAATTTCTACAAAAAGTTTTTTTGTCTTGATGTATTCATTTTCGTGTATGCTTTGGGCGATTTTTTTGATCCTTTGCCTTAAAAACTCATCCCCAATCAGTACACGATAAATTACAGTTCCTTAGTCAACAGGGATGTCCTTGTTTACATTTCTGCAGCCTATCAGACCGTAGAGCAACAGGTATGCCAGCATGGCGATGATGAGCCAGTAGCTTGCCATATAGCCTACAGAGTCGGAGATGACTTGCTGGAGCAGCGGGAAGATACCTCCACCCACAACCATCATCATGAAGATACCCGAAGCTTGGGCCGTGTATTTGCCCAGCCCTTCGACGGCAAGGTTGAAGATGCCACCCCACATGATGGAGGTACACAATCCGCAAAGCACGAGGAACAAAGCACTCATCGGTACTTTCGGCGTTTCCAAAGAGCCTTCAATGTCGGACATTTTCAGGTTGGCTGCGGTTAAGGATGCTTCGTGTTTCTGCAGGTTTGCTTCCGAGGGATCCGCTATAATTGCGGCGATTTCAGTCTCTGATACACCTGCTTCGGTCAGGATTTCCGATGTCTTGGCAATGGGGTCGTAAACCACTTTCGGTACATTGATGCCCACACTCTTCGGAAGGAAAATAGCACATAAAATGAATAGGATTGCTACGCCTGATACTGTAATCAACTGGGTGCGGGTAGATACCTTGCCGCTGATGACAGTACTGGTGAGTCGGCCTACCAACATCAGCAACCAGTAAATGGCTGCGATGGCTCCACCGATAGCTGCACCATTGAACAAGATGCCTGCACCTTTGGCCGAAGAGTCTGCAAGGTAGAAATTCAGGGTGCCCGGAATACCGATTTCGATACCTACATATACGAAGATGCCGAATACGCCTAATACGGTGTGGCGGAAACTCCAGGGGCTGTGGCTGAATTTCTCTTCTTTTACGTTTCCTTTGTGTAAGTGGGGTTCAGGAATAGCTACAAACGAAATGGCGATGAAGGAAAGGACAAACACACCCATTGCGATGAAAAGTAGCGGGGTGACATCCGACATGGCTGTTTCAGGCGTGACGGTTCCGATTAATACCCCTACAAATAGCGGAGTCAAGGTTCCCGACAGAGAGTTTAGGGCACCACCGGCTTGAATGAGCTGGTTTCCTTTGTTTCCGCCTCCGCCCAACAGATTCAGCATCGGGTTGACGACGGTATTGAGCATACATACGCAAAAACCGCAGATAAACGCGCCCAGCAGGTAGATGATAAAGTTCAGCTTGATGGCGTATGCACCCATGTTGAATACATCTACATCGGCACCCACCAGGCTGGAAAGATATTGGGTGAACAAGCCTAAGAAACCTACTGCCATTGCTATCAGGGCTGTTTTCTTATAGCCGATTTTCACCAGCATGTTTCCCGCTGGAATACCCATGAAAAGATAGGCGAGGAAGTTCATCATGTTCCCCATCATGCCTAATGTATTAGCTCCCGCATATTGATTTTTCCAAATCGTGCCGAACGGGGCGGCAAGATTGGTAACGAAAGAGATCATCGCAAAAAGAAAAAACATGGTAATAATTGCGATGAGATTGCCGTTCTGTTTTTGTTGATTCATGGTTGTTTGTTAAAAATTAGTAATTAGAGGTTAGTTTTCTATTCCGAATCTGTAAATGGTCACTTGATGGTATTTCTCACCGGGTTGCAATACAGCCGACGGGAAATGTGGTTTGTTGGGTGAGTCGGGGAAATGTTGTGCTTCGAAACAGATTGCGCTTCGTGCGGGGAATGTGGCTCCATGCCAGCCTGCAAAACCGCTTTGCCAGTTGGCGGTATATACTTGTATGCCCGGCTCTGTGGTGTAGACTTCTACCGAGCGTCCGCTTTCGGGTTCTACGCATTTGGCCGCAAAAGTCAGTTCTCCCGGTTCTTTTTTGTTGAGTACATAGTTGTGGTCGTATCCGCTTCCGTTAATCAACTGTTGGAAAGGTTCGTTGATGCGGCTTCCCACTGTATGGGGAGTGCGGAAATCCATGGGGGTATCTGCCACTTTCAGTATTTCTCCTGTGGGGATGGACACTTCATCGATAGGTGTATAAAAGTCGGCGTTCAGGGTCAGGATATTATTTTCTACGCTGGGGGTCGGATTGGCTATTCCTGCCAGGCTGAAGAAAACGTGGTGGGTCGGGTTGACCAGTGTTGTTTGGTCGGTGGTAGCCCGGTAAGTAAGGATAAATTCGTTTTCGTTGGTAAATGTGTAGTCCACTTCGATATGTAAGTTTCCGGGGAAACCTTCTTCTCCATCTTTCGAGTCATAACTGAGCGTCAGGTTTTGCTGGCTGGTTTGTTCAGCGTCCCATACGCGGGCATGGAATCCGGTAGGTCCGCCGTGGAGTGCGTTGGGTCCATTGTTAATCGCCAGTTGGTATTCTTTTCCGTTCAATTGGAATTTACCTTTGGCGATTCGGTTGCCATACCGTCCGATAAGTGTACTTAAGAACGATTCGGGGCTATGGATAACTCCGTCCAGTGTGTCGTGTCCTTGAATCACGTTGGCAAGCTTGCCGTTCTTGTCCGGAACCATAATAGCCACTAAAGCTCCTCCGTAGTTGGTTACTGCCATTTCGGCACCTTTGTCATTCTTCAGAATGAATAAATCAACTTCTTTACCATCGATTGTACGTTGAAAATCGCTTCGCTTTACTCCGCAAAGGTTATTTTCATAATAAAATGTGTTAATCATGATCTTGAATATCCTTTCTTTATATGATGTTACTTCTATAAAATGTATGCAAATAAAAAGATTTTATTCAAGATATACAAGCAATTTTGTTAATTATTTCGTGATGTTTGGCAAGTAGATAATAAATCGGCAACAATAAAGCTGCTTCCTCCTACGAAAATCAAATCTTCGGGGCTAGCTTTTGTTAAGGCGGTTTCTAAAGCAATCTTTACATTCGGGTAGCTTTTGCCGCGCAATCCGAATGCCGAGGCTTGCTTTTGCATTTCTTCGGCAGGCAACGCGCGTTTCACGCTGGCTTGTGTGAAATAGTATGTCGCGTCGGTAGGCAAGAGGGCGAGCACGCCGTGTATATCCTTGTCGTTTACCATTCCGATAACGATGTGAAGCTTGCGGTAATGCTGGCATGCCAGTTGGCGGACGATGTATTGGATACCGCCTACGTTATGTCCCGTGTCGCATATGACGGCAGGATGGCTTGATAACCGTTGCCAGCGTCCTTTCAGTCCGGTCAGTTCGCACACATTAGCAAAACCGTTGCGCACGTCCGCATCCGTGAAGCGGTAACCGGCTTTCCTCAGTTGGCGGATAGCGGAAAGAAGTGTGTTGGTATTCTTTTCCTGGCACAAGCCGCCCAGCTCTCCTTTCAAGTTGGCATAGTCCTGAGTTTGATATAAATAATGCCCGTCGTCGGTATGGGTGGCATTTATCAATAGGTGTTCTTCTTCGGCAAATACGATGGGAGCGTTTACCGATGCGGCTTTCTCGGCAAATACAGGTTTGGTTTCCGAAGTCGTTTCGCCGATGACTACGGGAGTGCCAGGTTTGATGATGCCTGCTTTTTCTCCTGCTATCTTGGCCAATGTATTGCCTAAGAACTGTATGTGGTCGAAGCTGATGTTGGTGATGACGCATACATCCGGATGGATGATGTTGGTGCAATCCAGCCGTCCGCCTAACCCGACTTCGATGACCGCTACGTCTACCGCTTGCCGGGCGAAATAATGAAAAGCCATGGCGGTGGTCAACTCGAAAAACGACGGATGCAGAGGTTCGAAGAAATGACGGTGTTTTTCCACGAAACCGATGACGAATTCTTCTGGTACGGGCACGCCGTTTATCCGGATTCGTTCGCGGAAATCCGTTAAGTGGGGCGAAGTGTAAAGCCCCACCCGGTAACCTGCCGATTGCAGGATGGCTGCCAATGTGTGCGAACAAGACCCTTTTCCGTTTGTTCCCGCTACATGGATGGTGCGGAATTGCTGGTGCGGATGGCCGAAATATTCGTCTAATGCGTATGTGTTTTCAAGTCCTTCCTTGTATGCGTCTTTGCCTACTTGCTGAAACAAAGGGGCACTATTATATAAATAGGTAAGAGTTTCTTGGTAATTCATCTTTATATAGCAAATTAGTTCCTGGTTTAATACCACCACGGGTAATCATTTTTCCGGCCTTCGATGCCAATGCTGAACGAACTGCTTTCGCCCAGTTTGAAGTTAATCATTCCACCAATGCGGTCGGGCGTATAGTTGGGTAGGGGATACCAGTAAGGCATACGGTTGGGCATGAACGATTTGTTGCCGTATGCATAGATGCTGATTTTGTCGGTCAGCTGGTAAGCAGCCACGGCGGCAATGCCCACATTGCGGTAGCGCAAGAATCCCCAGTCCATATTGGTGGCATATAATCCTCCCGCTATGCTCAGCCGGCTGTTGATAGGCACGGCATACATGAAAGCGGCATCTTGGCCGAACCCCACACCCGAAGGCGCATAGCGGCTGGGGCTGAATGTGACATTCAGTCCGATGGAAGCATTGAATCCTTTATGCAGCTCCCATGTGGCGTAATTGTAGTCGAAAGGCGTGATGCCATACATGCTGAAAGGGCGGAACGGCGAAGAAAAGCTCACGGGCGATTGCAAAGCTACGCTTAACGTGTCGGCTTGCAATGAGTCGGGTAGGGCACGTACGTCCTGCTTAGCCTGTATGTCAGGTTGTTGTTCGGTTTGCGCTTTTACCTTTGCGGAAAAGGCTAAAACTACTATTAAAACAAGCCCCAATTGCTTCATAATGCCTCCTCGTTTTGATTATTGGATTCAAAGATAGGGATAATTCGGGACGTGGAGGGCAGATGCAAAGTGAGATTAACGCAGATTAACGTAAGGCATTAGAAACTGTTTTGAATTTATACAAAAACCGGCGCGCATCCCTGCGAACCGGTTTTTCATTTGATGTATGCTCGGCATGAGTATTAGCTAACGGGTGCAAGTCCCTAATGAGCCCTAATA
>URCM01000129.1 GCA_900546355.1 uncultured Bacteroides sp.
CGGATACATCAAGCCAAGAAAAACTTTTTGGAGAAATTCAAAACAGCTTCTTAGCAGTGATACATTTAATTTTTGACATAATAAAAAAGGAGACCCTTTTAAAGCCTCCTTTTCTTTATTTCCTTTTACTTAGATTATGCTTCAGCCTCAGCCTGAGCAGGAATTACAGAAACATAACTTCTGTCCTTACGGCCTTTTTTGAAGCATACAGTTCCGTCTACCAATGCGTAAAGCGTATGGTCACTACCCATACCAACATTTTGACCCGGGTTGTGAACGGTACCTCTCTGACGAACAATGATGTTACCAGCTTTACAAGCTGAACCGCCGAATATCTTTACGCCTAATCGTTTGCTTTCCGATTCACGACCGTTCTTCGAACTACCTACACCTTTTTTATGTGCCATTTTCTTCTACGTTTTAAATGATTAAGCAATAACTTGTTTGATGGTCAATTCAGTAAACTGTTGACGATGACCGTTCAGTTTTCTGTAGCCTTTTCTTCTCTTCTTGTGGAATACCAGTACCTTGTCGCCTTTTACCAGCGGAGATACAACTTCGCATACCACTTTCGCTCCTTCTACGGTAGGAACGCCTACTTTCACTTCACCGTTGTTGTCTACCAACAAAACTTTGTCAAATTCAACAGTTGCACCGCTTTCTGCGTTTTGAATGTGCTGAACGAAGAGCTTGTTTCCTTCTTCAACCTTGAACTGTTGACCGTTAATTTCTACAATTACGTACATTTCTTTTTAAATTATTAAACGGGTTTTCTCCGCAAGGTGAATCCGTCTCACAAATTACTTGTCTACCTCCACGGACTAAATCGGCTGCAAAGATATAGCTTTAAATCCATATAACCAACTTTTTATGCAGCATTTTCACGCAGAGTTTGTTTAAATTTTCCAATTTTCCGATAAGCAGTATGATATCAGGTCTATATTAAGCAAAATTTAAACGACAGGCTCTCAGTCAAACTTGTTTTTACTTTAAAAGCACAAAAAAGGATACGCTTGTGGGCGTATCCCTTTTATGAATGATGGTATGAAAAATTATTTATTGTTTTTTCCTTCCAATTGTTCTTTCAATGCAGCCAAAGCATCGATGTCACCCAAAGTAGTAGAAGCAGCCTGATTCTGAATAACCGGAGTTTCTTCTTTCTTTGCTGCACGCTTAGCTTTTCTTTCTGCCTTTTCTTCAGCCTTCTGAGCATCTTCGAAGATACGGCTGTGAGACAAGATGATACGCTTAGCGTCCTTATTGAACTCGATAACCTTGAACGGCAGTTTTTCATCCAACTGAGCTTGTGAACCGTCTTCTTTTACCAAGTGCTTCGGAGTTGCGAAACCTTCTACACCATAAGGCAAAGAGATAACAGCACCCTTGTCCAACATTTCGATGATGCGTCCTTCGTGTACCGAACCTACTGTAAATACAGTTTCAAATACATCCCAAGGATTGTCTTCCAATTGCTTGTGACCCAAGCTCAAGCGACGGTTTTCCTTGTCGATTTCCAATACAACGACATCAATGTCGGCACCGATTTGAGTAAATTCAGAAGGATGTTTAATCTTCTTCGTCCATGACAAGTCTGAGATATGAATCAAGCCGTCAACACCTTCTTCGATTTCTACGAATACACCGAAGTTAGTGAAGTTACGAACCTTAGCTGTATGCTTGGAACCTACAGGATACTTCTCTTCGATAGTTTCCCATGGATCCGGTTTCAGTTGTTTGATACCCAAAGACATCTTACGTTCTTCACGATCCAGAGTCAAGATAACAGCTTCGATTTCATCACCTACCTTCATGAAGTCTTGAGCCGAACGCAAGTGCTGTGACCAAGACATTTCAGATACGTGAATCAAGCCTTCTACACCCGGAGCGATTTCAACGAATGCTCCGTAGTCTGCCATAACGACAACTTTACCCTTCACGTGGTCACCTACCTTCAAGTTCGGGTCGAGGCTATCCCAAGGATGCGGAGTCAATTGTTTCAATCCCAAAGCAATACGTTTCTTTTCGTCATCGAAGTCGAGGATAACCACATTCAGTTTCTGATCCAACTGAACAACTTCATGCGGATCGCTTACACGGCCCCAAGACAAGTCGGTGATGTGAATCAAACCGTCTACGCCACCCAAGTCGATGAATACTCCGTAAGTAGTGATATTCTTGACAGTACCTTCCAGTACCTGACCTTTTTCAAGCTTGCCGATGATTTCTTTCTTCTGTTGTTCCAGCTCTGCCTCGATAAGAGCCTTGTGAGAAACAACCACATTCTTGAATTCCTGGTTGATTTTAACAACCTTGAATTCCATCGTCTTGCCTACGAACACATCGTAGTCGCGGATAGGTTTCACATCGATTTGAGAACCCGGCAAGAATGCTTCGATGCCGAATACGTCTACTATCATACCGCCCTTCGTACGGCACTTGATGTAACCTTTGATAATTTCTTCATTTTCAAGAGCTGCGTTGACACGATCCCAAGAACGTGTAGCACGAGCTTTCTTGTGCGACAAAATCAGCTGACCTTTCTTGTCTTCCTGATTTTCGATATACACTTCTACAGTGTCGCCTACTTTCAAATCAGGATTATAGCGGAATTCGCTCAACGGAATGATACCATCCGACTTGTAGCCGATATTGACTACAACTTCGCGTTTGTTCATCGCGATGACTGTACCGTCAACAACCTCGTGGTCGCCTACCTTGTTCAAGGTGTTGTCGTAAGCCTTTTCCTGCTCTTCTTTACTTGTAGCCGAAGTAGCATCACCGCTTTCATAAGCTTCCCAATTGAAATCCTCAATGGGCTTTACGTCTTTCAAGTTTTCCATTAAATTAAATAATTGTTTTGTAAATAACTAATTGTGTTAGACTTTATATTGATCTAAATCGGGTGCAAAGGTATAATAAATTCCTGAAAGTGAAAACTTTTAACCACTTTTTATTTAAACAGGAACCAAATCCCTCTTATTTGACAACCCTTTCTGTTTTAGCAGGCTAATCTTCCAATGAATATTCTATCGTAGTAACCACCCTTACCTTCTTTATATAAGGAGTGTTGGCATCACGGTCGCTGATACTGAATTGCCCCTGGCTGGCGTGGCGTATCTTGCCCAATTCACTTTCCGAATCTTTGGCAAACTTTTCTGCCGCCTCACGCGCGTTCCGGGTGGCTTCTTCTATCATGCCAGGCTTAATCTTATTCAAGCTGGTATACTCAAACGATACGTTGTAACGGTAATCTCCGCCTGTTATGGCTATTCCGCGTTTCAACAGTTCGCCCTGCTCGCTGATGAGTTTCCGCACCAAGTCTACTTTTGTAGAAGTGACAGTAATAACCGAAGTTACATTGTAACGATAAGGCGAATCATTATTGCTGTAACGCTCTGCCTTCTGGTCGATTATCTCAGGAGCATTGACACTGATTTCCGCCTCTTCAATGCCTTTTTCTTTCAAAAAGCCCAAAATCGTCTGGTTCGAACGCTTGATATCATCATAAAGCACACTTAAGTCATTTCCTAAACTTTTGTATACCAAAGGCCATGTCACCTTATCCGCCGGAACTTCCATCTCTGCAAGCCCCTTTACATTCACACTACGGTCTTTCTGCGCAAATTCGCTGAATCCGTTTTTAATAAACACGCCCAGCAAGAGCATACCTATAGCCAATATAACGGCTTCGATTCTCCAATTCTTCATAATACTCCGTTTTTTTAGTTTCCTTATTATAAAGGGCAAGATACGAAGAAATCTGCAAAATCTAAGCATCTTACCTGTTAAAATAAACAATCAAGAAGGACGAAATGTTCATCCCTATACATCTAATCCGTACACGTTGCGGTAAATCTCATTGCGTACCTGCGGATAACGCGAGTCGATTTCATCCACTCCCGCAAACATCAGATAAAGCGGCAATCCTTTCCCACCGGCCCTATACGGAGGTTGATAATAATCTTGCTCACATAACTTAAAGCCACAACGCTGGTAAAAACCGATGCGGCGGCGGCTCATTTCATCTTCGGGACGTTCTACCTCTAATATGATAGGAGCATCGGACAAAAGCGCTTTCAGTTCCTCCATAATCCGGCGTCCGTATCCCCGGTTGCGCACGGTGGGCGAAGTGGCAAGATGCTCAGCGTAATAAAACCCGTCCAGCTTCCAGACGGTAATCAAGCCTATCAGCTCTTCGGCACTGTCTTTGTCTTCCCCTTTATCGGTCAGCAGATAGCAATAAAACCGGTCGTTCTCGTCCGTGTTACGGCGTTGTCCTTCATCGTCTCTGCGCTCTTCTACCGGAAAAGAAAGATGCAGCAATTCTTCTACAAACGAATAATGAGGATGCTGTGTGTTAATACGAGTAAATGTAAGCATAAGTTTTTTTGAGTTTGTAAGAGCGTTTATAATCGTTTATCTGGATGTATTCGTTTTCGTGTGTGCTTTGGGCGATTTTTGGGAGCCTTGCCTCAAAAACTCATTCCAAACCATCGCACGATAAATTCAAGACAGTTTCAGAATCTATTCCGTATAAAAACGGATCATTCGTTCAAGGGCGCGTTCGCATACCGGACAGAAGCAGGGAGCCTCGTTTATCTTCATCCGGCATTCGGTGGTAGGGCGGTAGATGCCTTTCAAGGTATATCCGGCACCCTCGTACACCCCTACCTGAGTATATATGCGGGTAGAATCGGTTTCAACCGGTGTAGGAATCGGTGTGCCTTCTGGTATCATGTCTTTCCATTTACTACCGAAATCTTTCAAGGTTGTAATATTGGGTTCCCACGGTTCTACCGCATACGGATAAAGCGGACTTGGAGCTTCTTCGTAAGCATATTCGTCCGCCAATCCTCCGAAACTATGCCCGAACTCATGCACCACCACAGGCTTGAACATCGCATGATGGGCGGTGGTAAGCAAGTAAGCGTTATAAATGCCTCCACCTCCATAAGTATCGGTATTCGCTAAAATAATAATATGCTCGTAAGGAATACCCGCCAACCAGTTATGCATAACTTTCACCGAACGGGTGGTGAGGTAACGATCGGAATAAAAGGTGTCGAAATGTGACCCGACCGCCGTATGTTTCCACTCGCCTTTACGCGGAATGCTTACGCCACTATCCTGTGAAACAGATTCGACCGCCACGACATTAAACTTATTCTTCATTCGTTTAAAAGGTTCGTGGGCAAAAATAGCGTCACAAGCGTCTTGTGCATCTTTATAAAACAAGTCCATCTCGTCTGCCGTATATCCTTCCGCCAGGATGGCAAGGTCGATGCACTCGTCCGCCGAGCTGCTTTCAAGCAAATACCGGTGTGGAGTAACCTGCGCTGTTCCGCGCTGGTGAATCAATATGTCTTTCGGATTGACCTCATGACGTAACGTAGCGCATGGCCGATGATAAGCATCCTTCAACCGGATGGTCACTATAGCCGTCCGCTTAGGATAAGGCACCAGAAACGTATTTTCAAAGCCGCGCGTCACCTGCCGAGCCTCTTTCTCGCCTAACCATTCTTGAAACAAGCTGGAAAACGAAGTGCGATAAATCACCTTGCCACTCTCTTTGTCAGTCATGGTAAGGTCTCCATTCCCTTCAAGCGGAAGCCGGTCGAGCGAATGACGACGCCCAGCCCATCCCGGGAGTGAAACCAGTTCATCCAAACTAATGCACTGACG
Organism: uncultured Bacteroides sp.; assembly: GCA_900546355.1. Classification (GTDB taxonomy): domain Bacteria; phylum Bacteroidota; class Bacteroidia; order Bacteroidales; family Bacteroidaceae; genus Phocaeicola. Next base: position 5,683 of record URCM01000129.1, read on the forward strand.
CTCTGCGTTTCCGACAAACAAATAATCGACCCGCAACGTCTTGTCCACAAAATAATCATCAAAATCCTGAGCGTTTCCCCCTACCCACGCAAAAAGGAGCATAAGTGGTATCATCAATCTTCTTTTCATAAGCCTATACTTTTTAGCAAGCGAATTTAATAAAAAATTATGGAATAGCCACCGAATTCCGGCAGATTATCGCAACAAATTCAGTATTACACACGACGTATCACACACGACGATGAAATAATAGGAGCATTTGCAACAGCATCCATTCCTGAACACATACTGGATTGATAAAAACATACGGTACAAAGACGATTTCATCAAAAGGCTGTCGGCTCTCTGCATAGCTACAAAGTCATGGACTTATCTCTACTATATCCCTGTTTTTAATAGCGTGTTTTTTTGAAGAAAATGAAAGGCAGGCACAAAAATGTTCTTCCGCGGCACTTGAAGAAAAGCCATAATCGCATTATCTTTGCCTCGCGAACCAACTTACGGAATCATGAAAAAAGAATATGCTTCTCTTTGTCAATTCATCTTATTTGTACTTCTGCAAGAAGGCAAAAGCAATCTCCCCTACCGGATTTGCCTCTTCACGCGCGGAAAACGGCATACGGCATTACATTATTTCCATGTTCTTTTCGAGAATTGCGACGCGAACACTTTCCATCACTACTGCTCTTTATACGAAAAAACGACCCATAAACCCATGGTATTGCCCGACGGATATCGCATAGCCTATACCAATGACGGGAACCGGCTGACCGGAAAACTGATAAAACCCGAACAAACACCACTATAAATCGAGGCGATACAACAACATAGGCACATCGTTTATCGGCCTTCATAAAGTCTTTATATTATAGTCGGTCAAATATGAACTATAACTGCATTGCCGACACGATTAGTAATCGTACACATGAACGATTACTAATCGTACAGCGTAACGATTACTAATCGTGTCTACGATGCAGTTATATGGCATCTCTTGTCGACCGTTTTTAGAAGCTGTTTTGAATTTATCGTGCGATGATTTGGGATGAGTTTTTGAGG
>URCM01000130.1 GCA_900546355.1 uncultured Bacteroides sp.
TAGGGCTCACTCGGGACTTACACCCGTTAGACAATGCTCATGCCGAGCGTACTACAACAAAGGCTGCACCGATGGCGCAGCCTTTGCCTATTTAATTATATGAATATTACTCACCAGGGAATATGAAAGTTTCATCAAAAGGTCCGAAACTTCCGGCACTGACAGTAAATTCCAATGTCAGAGTTACCACACCGTTTTCTAATGTTCCCTGACCTTCGACGTACAAAGTACCATAACCTCCGTAATCACTGGCAGCCGCTTGTCTGTCAACCACAACAGTACTGCCGTCTTCTTGCAATTTAAGGATGATGTCATATCCATTTTCATACGGAGCTACGACTTTATACCATTCAGCCCCTTCAGCCTTCTGAAAAGTTGCATTACCCGCACCTCCATAGAAACTGGATTCTATCATGCCAACTCCTATCGAATTATATTTATAATTACGTGCAATAGTAATCGTAGTAGAAGAAGGAGCATAAATATATGTATCACCTTCAGCTATACTAAGAGTCAACGATGCACTTTCACCAACCGGAATATCAAAGGCAACATCAATTGTCTTGCTCGTTTCTCCCTCTTGAAAATCAACGGTAGACGGAAAAGTAAAAATGTCGTTATCTCCAGTCAATTGCACTGATTCCGCACCCGTACTATTTCTGCCGATAGTAACCTGCACTACCTGGGCGTCATCTGGAATCAAATCAAAACTTGTCTGTGCATCTTGGTAGAAATATGCCTGTACACCTTCTGTCTGCACGGGTGACGGATCTCTGTCCACTTCATCCGTACATGCGCTGAAGCTCAACGCAAGTGCCATGCAAAAGATGGCTTGGCTGTATGTAAATAATTTCTTAATCATCATTTTATACTTGTTTTATACATTAATTATTGACCTGTCCATGGAGAATAAACGCCACTCGGGTCAGGGTTTTCATAACCTATCAACGCCGCGTTATTGTTTTCTTCTGTTTGTACGATACAGATGTTCATCCATGCCGGACGACCGTTGGTGTTAAACCGACGCTCATCACTGAAGTTCGTACCACTATAGCCACGGGTTACCGACATATCCAGACGTTTTACATCGAAGAATGTCAAGCCTTCGCCCCACAATTCGATGCGTTTCTGCAATACTACTTCATTCACAACCGCATCGGCAGAAGAAGCCGTGCAACGGTAATTGGCATCGCGATAGGTCTGCATGAACGAGTTCAGCAAGTCTCTACCTTGCGTTGCGTTCTGATGTGCGGCAGCTTCCGCTTCTATCAGATACATTTCTTCTACACGCATCAACGGATATGCCGAAGCCGCACCGGTAGTGGAAACATCGCCATTGCCTTGTGCAGGACGGAATTTCAATGAAGCATAATCGGGCAGGCTGGCTCCGCTTGTGCCGCAATAAGTGTTCTGACCTTCCAACGCGCTTCCGGCAGGAGCTTTCCATGCCAGCTTACGGAAATCGGTATCGGCTATTTTGTTATACAATGCCACGTTAATCATATTATACGGGCCTGCCGCAGCGTAACCGAATACAGCTTCATTGGACGACCATGAAGTCCAGTTCAGGATACCGGTCTTTACGACATCGTCTTCCGACTGCATCTGCGAGCCCCACAACCAAGAAGAAACGCTGATGTCATTGAATCCGTTGGTGGTGCTCAGCCATTGGTCTTCAGTCATCGGAACAGCTCCACTCGTGTCGATAGCCTTGCGCGCATATTCTTGCGCTTTCGGATAATCCGCCACCCACATATACAGGCGGGCTTTCAAGCCGTATACCACGCTGAGGTCGGGCAAAGTCTTGGCACTGCGATCCAAGTTGACGATGTATTCTTCAGCCTTATCCAAGTCGGAAAGAATGAAGTCGAACATTTCCTGACGAGGCACACGGGGATTGTTGCGCGCGGCTTCCTCCGTTACGTATTCTTTCACGATAGGCACAGTCAGGTTCAGCACATTGTTTCCGCTGGGATTTACCGCATCGGTGCCATCGTTTTCCAAGAACTCGAACATCTGGGCCATATCCAAATAGGCATGGGCACGGAAAGTATAACCCACACCCAAGTAACCTAACTGGGTAGCATCGGCTGTTTCCGGATCCAACGCCTTGATGATGTTATTGGAAGTCTGGACATATTTCCAGAAATAGTTCCAAATAAACTGCGTAGACATATAACGGGGACCGATGTACTGGTTTCCTTCCCATGACGAATAATGGTCGTAGCCGCTACTAACAACCGGCATGTCTTCGGTCATCACATCACGGATGTGCATGATAGACCCATATCCCCAGTCATAACCGGGAGCACTCGGGTCTTGTCCTAATACATCATATTTGTTCAAGAAAGCGGGCATCGCCCACAATAAGGCTTCGGTAGCTTTCGAAGAGGAAGTCAATTGCTCATCTGTCGCCACATCGGTAGGAAAAGTTTCATCGATACATCCGGTCATCGATACGGACACAGATGCCAAGCAGCCGATTCCTATTATGAATTTAGATATATTTCTCATTTTTCTTTTAATCGTTACAAGTTATTAGAATGTCAATGTAATACCGCCCGAAATCGTACGGATTGGAGCGTAATAAGATGAAGTTATTTCACCGGAGATGCTTTGACGCGGATCCATACCTTGGCGTTTCGACCACAACCAAACGTTGTCGGCACTGAGGTAAACACGTACCTTTTCGATGCTTGCCTTGCGTGTCAGGTTCTTCGGAAGCGTATAGCCGAAGTTGATGTTCTGCAAGCTCAGGTAAGAAGCACTGGTCAGGAAACGGTCGGATGTACTTGCCGTATACAAGTCACCGTATTGGAATCTCGGTATCGTGCTACTCGGATTTTCCGGAGTCCAAGCGTCCAGCAAGTCTGCATGAAACGCGCTTCCTCGTCCGTTAGCTGTAGGAGAAGTCATCATGTTAGCGTAATCGCCATCGTATACCTGACCGCCAATCTGGTAAGAAAAAGCCACACTCAAATCAAATCCTTTATAAGCCAATGAGGTACCGAAACCACCGTACACATCCGGAAGAGCTGTACCGCACAAGTGCATGGTCGCATCCGAATACTTTGTTGTAGTGGTCTGAGTCACCGTACCGTCTTTAGCGGTCACATCCTGATAATACAGCGCGTCACCGTTTTCGTTTACACCCGCATACTTAGGCATATAGAACGTATACAAAGGAATGCCCTCGCCATACATATAGTTGCCGCTTGAGAATCCGCCTACGCCGTCTACCACCATGGTCTTACGTTCGTCGGGCAAAGAAGTCACCTTATTCTTATAATGGGTCAGGTTCAGGTTCAAATCCCACTGGAAATCTTTCGTCTGGATAACCGTACCATTCAGTTCGACTTCCACGCCCAGGTTGCGCATATCGCCTACATTGGCATAATACGAAGAGTAACCGAACGAAGGAGGAAGCGGGAATGAGAACAGCATATCCGTCGTCTTGCGCATGAAGAATTCCGCCGTACCGGTCAAACGTCCTTTGAAGAACTCGAAATCGAATCCCATATTGAAGTTACTGTTCGTTTCCCAAGTAATGTCCTTGTTTCCGTAAGTTTCGGGAACGGCAGCCGGATAACCCGATGAGTTGACAATCGTATATGTATTCGTATAACGGTAATCACCGATATTGTCGTTACCCTGCGAACCGTATGAAATCTTGAACTTCAACATATCCACCCAGTCGGCATGGAAGAAGTCTTCTTTCGAAATCATCCATGCTGCACCAGCCGACCAGAAGTTACCCCAACGGTTATCGGGATGGAAACGCGAAGATGCATCGCGGCGGTAAGAACCCGACAAGAAATATTTTTCGTTGAAATCGTATTGAATACGGCCAAAGTAACCTTCGGTATTATAATCGGTCGTATAAGAAGTTGCACTTTTATCGGTTACGGCACCAATCAGCTCGGAGTTGGTCGGGTCGAACATATTCGATTTCGAACCCATCAAATAGTAATATTTATGACGGTAAGATTCATGTCCCAACATCACGGCGATATTGTGATGGCCGAACATCCGCTGCCAGTTCAAAATCTGCTGGTGGTTGTACGACATGTCACGCAGGTGATATTTATAAGAAATACCGTTTTCGGTAGCATACTGGCCATAATACGGGTTGGTAACAATTGTCTGACGGGTTTCGTCCACATTGACACCCCCATTGAAAGTAAACTTGAAATCTCTCAAGAAACGCACTTCAAAGAATCCGTTGGCACTCATGGCATTACCTTCACGCTGATAAGTATTCAGCAACAAATCGGAAGCAGCATTCGAATTACCCAATATCGGACGTATGGCACCTGCATTCTGGCCGTCACCATAGTCATAACGCATGATGCCGTTAGCATCGGTCATGATATTTCCGTTACCGTCACGCATATACATCGGATAAATCGGGGCAACCTGTGTAGCAATGGCAAAAATATTTCCGGATGAAGCTGAATTTCCATCTTCATCTGAAGACAATGAATTTGCGTTAAAATGCGTATAAGCCATATTGGCACCTACTCTCAACCACGGTTTCACTTGGAATTCCGCTCTCAAACGTCCGGTCAGACGCTCGTAATCCGAATTGTCCACAATACCATCGTTGCTCAGGTAATTGACAGATGCATAAAATGAAGACTTGTCTGTACCCCCAGATATGCCGACATTATATTCCTGCCGCAAGCTATGCTTGTAGATTTCATCCAACCAGTTATCCGGACGTAACAAGAATGATTGTCCGTTATAGTTAACTACACGACCCAACGTAGCGTTCGGATTCAATTTTCCGTTCGCTCCAATCACATACTGGCCTTCTGGAACCGTATATACGTTATATCCCAAGCCATAGTCACCGTTACCGAACATATTCTGGTTTGCCAACTGAATGGCTTGTGCTTGCGAATAGCCCAAGCCTCCCATTTCCGTCGGATTGGCAAAATAATTCTTCAGCGCGCCGAAGTACATTTCATAATATTGTGCCGGGTCTTTGATATAATTATAGTCTTGAGTAGCACGTGAGTTCGAACCCCATTTAGCGTCTACGGTCACCTGAGCCGTACCCGCTTGTCCTTTCTTTGTAGTAATCATAATGACACCGTTGGCACCACGCGCACCATACAAAGCGTTCGAAGCTGCATCCTTCAATACAGTCATCGACTCGATATCCTGCGTACTGATGTTATTCAAGTCACCGTCATAAGGCATACCGTCCAAGATAATCAACGGGTCGTTTTCTGCGAAAATAGAACTGATACCACGGATTTTGATTTTCAGATCATCGCTACCCGGTTGTCCAGTAGGAGAAGAAATCTGCACGCCCGACACCTTTCCGGTCAAAGCGGAAACAGCATTCGAAGTCTGGATTTTGCCTATCTCATCAGCCTTCATCACTGATGCAGATCCTGTAAACGCCGATTTCTTTGCAGTACCATAAGCTACTACCAAAACCTCATCCAGCATCTCATCATCCGCATGCAGCACCACTTTCATAACTGGCCTGATATCAAGCTCTTGTGTCTGAAGTCCGATGAAAGAAACCACCAAAGTTCCCGCCGAACTCGGCACATTACTAATTGTAAAATTACCATCTATATCGGTAACTGTACCTACTGTAGTACCTTTAACCAATACAGATGCTCCCACTACAGGTAAACCGTCCTCGGCCGAAGTAACTGTACCAGTCACTTTCCGTACTTGCGCGTTTACCAGACCAATGCCTATCATCAGGCAGGTCATTAACAGCATCAATTTTCTTTTCATAAAAATTCTCTCTTAATTTTAACCTTAAATAAACACTTTTATCTAATTCAGTTTGCCCGCAAAGGTAAGCATTTATCTTATAACTTGTATACTTTTGAAAACAAAATACAATAAAACCTCCGCTTTTTAACACTTTCAGTATGTAATCTTGCATAAAAAGCAAACAAATATGCATGCCCTCCGGTTCTTTATAACTCTTAAATGGCACGAGATATCGCCAACTGGAATGTAAATGCGTCTAAATGATGTTTTTGATTAAAAATATAACAAAATGAAAAAAATCAGTTACCGATTGGTTTACAACCGTAAAAATTGCTTGAATGCAAACGGCAAAGCGTTAATACAGATTGAAGCTTATTTGGATAGGCAAAAGGCGTATTTCTCTACCCACATTTATGTGCGTCCCGAAGAATGGGATGCCAGGAAAGGCCAAATCGTGTCTCACCCGCAAGAAGAATACCTGAACCGCATGTTGGATGAATTTCTTTTGCGGCTGCAATACATCGAGCTGAAGGGGTGGAAAGAAGGGAAAGAAGTGTCATTGTCGATGTTGAAAGAAGACGCTCCGATGGAAGAAAAAAAAGATTTTTTTGTTTTCGGTAGAACATACGTAGAACATTCGAGGCGGAAAGACAGTACTAAAAACAACTTGAGCACTACGCTCTCTCTGTTGAGCGAATTTTCCCCGAAGCTGAATGTGTCGGATGTGGACTATCCATTGATACTCCGGTTCGAACGTTTCCTGCAAGTAAGACACCTCCAGACCAACACTATAGCCAAACATATGCGCCACTTGCGTACGTTTTGCAATGAAGCAATCCGGCAGGGATTGCTCTCTTCCGACTCTTCGCCATTCGTCAGATACCAGATTAACCTTAATTCCGCAACACTTTGATTTAACTTTATTTATAAGTTCCTGAGCA
>URCM01000131.1 GCA_900546355.1 uncultured Bacteroides sp.
TCAGATAGCCCGCTATCTTCCTCATCACAGAAGCGGAAATGCCTCAAAAACTCATTCCAAATCATCACACGATAAATTCAAAACAGTTTCTAATCTTACATTCCCGTATAGTTATGCGGTGTAATCTTACGCAATTCCTGTTTTACTTCTTCGCTTACGTTTAATGTTTCAATAAAGTCCTTGATTGATGCCTCGTTAATCGCCTGGTTCGTGCGGGTCAAGTCTTTCAATGCTTCATACGGATGCGGATAACCTTCACGGCGCAAGATAGTCTGAATGGCTTCAGCCACCACGCTCCAGCAATTATCCAAATCTTCGTAAATCTTATGCTCGTTCAGCAACAACTTGCCCAAGCCTTTCAATGAACTCTGGATAGCGATAACCGTATGTCCAAACGGAACACCGATATTACGCAGCACGGTCGAGTCGGTCAAGTCGCGTTGCAGACGGGAGACAGGCAATTTAGCGGACAGATGAGCCAATACGGCATTCGCCATCCCCAAGTTTCCTTCCGCATTCTCGAAGTCAATCGGATTCACCTTATGTGGCATTGCGCTCGAACCTACTTCCCCTGCCTTAATCTTCTGCTTGAAATACTCCATGGAGATATATTGCCAGAAGTCGCGGTTCATATCAATCATAATGGTATTGATGCGTTTCATCGCATCGAAGATAGCGCCCAGATTGTCATAGTTCGAAATCTGTGTCGTATATTCCTCACGTTCCAAGCCCAGCTTTTCCGCTACAAACTTATTTCCGAAAGCTTTCCAGTCGAATTCGGGATAAGCCACGTGATGTGCATTGTAATTTCCTGTAGCGCCACCGAACTTCGCCGTAATCGGGCAAGCCTTCAATACCGCCAACTGGCGCTTCAAACGGTAAGCGAACACTTCGATTTCTTTTCCCAACCGGGTAGGAGAAGCCGGTTGCCCGTGTGTCTTGGCAAGCATCGGAATATCTTTCCATTCTTCGGCATACGTCTCCAGCTGGTCAATCAGTTTTTGGATTTGCGGATAATACACTTCATCCAATGCATCCTTGATAGACAAAGGTACCGACGTATTGTTGATATCCTGGGAAGTCAAGCCGAAATGAATAAATTCTTTATAAGGTTCCAGTCCGCCTAAACGGTCGAATTGCTCCTTGATGAAATATTCCACGGCTTTCACATCGTGATTGGTCACACTTTCTATTTCCTTGATTCGTCCGGCGTCCGCTTCCGAGAAGTTGCGGTAAATGTCGCGCAACGAATCGAAACGCGCGTGGTCTACGCCTTTCAACTGAGGCAAAGGCAACTCACACAACGTGATAAAATATTCTATTTCCACCCGCACCCGATATTTCATCAGTGCATATTCAGAGAAATAAGCAGCCAAAGCACCGGTCTTATTTCTATATCGCCCGTCTATAGGAGATATAGCGGTGAGTAAATCAAGCTCCATCATGATTCTACTAGCAGTTTTTGATTCTTAATACATAATGATCATTAACGGCGGCAAAGGTACGATTTTTTCCTGAGTTAAACAGACTAATACAGAAAAGTTTAGTATTTATTTCACAATATCTTGCCCAAACAAGAACAACGTATGGAAGAATCACGTAACTTTGCACCCGCAAAAACAAAACATAAAATCAGACGTTATGGAATTACCCAAAGACCCGATGATGCTTTTCAGCTTCATCAACACGAAACTGCGTGACTTTTATCCTTCACTCGACGCGCTCTGCAAAGACATGAACGTGAAAGAAGAAGACATTGTCAATCCCTTGAAAGCAGCCGGATTCGAATACAACCGCGAGCTGAACAAATTCTGGTAATCAGAGTAGGACAAAAACGGATTTTTATTTAGAAGCTGTTTTGAATTTCTCCAAAAAGTTTTTCTTGGCTTGATGTATCCGTTTTCGTGTGTGCTTTGGGCGATTTTTTGGTCCTTTCCGCTCCTGTTCTTCGTCAGATAGCCCGCTATCTTCCTCATCACAGAAGCGAAAATGCCTCAAAAACTCATCCCAAATCATCGCACGATAAATTCAAAACAGCTTCTTAATCGTCATTTCATCTATCAACCTTTGGATGCCTGCATACTTGTCAATAATGAACAACACATAGCGGATGTCCACACAAGCGGCACGCTGGAGTTGAGGATTGTAAGCGATGTCGCCCGTCAAGCCTTCATAGTTCCGGTCGAAACCGATACCTATCAGTTCGCCTTGGGCATTGAAAACAGGTGAACCCGAATTGCCTCCCGTATTATCCGTTGCCGTTACAAAGCAGACCGGCATACGTCCGTCGGGCATTGCATACGGACCGAAATCCTTCGTGCGATACAACTCTTTCAGCTTATCGGGCACGATAAACTCGGGATTGTCCGGGTCTTCTTTCTCCATCACTCCCTTCAATGTCGTATAATACAGGTATTCTTCTCCGTCGGCAGGTTCATACGAGCCTATTTTGCCGTAAGTCAGACGTAACGTGGAATTGGCATCGGGATAAATCGCCTTTCCTTCTTTTTGCTTCAGGGCAAGCATACCTGCCACCCATGTCTTATGTGCACGGTTGTAAGCATTTGTCTCGGCTTTCATCTCTTCACCCGTAGCCCGATAACCTTCCTTTACCGAACAGGCATATTGTACCATCAAGTCATTTTCCAACTGATTCTTATCGGGATGCGCCAAAAAGTCCTCCAAAGCTTCCGGACTGCTAAAAATAGAACGATCGAAACAAGCATCCACAAAAGCGTCGGTATTTCCTCCAAACCGTTCGTTGATTACCTTGAAGATACCGATATGTTGAGCCGATGGAACCAAACGGGCATAAAGAGCAATCAATTGCTTGGAAACTTTCCGGTCTACTTCGGGACTATAATCCTTATTGAAGAACTTCGCTCCCTTTGTCCGCAATGCAGATACCGCTTCATCTATCGCTTTCTTCTTTCCACTCTCCAAAGCCTTCAACAATTCGTCCGTATCGGGCACTTTCGAAAACTCCGTCCCCAACATCAATGCCTCGTAAATGGCTTGCTGATGATAGACGGCATCATGGCGCTTGGCTACAATCTGCCGGATGGCATCGTATGCCTGACGATACGAATCATTTCCCGTCTCACGTCCGTATGCCAACAAACGTTCTTGCTCCGCTTTCTTTCGGTCGAGCACCTTCAAGCGAACCAAACCTTCGTTCATACCAATGGCATTTTTCCAATAGTTAGCAGACGAAGCATACTTAGCGGCATATTGAATACGTGTTTTGGCATCCTTCGCCATTTCTTCACCCAATACCCGAAGGCGCACGCCCCGCACGGTATCACGCATGAAGTTGGTGGTATTCATCCGTTCTTCCACCTCATCACTAATCATATATCGCCAGTTGCGTCCGGGGAAACCCATCACGAAGGTAAAATCACCTTCCTTGATGCCATTGGCATTAATGGTCAGATGCGTCTTTACCTTCAAAGGAACATTATCGGAAGAATAAAGAGCAGGCTTACCGTCTTTTGACGCATAGATGCGGAAGATAGAGAAATCGCCACAATGGCGCGGCCACATCCAGTTATCAGTATCAGCTCCGAACTTTCCGATAGACGAAGGAGGAGCACCTACCATACGGATGTCCTTATAAACGGTCTTGACAAAAAGATAATACTTGTTGGCACCATAGAATGGTTTCAATTCGAGCACCGTGAAATCATCGGCCTTAATCTTTTCTTTCTTGGCAAAACGGCCTGCCACTTTCTCCAGATACGAAGGTGAAAGATAATTCAATCCTTCGGGGTCTTCGTCTTTTTGAAGTTGCTCCTGCACATAATCGGTTACATCCAGGATACGGTCGATGAACGTCACGGTCAACCCTTCACAAGGAAGTTCTTCAGCGTAGGTCTTTGCCCAAAAACCGTCGGTCAGGTAATCGTGTTCCACCGAACTATGTTGCTGAATGTAGCTATACCCGCAATGGTGATTGGTGAGCACCAGCCCTTCCGCTGATACGACTTCACCCGTACAGCCTCCGCCAAAATGAACCACTGCATCCTTCAGGCTGATTCCTTCAGGACAATATACCTTATCAATGCTGATATCCAGCCCAAGGTCTTGCATTACCGCCGCATTCTGCTTTTTCAAGTCGGTCAGCATCCACATGCCTTCATCGGCATGAGAAGTCAGAAAGCAAGCGGAAAGGAATGTTATCAATAGGGATTTTCTCATAATGCTTATAAAAGAATCACCACAGATTACACAGATTATTTTAATTGACAATTATCATAATCACGTATGAATAACATAAATAATCTGTGTAATCTGTGGTGAAAAAACTTATTCTACAATCGTCATTTCATCAATCAGGTTCTTGCATCCGCCCAATTTCTCCACAATAAACAATATATAACGGATATCTACGGCAATGCAACGCTGGAGATTGTTATCGAAATTGATGTCACCCGAAAGTGATTCCCAGTTACCGTCGAAAGCGGCACCAATCAGTTCACCGTTGCCGTTCATCACCGGAGACCCCGAATTACCGCCTGTAATGTCATTCGTAGTCAGGAAGCAAGTCGGCATTTCACCGTTAGGCAAAGCATAACGTCCGTAATTCTTTGTAGCGTAAAGTTCCTTCAGCTTTGCCGGAACCACAAATTCCGGATTGTTGGGATTTTCCTTCTCCATGACACCCTTCAATGTGGTATAATATTTATAATGTACACCGTCTTTCGGGTCATACGATTTCACATTACCATAAGTCAAACGAATGGTAAAGTTAGCATCGGGAGCTTTCGGCGTAGGAGCATACATTTCGCACAAACCACGCACGTAAGTCTTGTGAAGCAAATCGATGTCGCCACAAGCCTTGTCGTAATCTTCATACAATTTCTTTGCCATCGCACCCTTGCTTGTTGAATATTGGACAGCCAAATCGTTGTTGATGGCTTCTACCGTCGGGTTAGCAATAAACGCGTCAAAATTCTCCTGATTCGAGAAGATGCTGGTGTCATACAACGCATTGATATACGCATCATAATCGCCGCCGAACTTCGTCTTGATGGTTTCATAGAATGCCGGAAGCGCACTTGCCGGTACACTCTTGGCATAGAGCGGAATCAGGACTTTAGCAACCTTGCGGTCTACTTCGTGGTCATAGTCCTTGTTATGCACATTGGCATACCCTTCTTTCAGTTGCTCAATGGCTTTTTCAATATCTTTCTTCTTTCCTTTTTCGAGGGCTGCCTTCAAGTTATCGAAAATCAGATACGTAGCACCAAATTCGATACCCGAACGGAAAGTCTCGCTGAAATAGGTCATCTGCTTGACTATCGGAGTCACTCTCGCTACATATTCATCGATTTTAGCCACTACCGAAGCATAATCGGCATTGTTCTTTTCCTTGGCGAACTTAGCGAAATTGGCTTCCTGTTCTGCCTTAGTCTCCAATACACGGTTATCTACGATAGCCTTGTTCATACCAATGGAGTTCTTCCAGTAATTGCTGGACGAAGCGAACTTGCTGGCATACTGGATACGTACCTTGTCGCTTGCCGCCATCTCTTTCTTCAATACCTCCTGACGGGCTTCACGTACCTGAATACGCGGCGTATTGGTTCCATCCATACGGAGCTTCACCTCGCTTTGAGTCAGATAACGGCTGGTGCTTCCGGGGAATCCCATAATCATCGCATAGTCACCTTCCTGCAGACCTTTCAATGAGATAGCCAGGTGTTTCTTCACTTTCAAAGGAACATTCTCGGCACTGTACGGAGCGGGGTCGCCGTTCTTGTCGGCATAGATACGGAACATGGAGAAGTCGCCCGTATGACGAGGCCACATCCAGTTGTCCGTTTCACCGCCGAACTTACCGATAGACGAAGGAGGAGCAGCCACCATACGCACATCGCTATACGTCTTGATGAAGAACAGGTAGAACTTGTTACCTTGATAGAAAGGCAATGCCATTGTAGAGATGCCCGGTTTTCCTTTCAGGTCGCTCTTCTTCAATGCCTCATCCGCCAGTTTGCTCAAGTATTCCGAACCGAACGAATTGAGTTCCGTCACCTTTCCGTCTTTAATGTCCTGATTCACCTGGTCAGTCACATCCACGATACGTTCCACAAACTTGAAGGTCAATCCCGGAGTAGGAAGTTCTTCCGAACGGTTCTTTGCCCAAAAGCCATCGGTCAGATAATCATGCTCTACCGAACTGTGTTGCTGGATAGCATCGTATCCGCAATGGTGGTTGGTCAGAATCAATCCGTCAGGCGAAATGATTTCACCCGTACATCCACGACCGAAGATACCAACAGCATCCTTCAACGCTACATGGTTCGGACTATAAATATCATCGATATCCATTTTCAAACCTTGCGCCTTCATGCGGTCGGCAAGGTTCTGCTCCTGCATCAACTGGAGAAGCCACATACCCTCGTCGGCTTTCACCGGCGAGAAAAGCACACTAATCAGTGCGAGTGCCCAAAGTTTCAATTTTCTCATTTTGTAACAAATTAAATATTTATTTTTTTCTCTTTCGAAATCAGCGAACAAAGATAACGAAAAAACCGCAGAG
>URCM01000132.1 GCA_900546355.1 uncultured Bacteroides sp.
ATTTGACAGTTCATTTCTACGGAGCCATGCTCTACTTCGGAAGTTTCTATTAGCTTATATCTTATTGATTATCAATCATATAAGTTTTATAAAATTGCTCGCGTAACAAACGTGCAACAAAAATCCGAAAAACTATTTCCCCCACATTTAACACTATTGTAATCGAATGTTAAGAATCAGACTTGCAAGTATGAATGTTAAATCTTCATTTTCCGTCTGATGTTTTTAGGTTGGCATTTGGACTGTCACATTAGCCACTGCAACCGACAGAAAAATGCTTGTACACTCCAATCTTCAAGGTTGTGGCAAAGTTAGCAAATTCCTGCTGTTATAAAAACCTGTATGCAAGGTTAAAAGTGAATGTTGCCAATGGAATTTTGCCGCTGTATGACTTGTACACTCGGCGTGGGAAATCGACATCTTTTGAGTTGGCATTTTAGCTGGATATTTGCCATATAAATCACTGTTATACAATTAGTTAAAGTCAAATTGAGGTCTTGTTTTCATATCCTTTTCGTTTTAACTTTGCACTTGCCAACCTAAAGAAACACAAGCGGATGGCAACAGTTAAGAACAACAATTAAACAGATAAAGATTATGTGTAAAACAGAACAGAACCCAAACGAAACCGCCTTGCTCCGAAAGATGGTGGATGGGCTTAAACAGGAGGTTGAAAAGGTAAAGAACGTGGTGTATGCCTCAAAGGAAGTGCTGAACTTGGAAGAAGCGGCAATGTTCCTCGGCATATCCAAAAGCTCACTCTACAAGATGACCCATAACCAAGTCATCCCTTATTTCAAACCGAACAACAAGATGGTGTATTTTGAGAAATCAGAGCTTCTGAAATGGCTGCGGCAGAACCCGGTCGCATCACAAGCGCAGGTTTCGGAGGAAGCACAGGCCATCATGCGCAAGCTCGCCCGTGCGGATTGATTTTCCCTACATTCAATAATTCTTTGATATGACAGACAACGAACCATTGCAAATGTCTTTTGACAATCTGCCCCGTGCCGTGGCAGAACTCCACTCCAAAATCGACACGCTCACCGAAATGGTGGAGAAACTGATGTCGGCAAACGCAGCACAGCCTTTGCCGGAGATAATGACAGTGGAGGATGTATCGGCGATGCTGTGCAAATCCGTTTCCACCATCTATGCCATGACTTCCGAGCATCGCATACCTTACCGTAAGCAGGGCAACAAGCTCTACTTCATGCGCACGGAGATTAAATCATGGCTCAATGACTCCGTAGTGCCAAAGGATGTGCCCAAACGAAAAAGCGGGCATGAGGCCAAAGATTGCAGCAGCTCTCCTGACGAACCGGCTCCCGAAAACAAAGTTGTACAATCCGACGCTGTAAGTGGAACAGAGGACTTACAGGCAAGCACATCCATATCCGGCAATGGCATCGAATCGGAACAACAAAATCCACCTTACATCATCGAACAAAGGACGCATTCAAGGAACGGTGCGGAGATTTTTACCGTGCGTTTCTCCAATGAATATGAAACTGCCGGAGAACGGAAATTCAACCCGAAAGCACGGGAACTCAATGGTTACTGGAGTGATTACGGAAATGGCGGTTATGTGTTCAACACATCAGCAGATGCAGAGAACTTTGCAAATGCGATAATAGGGAAAAAGGAAGCCGAGCAATCCCCAACCGATGATGCAGGGGAACAATGTCATGACCATAATTCATCACGGTAGCCAATGCAAACAGGGATATTTCAGACGGCAATACCTCTTATACAGATGTGGAAAACAAGACGGGGAATGAATTATTTATAGGGGCGTTTTTTAGGGCTGGCAAGTTAATGTTTTCGTCCACGAAAACTACGCCACCAACGGCGACCCGACCATGCGGATAACGGCAAGACCGGATTGCAGCCCTAAAAACGCCGACCCATTTATAACAGACAATAGCAAGCGGATGACAGAACAAGATACCAATCATAAAGGAGGCCGCCCCAAAGCCGTAAAGGGCAAGGCGCGGACAAAGACCATATCCACACGGCTTACGCTGGCCGAGTGGAAAACGGTCATGAAACGGATTGCTGATGCAGGCAAAAAGCCGTCGCACTTCCTGCGCGAACTGCTACTTCAAGGCAAGGTCGTGGCGGCACGGACACAGGAGGACAGGCAGCAGATAAGGATGCTGGAGGGAGGGTGCAATAACCTGAACCAACTGGCTAAGATGGCACATCAACAGGGCTTTCCGAGAACCAAAGAAAAAATCACCGCCCTGCTGGACGAGTTCAACAAAATCATCGCGAGGATATGATGGGCGACTTGAAGAAACGGGCGAGCTTCGCCAAGCTGGTGAACTATGTGAACAACCCGAAAAAGGCACGGCTCATAGACAGCAAGGACGTGAGGCTTGATGACAACACAGCCATTGCAAGGAGTATGCAGGGACAGGCTGATGACAAGCCGGGGCGCAAGCTGAAAAATCCGGTGTACCACATCTCGCTGGACTTCGCCCACGAGGACACGCCCAAGCTGACGGACGGCCTGATGGCTGAAATAGCACGTGAGTACATGAAGCGCATGGGCATTGTGAACACCCAATATATTGTATGCCGCCACACCGACAAGGAACACCAGCACTTGCACATCGTGGCAAACAGGGTTGACAACGACGGGAACACCATCAGCGACCGGAACGATGCCATACGCAACGTGGCGGTATGCAAGGCTCTCACAAGGGAATACGGACTGCACTTTTCCAAAGGTAAGGTGAACGTGAAGCGTGACCGTCTGCGCGGCAAGGACAAGGTGAAATACCAAATCCATGATGCCGTCAAAGCGGCCTTACCCCGTTGTAACAGTTGGTCGGAATTGTGCGACAGGCTGGTTAAGCAGGGCATCGGGGTAAGCTTCAAGCTCGACAGACGGAACGGCAATATCGTCGGCGTGTCATTTACCAAAGACGGTGTTTCGTTCTGCGGTTCACGGATTGACCGCAGCATGGGCTTTTATAAGCTGGACAAGCAGTTCGGAGGCCGTATCGCCGAGGGCATGGAATGGAGGAACAATCTGTACCATCCCCGACCAACGGCTGAAAGCGGAATAAGCCAAACGAGAACCATATATAAATCGGACAATTCATTTGAACAGACGGATAAGGTCTATTCTACCGATGGCCATGCGGAAGCATCCGGCAGCGGAACTTTCGCCGATGCCGATGCGAATACAGGCATAGTCCAAGTGGGCATTAACGCACTCATCGAGTTGTGCGTCCAACCTCACCAAGCCAAGGTTTCATCCGGCGGTGGAGGTGGAGGAAACGAAAGCGGTTGGGGCGAGAACGACAAGGAAAAGAACAAGTATAAACCCAAAAAGATGAGAAGATGAAGGACAACTTACAAAACATATCCGACCTTATCGGGGCATTGGCAGAGGACATCGAGGAAATCAAAAAGATACTGGCCGCAAAGGACGCTTCAGACAAGGACGAGGCGGTGAAAAGGCTTGCGGTGAAGCTGGAGCCGGTCATACGTTTCTTTGGCGGCAGCACGCCGGAGAATATCAACGGCATTTTCAGGAGCAAGGAAACCATCGAGGCATACAAGAAGTCATTGGGCGAGGAAATGATTGTGAGCTTGCAGGAATACACCGATGCCAACGACAAGAATATGCACGAGCGTGGCATCCCCACCACCAAAGATTTGCTATACAAGATATTGGAAGTGCTTACTGAACACGTAGAGAAAGACAAACATATTTCGGAAAAGGCACAGCCAAAGCAAGGCTTCACACGGAAACTTTGTCAGGCTATCCACTTTTACAAAGTAACAAGCGGAATCAGGCGGCTATGGGGCAAAATACCCGATGGCTGGTACAAGAACCCTTACGCATGGGCTGGCATCGTTAGTACACTCGTGTTCTTTGCCTTGTTTGCCGCCAGTTGGATGCAGTGGCATGAATACCGGGAGGAAAACAGGCGGTTGAGAACGGTTGCCGACAAGTACCAAGTGACCACATTCATGCTCAACGAGCTATACCCTGAACTGACAGTGACCGTCGGTGCATACGAGAAACTGGTGGAAACGGTCGGCAAGGATTCCACGCTGACCGTATTCAACAGGCAGCTTAAAAAAGTGAGAAATGAAAACGAATCCAAACAATAAAAATAAAGTGAATGGCATCCATCAAGGTAAAATATCGTCCTTCAGCCACAAACGGCAAGGAGGGCAGCATCTACTATCAGGTAATCCACAAGCGAACAGTCCGCCAAATCGGAACGGACTTCCGCGTGTTTGATATAGAATGGGACAAGGAAACATCGTCCGTCCGAATCATGCCTGAAACCAGTGAGAACAGAAAACGGTATCTCCACAGCGTTGCGGAACATATCGGTTGGGACATCCGGC
The DNA here is from genome assembly GCA_900546355.1 of uncultured Bacteroides sp. Classification (GTDB taxonomy): domain Bacteria; phylum Bacteroidota; class Bacteroidia; order Bacteroidales; family Bacteroidaceae; genus Phocaeicola. Next base: position 4,378 of record URCM01000132.1, read on the forward strand.
AGTTGCAGGCTATCATCGCACAATGCGACAGGCAAGGTGGAAAATACACAGCCGACAGCATCATTGAGAAATTTAACAACCATTCGGACAAACAATCCCTATTCGGTTTCATGCAGGACATTATCGGGCAGTTGAAGCAGCTTGGCAAAGCACGCACGTCGGAAACCTACACCGCTGCCTTGGCCAGTTTTATGAAGTTCCGCGAAGGGCAGGACATTCTTCTGTGCGAGATAGACGGCGACACCATGATGCTCTATGAGGCATGGCTCAAAAGCAAAGAAATCTGCCCCAACAGCACCTCCTTTTATATGCGCATACTCCGTGCAGTCTATAACCGTGCCGTGGAAAAGGAACTTACGGAACAGAAATATCCGTTTAAGCATGTTTACACGGGTATCAGCAAGACGGTGAAGCGTGCTCTCCCGTTGAAGGCGATAAAGCGCATCAAGGAACTTGACCTGACCTTGAAACCGCATCTGGAGTATGCACGGGATATGTTCCTATTTTCATTTTATACCCGTGGAATGTCTTTCATCGACATGGCTTATTTGAAAAAATCAGACTTGAAGAACGGCATCCTCACGTACCGCAGACGAAAAACCGGACAGCAGCTTACAATCAAGTGGGAGGAATGTATGGATGAAATTGTTTCCAAATACAGAAACGCTTATAACACTCAATATTTACTTCCAATTATCATTAATCCTTTATCTGATAGTCGTAAACAATACAGAAATGCTATTTACAGGGTAAATACTGCCTTAAAAGACATTGCAAAATTTGTAGGCTTGCCTATGCCACTTACAATGTATTGTAGCAGGCATAGTTGGGCGAGTATTGCCAAAACCAAAAATATACCGATTTCAGTCATCAGCGAGGGTATGGGACATGATTCCGAGGAAACCACACGAATTTATTTGGCTTCGCTAGATACAAGTATGGTGGACAAAGCTAACAGTTTAATTATAAAATCTTTATGAACCCCATTTGAATAAAATCTGTTTAGCAGAAGAGTGAATCTCTTGGTAAGAGATAAATGTTCGTTGCAAATTTACGAAATATTTTGCAAATCGCTCTATTTATTGGGCATATTTTTTTATTTCATGAAATAAAAGCTCGCTCAATTCTGTTTGTTTGTTTTGCATATTTTAAAGTTGTGCAAAATTAAAGTCCTGATAATCAGTTACAAAATTCTTTAGCTTTATCTCTTACCAAGAGATGCTATAAGTTTATGAGAATTAACAAGTATGAATAATATAGTGAATAATATTTGGGAAGAAGAACATTCAAGCAAAAGGCGAGTTTGCATGCTGATGATAACTCATGCGTGCAACTTAAAATGTAGCTATTGCTATGAAACCCATAAGCAAAACGCTTATATGACTATCGATTTAGCTAAAGACATTATATTAAAAGAGGCTAAAATGATAGAGTGTAGTGATCAATTTGATGAAATTCAAATTGATTTTATGGGTGGTGAACCACTTATGAATTTTTCATTAATTAAAGAAGTGGTCGAATGGCTTGAAAGCGGTGCTATTAATGTTCCATGGGTATGCTTTGCTTCAACAAATGCAACATTAATAAATAAAGATATTAGAGATTGGCTCAAGGAACATAAAAAGTATATGATTCTTGGGATAAGTTATGACGGGACAAGTAGGATGCAATCAAAAAATAGAGGTACTGACCAATATGATATAGATTTAGATTTTTTCCATGAGTTATGGCCTGAACAAACTTTTCAGATGACCATTTCTAAAGAAACACTTCCATTTCTAGCTGAGGGTGTTCTTTCTGTGCAGCATAGAGGTTATGAAATAAATGCTTCGTTAGCACAAGGCGTTGATTGGACAATGGAAGACGCTAAATTATATAGAGAACAATTACGTTTGCTGAAGGAAGCATATTTACTAGATGTAAACTTAAGGCCATTTAATCGCCTTACTAGATATGTTGATGTTTTTAACCTAGCTCCGACAGAACGAAGGCAAATACATGGATGTGGAAGTGGATTAAATATGGTGACTTATGATTTAGACGGAAAAAAATATGGTTGTCATATGTTTACTCCCTTAATTCCGCAACACTTTGATTTAACTTTATTTATAAGTTCCTGAGCAACAA
>URCM01000133.1 GCA_900546355.1 uncultured Bacteroides sp.
GGATACATCAAGCCAAGAAAAACTTTTTGGAGAAATTCAAAACAGCTTCTTACTTACGAAAAGGGGCATAAACAGGCTCTTATAAATCGTAAAAATAATCCAAAAGCGAAATTTTTCGACTTTCGTTTTTTATTTATTCGTACCTTTGCGGGAAAAAGGAAGATTATGCTGATTTATAATACGACTTATCATGTGGAGCTGGCAGATGCACGCAATTTTGTCATTTGGCTTCACGAGTGTTATATTCCCGAAGCGGAGAAGTCGGGAGAGTTGAAGAACCCGCGTGTTTTGCGTATTTTGAGCCATAAGGAGCAGGATAGCGAATGCTTTTCCGTGCAATGGGAGGTAGCGGATAGTGCCGTGCTTCATCGTTGGCATACGCAAACAGGAGCACGTCTGAACGAGGAATTGATGAAAACGTTTAAAGACAGGGTGATAGGTTTTCCCACCTTGATGGAGGTCATTGAGTGATACAGCCTGTAAAAGAAAAGATTATCCTGGGCATCGACCCCGGTACGAATATCATGGGTTATGGGGTGCTGAAGATTACCGGCATCAAGCCCGAAGTGATTACGTTGGGGGTGATAGACTTGCGCAAGTGTGGTGATTCGTATTTGAAACTGAAACATATTTACCAGCGGGTGCAAGGCATTATCACTTCATACCTGCCCGATGAGCTTGCCATCGAGGCTCCTTTCTTCGGCAAGAACGTCCAGTCGATGTTGAAGTTAGGACGTGCGCAAGGGGTAGCAATCGTGGCTGCTCTGTGCCGGGATATTCCAGTGACCGAATATGCACCCCTGAAAATCAAGATGGCGATAACAGGCAACGGCCAGGCGAGCAAGGAGCAGGTGGCAAGTATGTTGAAACGGATGCTTCACATCCCCGATTCGGAGATGGGACCGTTTATGGATGCCACTGATGCCTTGGGTGCCGCCTATTGTCATTACCTGCAGATGGGACGTCCTTCGCTTCCCGATGCTTATTCGGGCTGGAAGGATTATATCCGCAAGCATCCTGAGAAGATAGTGAGATGAATGTTTAAAGGAGTTGTGTTTTGCTTGCGGAAGTGAAAGGTCAATGCTTTTGTGGTTGTAAGCTATAGCAGAGCGGTTGGCTTTTTTATTTGTAGGCGATAATTCCTTTTGATTCCTTCTAACTTCCTGATATTATAAAAGAGAAATGAATATAAAATCGATATTGCTGATGGGAATACTTGCTACGATGATTTCCGCTTGTCGTCCGCATCCTGTTTCGTACGCTTCTTACGAGGAATATCCGGTGTACGAAGGGACATGGGAGGAGATGACATATTCTCCTTCGCATACCGACTTTGCCTTGTGGGCTCCTACCGCCCAAGCGGTGCGGGTATTGCTTTATGAAGCAGGACAGGGAGGCTCTGCCAAGTGGATGGTTGATATGCAGCCTGCGGAAGACGGTATGTGGAAAGTATCGGTGGAGAGCGACCTGAAAGGGTATTTCTATGCGTTTAATGTGCGGATAGATGATGTGTGGCAAGGCGATACGCCCGGATTGTGGGCGAAAGCGGTAGGTGTGAACGGAAACCGGGCAGCTATCCTTGATATGCGGACTACCGACCCCGAAGGGTGGGACAGCGACAAACGCCCGCCTTTGAAAAGCTTCTCGGATATGGTGATTTACGAGATGCATCTGCGTGATTTTTCCGTTGATACCGTAGGAGGCATGAAGTATCGGGGTAAGTATCTGGCACTGACTGAAGATAGCACACATACCTGGACGGGCGAACGGACGGGGCTTGCCCATTTGAAAGAATTGGGTGTGACCCACGTCCAGTTGATGCCCGTGGCGGATTTTGCCTCGATAGACGAGACCAGGCCCGAAAGGCTTCGATACAACTGGGGATACGACCCGAAGAATTACAATGTGCCTGAAGGTTCGTATGCTACCGACCCTTATACTCCCGGAATACGTATCCGCGAGTTCAAGCAGCTGGTGCAGGCCTTGCATAAGGCAGGTATCCGGGTGATTATGGACGTGGTTTACAATCATACTTTTACTACACAAGGAGGAATCTTCGAACGTACCGTTCCCGGCTATTTCTACCGTAAGGATGCCGATGGGAACTTTGCTAATGGCTCTGGATGTGGGAACGAGACCGCCAGTGAACGGGTCATGATGCGTCGGTTTATCGTGGAGTCGGTATGTTATTGGGCTAAAGAATACCACATCGATGGTTTCCGTTTCGACCTCATGGGATTGCACGATATAGAGACCATGAATGCCGTGCGCCATGCGCTCGACCGTATCGATCCCACTATATATATAGGTGGTGAAGGATGGTCGGCTTCGGTTTCCCAGCTCCCGGCGGAGAGGCTTGCCGTGAAGGCGAATGTAGGAAAGATGCCAGGGATAGCGGTCTTTCGGGATGAGTTCCGTGATAGTTTGCGCGGACCTTTCGGCGATGATAAGAAAGGTGCGTTCCTTATCGGTCGTTCAGAATATGAGCAAGGGATTCGTTTCGGTTTGTCGGGCGGTGTTTGTCCTTTGGCTTCTAATGACTCCGTTCCGCTTTCTCCTATGCAATTTATCAGCTATGTGAGTTGCCACGATGATTTGTGTCTGACTGACCGCTTGAAAGCGACTTTGCCCGGTGCTTCCGTGCAAGAGTTGAGCGCGTTGCAGAAGTTGGGTGCGACGGCTATTCTCACTTCACAAGGCATTCCTTTCCTCTTTGCCGGAGACGAGTTCCTTCGTGATAGGAAAGGCGAGCCGAATCCGTATAATATGTCCGATGCGGTGAATGCCATTAATTGGCACAATAAGATGCTGCATCGTGAGGTCTTCGATTATTACCGGGGACTGATAGCAATGCGTAAGGCTCATCCTGCTTTTCGTATGGGTGATATTGCGTTGGTAAAAGAACATTTGGAGTTCCTTCCAGTGCAGGCCATGAATGTAGTGGCTTTCCGTCTGAAGGGAAATCCGTGCGGAGATGCGTGGTTGAATACCATTGTGGTATTGAATGCGCGTACCGAACCGGTAACGGTAAACATCCCTGAAGGGAAATATTGGATAGTGTGTCAAGGTGGAAAAATCGATTTGGTTATGGGATTGGGGACGGTGACAGGAACCCAACTGACAGTATCGCCCCGTTCGGCTACGATTATCCATCAATGAATATGAAAATGCAAAACAATAGACAATGCAAAATGTTATTACGATTGAAAATGGTGTTACCCGGCATCCGGCGTACCGCTTGCGGGAACCTATTAACCTGCAATTCGCATCAGATGAACACATCGCTATTGTAGGTCCTAACGGAAGTGGAAAAAGCCTCTTGGTAGATACCCTTACAGGACGTTATCCGCTCCTGGCGGCGAATGAGGTGAAATACGATTTTTCGCCTTCCGTATCGAAACTGGTGTCCGATAATATCAAGTACATCACTTTCCGGGATTCGTATGGCGATTCGGACGCAACATATTATTATCAGCAACGATGGAACGCGCACGATGTGGATGATACGCCCGTGGTGCGCGATTTGCTTCCTGCTTGTGAGGACGAAAAGTTGGAACAGGCTTTGTTTGGTTTGTTCGGGATGGAAGTGATGCTTGATAAGCACATCATCCTTCTTTCGAGTGGGGAACTTCGGAAATTCCAGCTCACCAAAACCCTTTTGAGTCATCCGCGGGTGCTGATTATGGACAATCCATTTATCGGACTGGATGCCAAGACACGTGATTTGTTGCAAGTGCTCCTGCAGAAGCTTACCGAAATGTCCGACCTTCAAATCATCCTCGTCCTTTCGAAGTCGGACGACATTCCTTCGTTCATAACCCATGTGGTACCGGTATCCGACCGTATGTGCGGAGCGAAGATGACGCTTTCGGAATACGTGGCGTCACGTCCCGCAATACCTCCCCATATCTTGTCCGAAGAAAAGCGTAAACGCATTTTGAACTTGCCTTACGCCGATAACCTGTATCATACCGAACACATTGTCGACTTGAATAAGGTGAGTATCCGATACGGTGAGCGTACGATTTTGAAAGGCCTCGACTGGACGGTAAAATGCGGTGAGAAATGGGCTTTGAGCGGAGATAACGGGTCGGGTAAGTCCACTTTGCTTAGCCTTGTGTGTGCCGACAATCCCCAAAGTTATGCGTGCGATATTTCGCTCTTCGGGCGGAAGCGCGGAAGTGGGGAAAGTATCTGGGAAATCAAGAAACACATCGGCTATGTGAGTCCTGAGATGCACCGGGCATATTTGAAGAACCTGCCTGCCATCGACATTGTGGCGAGCGGCTTGCACGACTCCATCGGGCTTTACAAGAAATCGAATGAAGCCGAACGGAAGATATGCGAATGGTGGATGGATATATTCGGTATCCTCGACTTGAAAGACCGTAGTTTCCTTCAACTGTCGAGCGGGGAACAACGTTTGGTCCTGTTGGCACGCGCTTTTGTGAAAGACCCCGAACTTTTGATATTGGACGAACCGCTACACGGGCTTGACCTATACAATCGCCGGATGGTGAAAGATATCATTGAAACGTTTTGTGAGCGTAAAGGCAAAACACTGATTATGGTGACGCATTATCAGGAAGAGCTTCCTGCCTGCATTACCGACCGGCTTTATTTAGTAAGAAATGAATGAACTATGTGGATAAACAATGTAGAATGTGAAGATAATTAACATCAGTAAATTAAAAGAAACTTATGGAGCAGACACATAAAATCAATAAGGTGGAAATCCGTAACCTTCGGATGGAGGATTACGACCAGTTGGCACAATCGTTCACACGGGTGTATGCCGATAAAGACGTGTTCTGGACACGTGCCCAGATAAAGAAACTGATAACCATTTTCCCCGAAGGGCAGATTGTGACCGTGGCAGATGACAAAATCGTAGGATGTGCCCTTTCGATTATTGTCGATTACGATATGGTGAAAGGGGATCATACTTACGCTAAAGTGACGGGGAACGAGACGTTCAATACCCACAACCCGAAAGGGAATATCCTTTATGGCATCGAGGTGTTTATCCATCCCGAATACCGTGGGCTCCGGCTGGCACGCCGAATGTATGATTACCGCAAGGAGCTTTGCGAGAAGCTGAACTTGAAAGCCATTATGTTCGGCGGACGTATCCCTAACTATTACAAGTATGCCGATACGATGCGTCCCAAGGAATACATTGAAAAGGTACGCTTGCGTGAAATCTACGACCCAGTGCTCACTTTCCAGCTTTCGAATGATTTTCACGTGCGCCGCGTGATGCGCAATTATTTGCCCAATGATGAGGAGTCGCGTCATTGCGCTACGCTTCTTCAGTGGGATAACATCTATTACCAGCCGCCTACAGATTCGTATGTCGACAAGAAAACCACGGTGCGTGTCGGTTTGGTACAATGGCAGATGCGTTCTTACAAGACACTTGATGATGTGTTCGAACAAGTAGAATTCTTCGTCGATGCCGTGTCGGGCTATAAAAGCGATTTTGTTCTTTTCCCTGAATACTTCAACGCGCCTTTGATGGCAAAGTTTAACGATATGGGCGAAGCGCAATCCATCCGTGCTTTGGCACAATACACCGAAGAAGTGCGAGACCGCTTTATGGAGCTTGCCATCAGTTACAACATCAATATTATTACCGGAAGTATGCCTTATGTAAAAGAAGACGGAAGCTTGTATAATGTGGGTTTCCTTTGTCGGCGGGACGGTACGGTAGAGATGTACGAAAAAGTGCACGTCACGCCCGATGAGGTAAAGAGTTGGGGGTTAAGCGGAGGCAAGATGGTACGCACTTTTGATACCGATTGTGCCAAGATAGGCGTGTTGATTTGTTACGATGTGGAGTTCCCCGAACTTTCCCGTCTGATGGCAGACCAAGGGATGCAAATTCTTTTTGTGCCTTTCCTTACCGATACGCAAAACGGTTATTCGCGTGTTAGGGTCTGTGCTCAGGCACGTGCCATTGAGAACGAGTGTTTTGTGGTGATAGCCGGTAGTGTGGGTAATCTGCCTCGTGTGCACAACATGGACATCCAATATGCTCAGTCGGGTGTGTTTACCCCTTGCGATTTTGCTTTTCCCACCGATGGCAAGCGTGCCGAAGCTACGCCAAACACCGAAATGATTCTTGTGTCGGATGTTGATCTCGACTTGTTGAACGAGCTTCATACTTACGGAAGCGTACGTAACTTGCGCGACCGCCGGAACGATCTTTACGAGCTTCGAATGAAAAAGAGCGCGCAAGAGTAAGAGCCTGTTTGGAATTTAATGAATGTCCGCATTTTACCAATAAACTGTAGGGGTAGGGTTTGCCTGTCCGAAAACATCCACCTGGATGCATACGGGCGGGCTAATCCCGCCCCTACGTTGGCTAATTGCGGACATTCATTTTGAATTTTCCGATAAAGTGAAAAACTGTTTTGAATTGTTGCAAATTCAGAAACTGTTTTGAATTTATCGTGTGATGATTTGGGATGAGTTTTTGAGGCGTTT
>URCM01000134.1 GCA_900546355.1 uncultured Bacteroides sp.
CCTCAAAAACTCATCCCAAATCATCGCACGATAAATTCAAAACAGCTTCTTAATTTAAACAAAAAGCCCCGTGTCTGTGTGACTCTGTGTTCCAAACTTTCTATAAAAGAATTATGAAACTATTCGATGTATATCCTCTCTTCGACATTAACGTAGTCAAGGGAAAAGGTTGCCACGTGTGGGACGATAAAGGTCAGGAGTATTTGGATCTTTACGGGGGACACGCCGTTATCTCCATCGGCCATGCCCACCCGCACTACGTAGAAACCATCAGCAAGCAAGTGGCTACGCTGGGATTCTACTCCAATTCGGTCATCAATAAACTGCAACAGGAAGTGGCCGACCGCCTGGGAGCTATATGTGGCTACGACGATTACCAACTGTTCTTAATCAACTCGGGAGCCGAAGCAAACGAAAACGCCCTGAAACTGGCTTCGTTCTACAACGGACGTACCCGTGTCGTCTCGTTCAACAAAGCTTTCCACGGACGTACTTCGCTGGCGGTAGAAGTGACCGATAATCCGAAAATCATCGCGCCCATCAACGCCAACCGGCATGTCACCTACCTTCCGCTGAACGATGCGGAAGCGATGAAGGCCGAACTGGCGAAAGGCGATGTGTGCGCCGTCATCATCGAAGGCATTCAGGGAGTAGGCGGCATCCAGATACCCGATACAGACTTTATGCAAGCCCTGCGCCAAGCCTGCGATGAAAACAATACCGTACTGATAGTAGACGAAATCCAGTCGGGCTACGGACGGAGCGGAAAATTCTTCGCCCATCAATACAGTGCCATCCGTCCCGACATGATTACCGTAGCCAAGGGCATCGGCAATGGATTCCCGATGGGAGGCGTATTGATTAGTCCGAAGTTCAAGCCTGTTTACGGACAACTCGGCACCACCTTTGGTGGCAATCACCTGGCCTGTGCAGCGGCAATCGCCGTACTGGATGTGATGAAAGAAGAACACCTGGTAGAGAATGCCGCCCATGTCGGCACACACCTGCTGGAAGAGCTGAAGAAAATCGAAGGCATCAAGGAAGTGCGCGGACGCGGCCTGATGATAGGGTTGGAATTTGAAGAACCCGTCAAGGAACTGCGCCGCAAATTGCTTTTCGAACAAAAAGTATTCACCGGTGTAAGCGGTACCAACGTTATCCGCCTGCTTCCTCCCCTCTGCCTCAGTATGGATGAAGCCGACGACTTCCTCATCCGCTTGCGGAACGCGTTGAAAACCGTATGACAATGCGCCAATAAGAAGATGGATTTCCGCAATAGATGAAAAATTTCTGCCTACCTCTTGTGTCCTTTATGGTGAGAATGTGCTTCACCACAGGGGACACAGAGGGGCATAGAGGAAATAAAGTGTATATATCCGTATCTTGTCAAATGGTATAACTGCTACACCGACACGATTAGTAATCGTGTAGCGTGACGATTAGTAATCGTACAGCATGACGATTAGTAATCGTACAGCATGACGATTAGTAATCGTGTTTTTAATATAGTTATATGAAGTAAATGGAGCAAACTGCTCTCATCGGATTTTCGGACCGCTCTGGTTTGAACATTAAGAATAATGACGGCATAAAAAATCCCCCGTTAGAGGACGAGGGAACCTAATGTTTTCACAACGGAATAATCCTTATTGTGATTTGCTTCAAATTAGTGAAAGCAAAAATAAGGAAAAAGTTTGAGAAAGACAAATATTGTCGCGGAAAATTCATAGCTTTGGAAAAAATATAAAAGCTATGGAACCAAAACACATCTTAGGGTTAGACTTAGGAACCAACAGCATCGGTTGGGCAGTGATTAACGGATTTCGTTTGCGGAAAAGCAACAGCTTGGCGAAAACTTTGTAGAAGTTTTCCTGAAAACTCCTCCTTTTGATAAAGAGTACGGTTCTTATTCGGCCAAAGCCGTCAAAAAGTTATTGCCTTTGATGCGGATGGGAAAATATTGGAATGAAAATGATATAGACGGTCAGACCCGTGACCGGATTGATAAAATCATATCAGGGGAATACGATGAAGCCATTCGGACACGTGTGAGGGAAAAAGCGATTCATCTGGATAAGGTATCTTCCTTCAAAGGACTTCCGCTTTGGCTGGCTTGCTATGTGGTTTACAACCGTCATTCCGAAGCAAAAGATATTCAGAAATGGGAAAATCCTTCCGACATAGACGATTACCTGAAAAGGTTCAAGCAACATTCGTTGCACAACCCGATTGTTGAACAGGTTATTTTGGAAACATTGCGCACCGTCCGCGATATATGGAAGCAAGTGGGACACATTGATGAAATTCACGTGGAATTGGGAAGAGAGATGAAGAAAACCAAGGACGAACGTGCGAAAATGACCCGGCAGATTCAGGAGAACGAGAATACAAATCTCCGCATCAAGGCTTTGCTTACCGAATTCATGAATCCTGAATTCGAGATAGAAAACGTACGCCCTTATTCACCCGGTCAGCAGGACTTGTTGCGGATATATGAAGAAGGTGTATGGAACAGCGTGGATGAAGTGCCCGATGAAATAGCTACAATCATAAAGAAATTCAATGAAAGCGATGTCAGGAAACGTCCTACTACCTCCGAAGTATTGCGCTATAAACTTTGGTTAGAGCAAAAATACCGTTCGCCTTATACAGGAGAAATGATTCCTTTAGGCAAATTGTTTACACCTGCTTACGAGATTGAACACATCATCCCACAGGCACGCTATTTTGATGATTCATTCAGCAACAAGGTCATTTGTGAAGCGGAAGTCAATAAATTGAAGAGTAATATGCTGGGATATGAGTTTATAAGAAAGAATCAAGGTCGAAAAGTGGAAATAAGTTTTGGTAGAGCACCAGTTGAAATACAAACCATAGAAGCCTATGAACAGTTCGTAAAAGACAACTACTCTCATAACTCAGCCAAAAAGAAAAAACTGCTCATGGAAGACATACCGGAGCAATTCATTGCCCGACAGCTGAATGATAGCCGCTACATCAGCAGGTTGGTTAAGTCTTTATTATCCAATATCGTCCGCGAAGAAGGTGAGCAGGAAGAAGTGTCGAAGAATGTGATAGTCTGTACAGGCAGTGTTACCGACCGTTTGAAAAAAGATTGGGGTATCAACGAGGTTTGGAATAAAATCATTCTTCCACGTTTCTTACGATTGAACGAATTGACAGAAAGCAACCGGTTTACTTCGGTCAACACAAGCGGGAATGTTATCCCTGCAATGCCTTTGGAATTACAGAAAGGTTTCAGCAAAAAGCGTATCGACCACCGCCATCATGCAATGGATGCGATTGTAATCGCCTGCGCCAATCGCAATATCGTGAATTACCTCAATAATGAATCGGCAAGCAAGGATGCCAAGATTTCCCGTCATGACTTGCAACGCTTGTTGTGCGACAAGCAGAAAACGGACGATAAGGGCAACTATCGCTGGTTCATCAAAAAGCCGTGGGATACCTTTACCCAAGATGTCTATAAGGCACTGCAAGACATAGTCGTCAGCTTTAAGCAGAACCTGCGTGTCATTAACAAGACTACCAATTATTACCAACATTATAAAGACGGTAAGAAAACGATGCTCCCTCAAAAGAAAGGAGACAGCTGGGCTATCCGTAAGCCGATGCACAAAGAAACGGTTTTTGGCGAAGTCAATCTTCGAGGTATAACTACAGTAACCTTGAAAGAAGCATTGAAGAATCCGAAAGTCATCGTAGAGAAAGACTTGAAGAAAAAGTTGAAAGAATTGTTGAAGCAAAATCTGAATGAAAAGCAGATAAAGAAATACTTTGAAGACAACAAATATGTTTGGCAGGATGTTGATTTGAAGAAAATCAAGGTTTATTACTTCTCTAAAGACACGAAAGACCGTTTCTTTGCTGTACGCAAACCACTTGATACAGCCTTTGACAAGAAGAAGATAATGGGAAGTGTGACTGATACAGGTGCTGTTTTCAATGGTTCAAAGATACTAATTTGAAAGCAAATCACAACTTATCCTCTAAGTCCCAGAAAAGAGAAAAGCTGTTTTCAATGGTTCAAAGATACTAATTTGAAAGCAAATCACAACAGGATGGCCAAGAATATTTACTTCACTCTGCCGGCGGCGATATGGGCATTTATTTACCATTATTTTATTCTTTTAAGTTTGGCATTAATGCAGGAATTTTGTTTCTTTGCATATTATTAAAATTCACGCCTATGTGTTCAGAAGGAATATTCGAAAGATACATTAATTTTTATACGGACTTTGCGTTCAAGAAATTATTTGGTACTGAAATCAACAAGGATTTGCTTATCAGTTTTCTGAATGCCCTTTTGCATGGAAGGGAGGAAATCAAAGATATTACCTACCTGAATGCTGAACGCCTCGGCACGCAGGAGTATGACCGCCGTGCTGTATTTGATGTGTATTGCAAGAATGAGAAAGGTGAACACTTTATCGTAGAGATGCAAAAAGGCGAACAGCAGTTTTTCAAGGACCGGAGTATTTATTATTCTACCTTTGCTATTCGGGAACAGGCTCCGCGTGGAATATGGAACTATGGGCTGAAAGGCATTTATACGATAGGTATTTTGAACTTCACTATTTATTCTGATAATGAGGACTTTTATCATGAAGTGAAGTTGACTGACCTCGCAACAAAAGAAGTCTTTTACGACAAGCTAACGTTTATCTATTTGGAAATGCCCAAATTTACGAAAACAGAGGCAGAGCTTGAAACGCTTTTTGATAAATGGCTGTATGTTATCCGTAATCTTGCTACACTGATGGATCGTCCGCAAGCTTTGCAAGAGAGAGTGTTTACTCATCTTTTTGAGGTTGCAGAAATAGCGAAATTTGACCGTAAAGAACGTTATGAATACGAAGAAAGCTTGAAAAACTATCGGGACTGGTTCAGTGTAATGGAAACAGCTGAAATCAAAGGCATGGCAAAAGGCATGGCAAAAGGCATGGCGGAAGGTATGGCAAAAGGCATGGCAAAAGGTATGGTGGAAGGCATGGCAAAAGGCATGGCAAAAGGCATGGCGGAAGGTATGGCAAAAGGCATGGCGGAAGGTATGGTAAAAGGTATGGCGGAAGGTAAAGAAATCGGTCGTGCCGAAGGTCTGGAAATAGGTGAAAAGCGTAAAGCCATTGAAACAGCCAAGCAGATGAGATCTGATGGAATACCTATAGAGAGCATTTTGCGTTATACAGGTCTGACTGCTGAAGACATAGAAACTTTATAAATCATCAGGTCGTTAAGAGTTGGAGAGAAGTAAGAACCGATATGTTGTGGTTGGTATTTAGAAGCTGTTTTGAATTTCTCCAAGAAATACTTTTGTAGAAATCCCAAACAGTTTCTTTACAAACGCAATGCGGCACGGATACGCGCGTAGGGCGCATCTTTCAAGATGACTTTTTTATTCCCGTCGAGCAAGTAAAGCGAAGGCATGGCTTTCAGGTCGTAGAGAGCGTTTAGCTTGATAGCTTCGCGGTCGGTTCCTATTGTCCAGTTGTCTGGGAGGTTAGGGAGGTCTTTGCGCCATGCTTCAGGATTACCTTCAGTATAGATAGCCAACACAGTGAGTTTTCCGCCGGCTACAACCTCTGCCAAAGCCTGGTCGTGAAGCATATCTTGCATGATTTCATGACAACCGGGACATTCCGGGTCATAGAATACCAGCAACAACCGGTTGCTTGGGACAGAAGTACGATGAAGTTTGCGCGCCCGACCGTTGGGTAAATAATAAGTAAAGTCGGAAGCAAGGGTACCGGGCTGGTTCCGGCTGATGAGTTTTTGTTTGAATGCCAACGTGCTTTTAGTCGCATCGCCTATCGCCTGGCTTTTTTGCATACGTTCCAAGTAAGCCAAATACAGTTGTTCGTTGTATAACGGCGAATTTGGGTTATACAGGTAATCTTCGAAAAGGCGCATGAAAAGTCTGCGTGCATACGGGTGACTCTCCATGCGGCTGCAGAGGTTATCGAGACTCTGATTGATTTCATCCGAAGAGCTTACGTCGTCTGATAACAGAGAAATCAGGTTTACAAATCCTTGCTCGGTCACATCACGGTTATCGAGCAAAAGCGTATCGGCAAAGTCGAAATTGTCCCAATAATGCGTGGTGAGGTAAATGCGCCGTTCGTTGGGAGTTGTAATAACAGACGGTATTTCGGGCGCAGGAAAAAGTGCATGTCCAGCGGCGTTGTCGGTTGTTTTGGGCTGAGCAGGGTTTTCTGCCTTTCGCGTTTGCGGATTCTTGCAAGCAACAGTCATACCGATGCATACACTAATTAGGCAATAATACACATATCGTTTCATACGTAATCTATGATTTACTTTTTACTTGTAACAAAGATAAAGATTTTTTCAATAAGAAACTATTTTGAGAAGCTGTTTTGAATTTATCGTGCGATGATTTGGGATGAGTTTTTGAGGCA
>URCM01000135.1 GCA_900546355.1 uncultured Bacteroides sp.
AAAACGGATACATCAAGTCAAGAAAAACTTTTTGGAGAAATTCAAAACAGCTTCTTAGTCTCTTTCCGATAAAACATCTCCACACACATGCGCCATCTTAAAAATATTGAAATAACCCGAAGAAATAGGGAGTACCTCGACTGATATTTGTATTTTTGATTCATTTTTAAAGGAAGTACAGCATGAAAAAAGGAATCCACATCAAACATTTCGTCCGTTCGGTCATCATACTGATATTGGTATGCTATTTCGGATTGATTGCCATGCTCAACCTTCCTGTCATCCAACGGCAACTTTCGTCCGTCGTGGCCGATGAATTAGGCAAACTGATGCAGACCGAACTCCATATAGGCAATATCGATTTAGGTCTGCTGAACCGGATTATCATCCAAAACGTCACATTAAAAGACCGCAAGAATCACGATATGCTGAAAGTGTCACGACTTTCGGCCAAGATAGAAATATCGTCTTTATTGCATGGAAAAATCCGCATCAGCAGCGTACAGCTGTTCGGATTAAACGCCCGGCTAAACCGGGAAACGCCCGACAGCCCGACTAATTTCCAATTCGTAGTCGATGCTTTTACCTCAAAAGACACTGTAAAAAAAGAGAAGAACATCGATTTGCGCATCAATTCGGTATTAATCCGCCGCGGACAGGTTTATTACGATGTCCTTTCCGAACCTTTCACCCCCAACCGCTTTAACACCAAACACATCGGCATCCAAAACCTTTCTGCCACACTTTCGCTGAAAGCTTTGACCAACGACTCTATAAATGCTCAAATACGCCGCATGAGCTTTAACGAAACCAGTGGATTCAAGCTGAAAAAACTTGCCATGAAATTACTCGTTACCCCCCGGCACCTTTCCCTCAGCGAACTGGAAATGCAATTACCCGAAACCAGCTTCACTATTGACACGCTGAACGCTGATTACGACAGTATCCCTCAATTGGCCCAGCTGGACAAAAACGCTCGTTACCGTATGCGGATGAATGCCAGTATTGTGCCGGCAGATTTCGCCATGTTCGTACCCGCTTTCACCCATTTTCATAGTCCGGTCGATTTCAGGCTCGCTTTAGAAGGAGAAGGTACCCACACGCGCTGTACAGACATCCTTATAAGCGGAAATGAACAAACCTTATTGCTCAAAGCACAAGGAGTAGTCAATCATTGGAACCGAAAGGAAAATCTCCATCTATCCGGTAAAGTTTCTCAATTAGACGCAGACTCGTTAGGATTAAGTTGGCTCTTCCAGAACATATCCGGCAAGAACGAAGTTCCGGCTATCATACGCCGCTTGGGCGACATCCGCTTTAACGGTGACATATCGGGATACCTTCACCAGCTGACCACCCACGGCACCATTTTGTCTAAAGCCGGCAGGATACAGGCCAACGTGACCATGCACAGCCATAATGACACCGCATACCATTCTTATTCAGGTAAAGTAACCAGCAAACGGCTGAATCTCGGCACACTCTTAGGCAAAGAACAAACATTCGGTGATACGGCATTCGACATCGAACTAAACGGTTTCCGCTACCAAGACGGAAAACCCGAATCGTATATCAAAGGGACTGTTTCATCGCTGACATACAAACAATACGAATATCACAACATCTTGCTCGACGGACAATATACGCCGGGAGGATTTGACGGAAACATTTCACTGAATGACCCGAACGGCAGCATCGAAATCAACGGACACATAGCCACGCAACAGTCTGTACCCGATTTTAACTTAAAAGCTACGATACGCCATTTCTGTCCGAATGCTTTGAACCTCACAAAAAAATACGACGGAGCCGACTTTTCACTAAACCTGTTGGCCGACTTTACCGGACGCTCTATCGATGACGTGCAGGGAAAACTCCGCGTCGACAGCATCATCGTAAATGCTCCCGACCCGGAAAAATGTTATTCACTCGCCTATCTCAACATTCTGGCTGGAACAACAGGAAGCACAGGAAAAAAACAAATCGAAATCCGTTCGCCTTTCCTGAATGGCAAAGTCGAAGGGAATTATTCGTACCGCACCCTCCCGTCAAGCATCCTGAAAACCGTACAACGCTATCTTCCCTCGCTGCTGGATCCGGACAAGAAATTACCTGAAACCGACAATAACTTCCACTTCAACCTGCAATTGGACAATGCCGAACTGCTGTCGATAGTGGCAGACATTCCGTTAGAACTAAGTATGCCGGCTTCATTACAAGGCTATTTCGACGATAACCGCACTCGCATCCAAATGCGTGCTTATGCCCCCGAGTTTACCTACAAAGGCGATTACTACGAAGCCGGAACTTTTCTTTGCGACAATACAGACGAAGGACTGCAATGCTTACTGCGCACCAACAAACGCATGAAGAAAGGAAGTATGGTTAATTTTGCTATCAACGCGCTGGCAAAAGAAGACCGGCTAAAAGCGATTGTCAACTGGGGAAATAATACGGCCTCTACCTTCAGCGGGCTAATAGACGCCACGGCACGTTTCGAAAAACCGGAAACGGGAGAAAAGTTGAATACGCACATCCATATACAACCCAGCCAAATCATCCTGAACGATAGCATCTGGAAAATCCATGCTTCGGATGTCGTCATCCGGCAAGGCATCATCGATGTGCGTAATTTTTTGTTCGAACACCAAGACCAGTACATCCATGCCAACGGACGTATCGGAAAAGCGGAAACCGACAGTTGTATTGTAGACCTAAACAACATCAACCTGCAATACATCATGGACATCATCCAATTTCATGCCGTGAAATTCAACGGATTGATTAGCGGGAAAGTACACTTGAATCATGTATTAGAAAAACCCGTCATGCAAGGGCGGTTAGACGTAAAAGGATTTTTGCTCAACGATGCCTTATTAGGCAGAGGCGACATCAAAGCAGAATGGGACAACGAACTGGGCGGCATCCGCCTGCTGGCAGACATTCGTGAGAACACCCATTATTCTACTTATGTCGATGGCTATATTTCGCCCAAAGCCAAAGGTCTTGACCTGCATATCCGTGCAGGAGGCACGAACTTGGCTTTCCTGCAACCGTTCATCAATGGCATCTTCACCAACATGCAAGGACGTGTGTTCGGCAATGTCCGCCTGTTCGGGCCTTTCTCTGGCTTGGACCTGGAAGGAAGCGCACAAGCAGATGCCAGTATGAAAGTGGATATTTTGAACACTTCGTTCCGTCTGCACGCCGACTCTGTACGCATCCGTCCGGGACATTTCGGATTCGATAACGTACAAATAACCGATATGGAAGGACATAACGGAACCGTAAACGGAGCTCTTGACCATCAGAAACTGAAACACCTGACTTACAATTTCCGTTTCAACACCCATAATATGCGGGTCTTCCATACCGAAAAAGAAACACCCGAATTTCCTTTTTACGGAACAATCTATACTACGGGCGACGTCCTGCTACGGGGAGGAAACAACGCCTTAAGTGTAGACGGAACCTTGCGTACCGACCCACATACATCGTTTACCTATGTCACTGCTACTGCTGCCGAAGCCACCAGCAACCAGTTTATCACATTTGTAGACCGTACCCCTAAACGCCGGCAAGAACATATCTACACGGAAGTATATCATCCCCTAAACGTACAAAAGGAAGAAGAAGATGACGATACTCCCCTTGATATGCACTTGAACTTCCAAATTGAAGCGACTCCAGACGCTACAATGCGCATCGTCATGGATCCCGTAGCGGGAGATAATATTTCCGCTACAGGAAGCGGAAACCTGCGCATCAATTTCTATAATAAAGGAGATTTCCTGATATTCGGAAACTATAACATCGAAAACGGCATCTATAAAATGAGTATGCAAAACGTTATCCGGAAAGATTTCATCCTACAGTCGGGAGGAACCGTATCGTTTAACGGAAACCCACGTCAGGCAAACCTGAATGTACAGGCGATTTATACGGTTAATTCGGCTTCCTTAAACGATTTAGTGGCAGACGCTTCTTCCACACGAGGTACCGTCCGGGTAAATTGCCTGCTGAATTTAACCGGAAACCTTACCAGTCCAAACCTGAAATTCGACCTCGACCTGCCCACCGTAAGCGATGAGGACCGGGAATTAGTGCGAAGCCTGACCAGTACGGAAGAACAGATGAACACACAAATCATCTACCTGCTTGGCATCGGTAAATTCTATACGTACGACTATAATAACAACGCTACCCAGTCGGATGCAACCAGCTCACTGGCTTTCAGCACCTTATCAGGACAACTCAACAATATGTTGTCGCAAGTCATCGACAATCAGAACTGGAATGTAGGAACCAATCTTAGCACAGGCGAAAACGGCTGGAGCGATGTAGAAGCGGAAGCCATCCTATCGGGAAGGTTATTGAACAACCGCCTCATCATCAACGGCAACTTCGGATATCGCGACAATGCCTTGCAAAACACCAATTTCGTAGGCGATTTTGAAGCCATGTGGATGCTGACTAAAAACGGTGAACTCCGCCTGAAAGGCTACAATGAAACCAATGACCGCTATTTCACCAAATCAACCCTGACCACTCAGGGCATCGGATTAATGTATAAAAAAGACTTCGACAACTGGCGCGAACTGTTCAACTGGATGTTGTTCCGCCGAAGGAATAAAACAGAGAACTCCGAAGAACAGCCAGTTGCCCGTCAGAAACGAAACAAAGAAACAGACTAATATAAAAAACGAATGACGCAAAACTTTTATTTACCCGCCGAATGGCACACCCAAAGTTATATCCAGCTGACTTGGCCTCATGCCGGAACAGACTGGAACTATATGTTGGACGAAGTAGAAGCGTGCTTCCTCCGTCTGGCCCGTGAAATAGCGACCCGGCAACCCTTGCTGCTTGTCGCTCCCGAATTTCCAGAAGCACTTAAAACGGCAGATTTTAAAGAAAACATCCACTTCATCGCTTGCCCTACCAATGACACCTGGGCACGCGACCATGGATTTATCACATTGCTGCAAAGCAATGCCTCTCCCCTTTTATTAGACTTCTGCTTTAATGGATGGGGAATGAAATTCGCCGCTTGCAAAGACAACCTCATCAATACACAAGTCTACAAAAGCGGATTACTAAACGGACACTACATCAATTGCCGAAACTTCGTGTTAGAAGGAGGGTCAATAGAAAGTGACGGTGAAGGCACTCTACTTACCACTTCCAACTGCTTGCTGGCACCGAACCGAAACGACACCTTATGCCGCAACGAAATCGAACAATACCTGAAGGAAAAATTCAACCTGCTTCAAGTACTGTGGTTAGATTATGGTTTTTTAGCGGGTGACGATACAGACAGCCACATCGATACATTGGCACGCCTATGCCCCGACCATACCATCGCTTACGTGCAGTGTACAGACACCGAAGACGAACATTACGGTGCGCTTCATGCCATGGAAGTACAACTGAAAACATTCCGCACCTTAGACGGCTCCCCCTACCGATTGCTTCCTTTACCCTTACCCGATGCTGTCTACGATGAAGAAGGACAACGCCTTCCTGCCACATACGCCAACTTCCTGATTATGAATAACGCCGTACTATACCCCACTTACGACCAACCAGAAAAAGACCAGGAAGCGGCTTGCATACTGGCATCGGCTTTCCCCGGACGTGAAATCGTCGGAATCGATTGCCGGGCGTTGATACAGCAACACGGTTCGTTGCATTGTGTCACCATGCAATATCCCGAAAGTGTTTTTTCGCAAAATAATTAACCCTGATTATACACCTTTTAATTATATAAAGAGAATATGACAAAAATCATCCGTATAGGTATCGTGCAGCAATCCTGCTCGAACAACATCAAAGCCAACTTAGAAAAACTGCACCGAAACATCGCTTCCGTAGCCGAAGCTGGAGCAAACTTAGTCGTATTGCAAGAACTTCACAACACACCCTATTTCTGCCAGACAGAAAATACAGACCTATTCGATTTGGCGGAACCGATTCCCGGACCGTCAACAGGATTTTATAGTGAAATAGCTTCTGCATACAACATTTTGTTGGTCACTTCCTTATTCGAACGACGCGCTCCCGGCTTATACCATAATACAGCTGTTGTCTTTGATGCAGACGGAAGCATCGCCGGCAAATACCGCAAGATGCACATCCCCGATGACCCCGCTTATTACGAAAAATTCTATTTCACCCCGGGCGACCTTGGCTTCGAACCGATTCAGACATCCATAGGCAAATTAGGCGTACAAGTGTGTTGGGACCAATGGTATCCCGAAGGTGCACGGCTGATGGCATTAAAAGGTGCCGAGTTACTGATTTATCCCACCGCCATCGGTTGGGAAAGTACAGACACAAAAGAAGAAAAACTACGCCAAATCGGCGCATGGATGACCGTACAGCGCGGACACGCCGTAGCCAACGGCCT
>URCM01000136.1 GCA_900546355.1 uncultured Bacteroides sp.
CGCCGATGGTACTGCGCAAGCGGGAGAGTAGGTAGCCGCCGTCTTGGGAATCCCCTTCATCTGATATAGGTGAGGGGGATTTTTTTTAATGAATATCCTCAATTGCCCTAATCAGTAAATCCTATGTTTGAAATCGGCCTTATAGGAACAAGCACAAAGTTCAAGCCTTTCAAAGGGCCTGAACCCGAAATACCTTCTGTTGAACTTGTAACAGAACTCGTTGAGGTAAGCTGCAGGAACTCCGCCTTTATGTCATGGTAAGTGTCCAGTATGCTCCTTTTGGCGTTGCTGATGGCGATATGCACCCACGGCAAGACTTGCCCACTTTCTTCTTGTCATCCATGACGACGGCCTTATGGGAAGATACCGCCCCGTCCTTTTCAAGGGGTGCGTATGTGTTGGCTCCATCCGTCGTGACATTTGCCTTACCGTCCGTCGCCTGTTTTATCTAAGGTGTCTCTGTGGACGCTTTCAAATAGTCTATGACTTCTATCTTTATGTGTCCCACGGCTTTGGGAGCGCTCCTTTTCTTGTCGGAAGGAACTTCGGGAAAGCTGCTCTCGGCCATGACAAGGACGGAGGTCTTGCGCTGGCTTCCACGTCCGCGTTTCAAGGGACAATCTTTCTGTTCTTCAGGCGTTTCGGTGGAGAAGAAGCCTTCGTCTATCTCCACGTCCCCGTGAAGGCTGTAGCGTGCATCCCGCTTGCCCATCACGTCACGGAGCTTTGCACCATTTCCCATACGGGCTGGTAACGCTTGCGACCCAATTGCCGCTGGATTTCCCTGGCGGATATGGTACGCTTGGTCGCCGTCAGGAGAAACATCGTGGCGAACCAGTCACGTACAGGCAGGTTGCTTCCCTGCATCACAGTGCCGGAACGGAGCGTGGTCTCATGACCGCAGCGGCTGCATATCCAAGACTTGTGCGCCTTGTCCCAATACTGGTGCGTACAACCGCAACGGCTGCAGCTAAGACAATGATCCTCGCGGAAGCGGCGCAGGGCTTCACGCAGGTTTCCTCGTCAGGATAGACTTCGGAAAAATTCAGAAGTGTCAACTCTTTCATATTCATTCCTCCTGCATGTCATTATGCAAAAACTGTTCCCGAAGACATCATTGGCATGCCACTAAGATTAAACTTTGCTAATTTAGGACGATTGAGGATATTCATATTTTTTATGCTTGAAGGTGAGTATATCAAGTTGTTTTTGTATATTTGACCGGACTTAATAAATTATGATATGGATATAATTCTTCCTTATGCATTGCTTTGTTTCACTTCGTTTTTTACATTGACTAATCCATTAGGAACGATGCCGGTGTTTTTAACGATGACAAACGGTTTGGGTGATAAAGAACGTCGTCACATTGTAAAACGTGCGACTATCATTTCTTTTATTATTTTGATGTCGTTTACTTTTTTTGGTCAATTCTTGTTTAAGTTTTTTGGTATTTCAACTAATGGCTTTAGAATAGCAGCGGGCATTATTATCCTAAAGATAGGGTATGACATGTTGCAGGCTCGATATACTAATACGAAATTGAAAGATGAAGAGATTAGAACTTATGCGGATGATATATCTATAACTCCTCTTTCCATTCCGATGTTGTGTGGTCCTGGAGCAATAGCCAACGGGATTATTATGATGAGCGATGCTTCTACATGGGAACTGAAAGTAACGTTAGTGACGGTTATAGCAATAGTCTATGTGCTTACTTTTATTATTCTTTGCTTGTCTACTCGATTAGTCAAGGTGATAGGTGAAACGGGAAATAATGTAATGATGCGTTTGATGGGGCTTATCTTGATGGTGATAGCCGTGGAATGTTTTGTTAGTGGAGTGAAGCCTATTTTAGTAGATATTATTCATTCTTCTATATTATAAAACTATGGATGTGCTTGTTTGGGAAGATATCTTTGGAAGTGTCTTTCATATTTTGTATTTGGCGGTGATCTTGACGACCATATTCGTGGTTATTCTTGATAATCGCAATCCGGTGAAGACAATGGCATGGATGTTGATTCTGTTTTTCTTGCCGGTCATAGGATTGGTTTTTTATTTCTTTTTTGGGCGTGACACACGTAAGGAGCACCTGATAAGTAAAAAAGGATATTCAAGGTTGAGTAAGCGTCCGATGGCGGAGTATCAGGCACAGGAGGCATTTCATGATTTAGATAAAAAGAATGCATTGGTTCTGTTTTTCAGGAAAGTCAATAATGCTTTGCCTTTTGATGGAAATCAAGTGGATATGTATACCGATGGGTATGCGATGTTGCAAGCCTTGATGCATGAGATTAGCTTGGCGAAACATCATATTCATTTGCAGTTTTATATATTCGAAAATGACCCAGTGGGGCGTTTGTTGCGCGATTTGTTGATTGACAAGGCTCGTGAGGGAGTAAAGATTCGTTTATTGTACGATGATGTAGGATGTTGGAAGGTGAATCGTTTGTTTTATGATGAGATGTTGTGTGAGGGTATCGAAGTGCAAAGTTTTTTAAAGGTGCGTTTCCCCCGTTTCACTAGTAAGGTAAATTATCGTAATCATCGGAAGATAGCGATTATTGATGGGAAGGTAGGTTTTATAGGGGGAATGAATATAGCGGAGCGTTATTTGAAGGGCTTTTCGTGGGGAATATGGCGAGATACACATCTACGTATTAAGGGAAAGGCGGTGTATGGTTTGCAGACTTCGTTTTTAACTGATTGGTATTTTGTAGATCGGATGTTGCTTACCTCTTCCGAATATTTTCCTAAAATAGAAGAGGAAGGTGATGTCGTAGCCCAAATCGTGACTTCCGACCCTGTGGGAGGATGGCATGATATCATGCAGGGATTGGTGAAGGCTTTGTGTTCGGCAAAACGTTATTTTTATATCGAAACGCCTTATTTACTTCCTACGGATGAAGTGATTATCGCTCTTCAGACGGCGGCTCTTGCTGGCGTTGATGTTCGGATTATGTTACCTAAACGGGCGGATGCTTTTATTATCCATAAAGGTTCTTTATCTTATTTGGATGAATTGATGCGTGCCGGCGTCAAGGTATATCTTTATCGGAAAGGTTTTTTGCATTCCAAGGTATGGGTGTCCGATGATGAATGGGCATCGGTCGGTTCTACAAATATGGATTTCCGCAGTTTTGAACATAATTTCGAAGTAAATGCATTTCTTTATGATAGGGAAATGGCTTTGCGTCTGAAAGAAATCTTTTTAGCCGACCAAAAAAATAGCCTTTCACTTTCTCGCAAAATATGGAGCAAACGCTCGTGGAAGAGTAAGATAACCGAGTCCATCGTGCGTTTGCTGGCTCCTTTGCTTTAGTTTAGCGGAAAAACGAGAAGTTTACGCTTCCATAGTGCCGGTGTTCGGAAAAATGCGGATGGTTTTCGAAATTGAAGTCTTTGCCGTGCTCTAATACGAACAGTCCTTCCGGCTTGAGCAGTTCGTGTCCGAATATCTTGTCGGGAATGTCAGCCAGTTCGGGTAAGGCATAAGGAGGGTCGGCGAAAATCAAATCGAATTGTTCCCGGCATTTACTGATGTATTTGAATACATCTCCTCGTACTGTCCAGCATTTGTCTGTTTTTATTTCTTTCATTACTTTACAGATGAAGGCATAGTGTTGCGGGTCTTTTTCTACCGACACTACCTTGTCACATCCTCGCGATAACAGTTCAAGGCTGATGCTCCCTGTACCAGCGAACAAGTCGAGAGCTGTTACTCCATTTTCAAAATCAAAATAGTTGTTCAATACATTGAACAGATTTTCTTTAGCGAAATCGGTGGTAGGGCGTGCCTTGAAAGTAGGGGGCACGTCGAACCTGCGGTGTTTGTATATTCCACTTATTACTCGCATATCAGTAAGGATTGAATGTCGAAAGGGATGTCTTCCGACATGCTTTCCGAAGCGTCGGAAGTGCCCGTTCGAGGATTAATAATAAAGATTTTCAGAATAAATTGTCTTAAGAAGCCGATAAGTTCGTTCCGCTCTTCTTGGGATGCTCCTGTAAGGTGTAACTCATCTTGTTCCGCATCGTATTCTAATTGTTTCCAAAGGTTAAGCAGATAATACGAGCGGTCTTCATTGTTGTTTACGGGATAGGTATTGGCCAGTTGTAATTTTCCGTATTCAAAGCAAAATACTTCCATATTGTCGGTGTGTAAGTTGGCATAGATTTTCCGCCCTCCTTTTTGTTTGCTTAACAGGGTGAGATGTTCTAGCTGGGAGCTGACCGTAGCGAAAAAACGTATGCGGGGAAAACGTTCGGACAAGAATACATGAGTCAACTTGTCGATGGAAAATAATACCACCACGTTGCTGTTACCCAGTATGTTACATAAAACGATTTCATTGTTCCGCATAGGCAGGTTCTGATAGAAAATCGTTTCCATTTGTTCGTCTTCGAAGAGTTCGAGAGGAACAGTAGTATAGCGTAAAGTATGAATCAGGATATTGGTTTGGTAGTATTCGGCATTTAGTTCGGGCGTTTGTGCCAAGAAACTTTTTACATTGGCTGCCATTGAGCGTTGTACGTTTACCGGAGTATGTCGGAAGAACATTACGTTTTTTTCTTCCTTTGGGTGAACAGCAAAAGAAAATCCATCCGGGCTAAGGCGAATGGATAGCATATATTGCTCTGTATGGGTCAAATCTATATCTTTTTTTGTCGTATTCATTCCAAATATCCTGTTTTTAGTTTATATTCGTGCGTGGAAACAATATATATAGGATAAGTATGTTAACTATGCAATTAGTGGAGCAAATAAAGCGAAAATTTTTTAATAAACCAACTCCCGAACAAGAAAACACGATGAATTTGCTGGCGGATTTTCTTTTGTCGACCGATTCAGACGGCGTTTTCTTGTTGAAAGGATATGCGGGGACGGGAAAGACCAGCATGGTGAGCGCACTGGTGAAGACCTTGGACGAGTTGAAACAGAAGTGCATCCTGCTCGCTCCTACGGGGCGTGCCGCCAAAGTGTTTTCACATTACGCGGGACATCCCGCTTACACTATCCACCGGAGGATATACCGCCAGCGCACGTTCTCGAACGAGTTGGATAATTTTACGATGAACGTCAACCTGCATCAGCATACGTTGTTCATCGTAGACGAAGCTTCGATGATTTCCAACGATGGCTTGTCGGGGAATATGTTCGGGAGCGGACGTTTGCTCGACGACTTGATACAATACGTCTATGGCGGTCAGGGATGCCGCCTGGTGCTGGTAGGCGATACCGCCCAGCTTCCTCCTGTGGGCGAGGACGAAAGTCCCGCCTTGTCCGCGGATGTGTTGAAAGGATACGGCTTGTCGGTGACGGAGTACGTGTTGACCCAAGTGGTACGCCAGAAGCTCGATTCGGGCATCCTGTATAATGCCACGGGGTTGCGTATGCAGATGAGTGAAGATTGTTTCGGAGTGATGCCCCGCATCCGTACCGCCGGATTTCCGGATATGTGCCGGATAACAGGAGCGGAGCTGATAGAGGCTATCAATACGTGTTATGACCAGGCTGGGATGGACGAGACCATCATCATCTGCCGTTCGAACAAGCGTGCCGACTTGTATAATAACGGCATACGGAGCACCATTCTGTACCGCGAGGATGAATTGAATGCGGGAGATATGCTGATGGTGGCTAAAAACAATTATTTTTGGGGGGCTGAAGCGAAAGAGTTGGATTTTATCGCCAACGGAGACATTGCCGAGGTACGCCGTGTGCGGAAGGTGCGCGAGATGTACGGTTTCCGTTTTGCCGATGTGCTTCTTTCTTTTCCCGATTACGGGGATATCGAGTTGGAAGTCAAGATTTTGTTGGATACGCTTCATTCCGGTTCGCCAGCCCTTTCCAAAGAGGAGAGCGACCGGTTGTTTTATGCGGTGCTTGAAGATTATCAGGACATTACGGTCAAGAGCGAACGGATGAGAAAGATGAAGTCAGACCCGTGGTACAATGCCTTGCAGGTGAAGTATGCTTACGCCGTGACGTGTCATAAGGCGCAAGGCGGTCAGTGGAAGCGGGTATTTATCGACCAGGGTTATATTGCCGAAGATATGCTTACTCCCGATTATTACCGATGGCTGTATACCGCTTTTACGCGGGCTACCGAAACATTGTATCTGGTGAATTTCAAAGAGGAAAATGAGTGAAAAAAAGCTGTAACAAAGTTCTGCTTTTTCACTATTATTAACGGTGGTCAAAAGACTATTCTGGTTAACTTTGCACAGTCGGATGATGAAAAAATAGATGAGGTATGAACAAATTGCGGACATTATTCTTTTTAGAAGCTGTTTTGAATTTATCGTGCGATGATTTGGGATGAGTTTTTGAGGC
>URCM01000137.1 GCA_900546355.1 uncultured Bacteroides sp.
GTGCTGGCGATAGACAACAACGGGATGCTGCTGGACATGATGAAGGAAATGTACAAGCAAAGCGGCGTGGAGTGCGACACCTGCTTGACAGTAGATGGACTTACAGACCTGATGCGCACGAAAGATTACGACCTGCTGATAACCGACCTGAAGATGCCGGAGGTAAACGGCTACGAGGTATTGGAACTGCTGCGCACATCGGAAATCGGCAACTCGCAGACCATCCCCGTTGTTGCCGCCACCGCCGCAGGCTACGTGGAGGAAGAAGAACTGAAAGAGAAGGGCTTTGTCGCCGTGCTGTACAAACCATATTCCATAGACGAACTGTTGGCAGTCACGGAAAATTGCGTCAAGTCAAAGTGTGTAAACAATATAGACCTCTCGCCCCTGCTTGTTTTCGGCGACAAGCGGCGCACGTTGGAAAAGTTAGTGACCACTACGCAATCCGACATGGAGGAAGTACGCAAGGCGGCGGAAGCAAAGGACATGAAGGCGTTGGATAACTGGGTACACCACCTTAGAAGCTCATGGATGCTGATAAAGGCGGAACAGCCGTTGAAAGTGCTGTATGATACCATCCATAAGGAGAGCATATCAGATGAAGAACTGAGTGCAGCCATCGGTGCTGTATTGGCACAAGGCAAACTGATTGTAGATTTGGCAAGGAAGGAGGCGGAACGATGGGCAGAATAATCGTCATTGAGGATAACCTTGTATTCGCTGACTATGTGTGCCGATTATTGGCAAGCAAGGGTTTCAAAAGTGAAACCACTTCCACCTGCAACGGCGCACGGAAGCTGTTTGCCAAGATGCAGGAGGACGACATCGTGCTTGCCGACATGCGCCTGCCCGACGGTGACGGCATCGCCCTGCTGGAAGAACTGCGGAAGCAAGGCAGGAACAATCCCTACATCGTCATGACCGAGTTCGGCGAAATACCCATTGCCGTCAGGTCGTTGAAATTGGGCGCAGAGGACTTCATACCCAAGAACCTGTTGGAAATGAACCTGCCGCCACTTCTGAAAACTTTGCAGAAACGGCTGGAACACCACGAAACACCGATTTTCGAGCGGCAGAGTGCGGCTTTCCGTGAGATAGACCACAAGATAAAGCTGGTCGCCACCACGAACATAAGCGTCCTGATACTGGGCGAGAGCGGCACGGGCAAGGAACACATCGCCGAAAAGATACATGCAAGGAGCAAACGGGTGGGAAAACCATTCATAGCCGTGGATTGCGGACTGCTGTCAAAGGAGCTTGCCGCATCCGAACTCTTCGGACATGAGAAAGGGGCGATCACGGGAGCCGAAAGCAAGAAGCAAGGCGTTTGGGAGGAAGCCGCCGGAGGCACGTTGTTCCTTGACGAGATAGGCAACCTGTCACCAGAAGTGCAACAGATGCTGCTCCGTGCGCTGGAAGCCAAGCGGTACAGACCCACGGGCGGCAGCAAGGACAAGAAAGCCGATGTGCGCATCATCGCCGCCACCAACGAGGACTTGCAAACAGCTATCATCGAAAAGCGTTTCCGGGCAGACCTCTACCAACGGTTGAAAGAATACACCCTGCACATACCGCCATTGCGCAAATGCAAGGAGGACATCCTGCCATTGGCGGACTTCTTTCGGCAACTTGCTAACGAGGAATTTGAGAAACAGGTGAGAGGCTTTGACGCGGAGGCAAGGAAACGGATGCTCGCCTATACGTGGGGCGGCAACGTGAGGGAACTGAAACGGGTGGTGCGCATGGCGGTGCTGCATACCGAAGGTGACACGGTCACGGCGGACACATTGGAGTTTGATGAAATTCCATCGGTGGCTGATGATACTTTGTCGTTAAGCAACATGGAAAAGACGCGGATACTCCGAGCCTTGGAACAGGCAAAGGGCAACTGCACGTTGGCAGCAAAATTGCTCGGCATCGGGCGTACCACGTTGTACAACAAGATAAGATTGTACGGTATAAAATACAAGGAATAGACCAAACACACCGTAGGTTTGAATAGGTTGCCCGACTTCGGAGAGGCAACCCGGCAGCAAGGTTTTCGGGAGTAACCCGAAACGTTTTGAGTAACTCAAAACATACCTTGCTGCTGCCATTTTCGGCAGTAACCGAAAAGCCTTCGGGTAACCCGAAGGACACCTTGCTGCTTTCTCGTGAAAGCAACAATCCGCCAGCAAACGGATTGGAATTTGTGCTGATATTCTGGCTCTCAAAGCATCGTTTCCCGATGCCTATGCTGCCCAAAATAAGAACGGGAATAAGGTCGGTTGTAAGTCCGAACCTTATTTGAGAACGCAGGGAACGAAAGCTGGATTTCCACTTTCCCAAAGTGCAGACCATAGCGTCATTTCGATGCCAATCTGTGCCAATTGCAGCCAAAATCCGCCTCAGACCAATAGGGAAATGCAATTTTAGGCAAACACTTCCTCGCTTGTTCATAAGTGCATCGAACCAATGGTTTGCAAAAACGATGATGAACAAAAACGGATAATCAAGAAAGCAATTCTATACAGACAGGAAACAACATAGTTTCAATGGAACGCTGATTTGCTGTTGTACTGTTGTGCAGGTTTACTGTCGTACTGGTTTACAACAGCGAAACATCAAATAGAGGTTTCAGCAATGGGGTGCAGATTTAGAGGGGGTAAAGTTTGGATGATGTAAATCGGTGGCACAATGTATTCGCTTTTCAATGTGGCGATATACCAATGTCAAACTACAGATTGGAATAAAAACATCCTAAAGTTCTTTACAATCCAAGAAAAAGTGTATTTTTGTAAGCGCAATAACCTTGAATATGTGAAATGTCAATGTAAAAATAAAGATGAATGCGTGAATTATGAGAAGAAAGATATACGATAAACTGTTGGAATGGAAGAAGAACCATAAAGGTGATACCGCCCTTCTGATAGAAGGAGCCAGACGTATAGGAAAAAGCTATATCGTGGAAGAATTCGCACGTAAGGAATATGCGTCTTACATTTTGGTGGATTTCAGTAAGGTAAATCCGCAAGTGATGGAGTTTTTCAACCTTTATTTGGATGACCTCGACATGCTTTTCATGAATTTGGAGCTTTACTTCAGGCGGAAGCTTACTCCACGTCAAACGAAAGACGAAGAAGCCCGTTCTTTAGTCATATTCGATGAAGTACAGTTTTGTCCTCGTGCCCGTGCAGCCATCAAGCATTTGGTGGCGGACCGACGTTATGATTACATTGAGACGGGTTCACTGATTTCGATTAAGAAGAATGTCAAGGACATTATGCTGCCTTCCGAAGAACGCGCCATCGAAATGTTTCCGATGGACTTTGAGGAATTTTTGTGGGCTATGGGAGACGAGATGCTGATGCCTTACATACAGATGCGGTTTGACAAACGTCTTCCTATGGAGGCTTTCCACCGCCGGGCAATGGATTATTTCCGGCAATACTTGATTGTCGGGGGTATGCCGCAGGCTGTCGCCAAATATGTGGAAACGCGGGATTTTGAAAAGGTAGATGAGGTGAAGCGTGACATATTGGCTCTTTATCGCAATGACATTCACAAATATGCAGACAATCAGGAAACCAAAGTTGCCGCTATTTTTGAGGAAATACCGGGACAGTTGCAGAAACATGAAAAGAAGTTTGTTTTGTCCGCCTTGCAGAGCGAAGCCCGTATGCGTGACTATTCGCAGGCTTTCTTTTGGTTAAGTGACGCCAAAATCATTAACTGCTGTTATAACTCAACGGAGCCTAGTATCGGGCTGAAACTGAATGAAGAACGCACCACGCTGAAATGCTACATGGGCGATACCGGACTGCTCATCAGCCATGCTTTCGACGAGCGGGGAATAGTAAGTGCAGACCTTTATCGGAAGCTGATGTTTGACAAGCTGGAAGTGAACGAAGGTATGCTGGTGGAGAACATCGTAGCGCAGATGCTTCGTGCGGCAGGACACAAACTTTATTTCTTCAGCAACAGTTCACGGACATCGGCAGATGACCGCATGGAGATTGATTTCCTGATAGCCAAACCTGTAACGACCAGCAGGCATAATATTTCCCCCATAGAGGTGAAGTCCGGGCAACGTTACACACTGAATTCATTGAGAAAGTGCATAGCCAAGTATGGCTCCCAGTTATCCACACCCTACGTGCTTCACGACAAGGATGTGAAAACAGAAGATGGCATTGTGTACCTACCTTTATATATGACACCGTTGCTTTGAATGATATGGGAAAACAGCTTACATACCAAGAACTGTTGGCGGCATACAACAAACTTCTTATGGAAAATGAGCTTCTTCATAAGGAGGTAGACAGACTGCAGTCTTTGCTCTGCAGCAAAGGTACTCACTTGACACAACCCATTATAAAGCGACATTTGTCTTTGGAAGAAAAAGTGGATGTGTTCCGCAATCTCTTCAAAGGACGTGAGGATGTATTCGCGCGGAGATGGTACAGCCGGACAAGCGGAAAATCCGGCTACCAGCCTGTATGTCGGAACGAATGGGATAGGCAATTGTGTGACAAGAAAAGATATAAATGTACGGAATGCCCAAACAGGGCTTTCAAGCCCTTGGAGTATGAGGATATCTATCGACATCTTGAAGGGAAGAGTTCGGACGGGCAGGATGTAATCGGTGCCTATGCCATTCTTGCCGACAATACGTGTAACTTCCTGTGCGCGGATTTTGATGACAAGTCATGCGAACATGGATACAAGAAAGATGTGTTGGCGTATGTCGGGGTCTGCAAGGATTGGAATGTTCCTTGCTCCATTGAACGCTCCCGTTCCGGGAACGGCGCACATGTTTGGATGTTCTTTGAACAGCCGTTGCCTGCATCCAAGGCACGAAGGCTTGGAAATACGATATTGACGGAAGCGACAGAAAGATACGGAAGGATGGACTTCAAATCATACGACCGTTTCTTTCCTAATCAGGACAGGTTGCCTGATGGAGGATTCGGCAATTTGGTGGCGTTGCCACTGCAAGGCAAAGCCCGCAAGGAAGGGAACAGCGTGTTTGTGGACGAAAACTTCATGGCATACGAAGACCAATGGAATTATTTGCTTGAAATAAAACGGATATCCGAAGTGGCGGTTGACGCAATATTGACAAAACATGAAACGGCTTCGGAATTGGGCGAGTTGTCTACTACCAGCGAGTCGAAACCTTGGGAGACACCTGTGCCTCAAAAGATTACTCAAAATGATTTCCCTGCCAATCCCGTCCTCATACGCTCCAATATGCTGTATATCCCCTTACAGGGATTTTCTGCAAAGGTCGTGAACCACCTAAAACGAACCGCGTCATTCAAAAATCCGGAGTTTTATGCCAGACAAGGTATGCGATTGTCCACTTACAATATTCCTCGCATCATCTCTTGTGCCGATATGGAAGACGATTACATTGCAATGCCTCGTGGATGTGAAGATGCGGTCGTTACACTTTTGGAAGATAACCAAGTAACTTATCGTATAGAAGACAAGACCTACCAAGGGAAGAATATAACTGTAGAGTTTAAAGGCAAGCTTCGTGAAGAACAGAAAGCGGCCATAACCAACTTGACTGCCCATAACAACGGAGTATTGAATGCCACCACCGCATTTGGCAAGACGGTTACGGCGATCGGTTTGATTGCTGAGCGGCAAGTAAACACGTTGATACTTGTACACACAAAAGCCTTGCTGGCCCAATGGAAATCCCGCTTGGAAGAATTCCTGCAAATAGACTTTACGGAAGATGCCCTTCTTAAGAAACGTGGTCGTAGGAAAGTCTTTTCGCCATTCGGAACATTGGATTCCAATGGAAATTCACTGCATGGAAAAATAGACATAGCCTTGATGCAATCCTGCTTGGAAGACAGTGGGGTAAAACCTTTTGTCCGGGATTACGGAATGTTGATTGTGGACGAATGCCATCATGTGTCAGCGGTAAATTTTGAACGGATACTGAAGTATGCCAACGCTCGCTATGTCTATGGATTGACAGCCACCTCAATCCGCAAGGACGG
Source organism: uncultured Bacteroides sp. (assembly GCA_900546355.1). Classification (GTDB taxonomy): domain Bacteria; phylum Bacteroidota; class Bacteroidia; order Bacteroidales; family Bacteroidaceae; genus Phocaeicola. The sequence goes on from URCM01000137.1 coordinate 6,000, forward strand.
ACATCAGCCTATCATCTTCATGCAATGCGGCCCAATCCGTTATTCGGCAGACGCAAAAGCTCAAATGGCATCCCAGACATTCACACGTCTGCTTGTTCATCGCTTTACTTCTTATAGGGAGTTGACGGATGATAAGTCCACTTATGCCCGGATGGTTCAGAAAATGGCTGAAGATGAAAATAGGAACGGACTTATAATAGAGGATGTATGCGTGGCTCTGAAAGAAG
>URCM01000138.1 GCA_900546355.1 uncultured Bacteroides sp.
TGTGTCTCTGTGTTCCATTCCATTTTTCGCAAACCAATTTTGTTCTACTATAAATAAAGAATGAAGAATTAAGAATGAGTTTTAACATTTCATCGTTCTTAATTCTTCATTCTTTCTTTTATTTCAACCGCATCAATGTTTCCTTGATACGACGCATAGCTTCTACAATGTTCTCGTCAGAAGTAGCGTAGCTCATACGGATACATTCAGGCGCACCGAATGAAGTACCACCTACGCAGGCTACATGGCCTACCTCAAGCAGATACATCGCCAAATCTTCCGCATTGTTGATAACACGGTCACCGTCTTTCTTACCGAAGAACGAATCGCATTTCGGGAAGAGGTAGAAAGCACCTTCCGGAACGTTTACTTCGAATCCGGGTATTTCTTTTGCCAGTTTCACAATCAAATCACGACGGCGTTCGAATGCTTGGCGCATTTCTTCTACCGGAGCCTGTGTGCCAGTGTAAGCGGCTTCGGCTGCTTTCTGTGATACCGAGCACGGACCAGAAGTATATTGTCCCTGAAGTTTGTTGACACCTTTCACAATCCATTCGGGAGCGGCGATAAATCCGATACGCCAGCCCGTCATGGCATACGCTTTCGATACGCCGTTGACAATAACCACACGGTCTTTGATTTCGCTGAACTGGGCGATGCTTTCGTGTTTGCCGATGTAGTTAATGTGCTCATAGATTTCATCGGCAATGGTAATGACACGCTCGTGCTTAGCCAATACCGAAGCCAGTCCCGCCAGTTCTTTCTTGCTGTATACCGAGCCGGTAGGGTTCGAAGGCGAGCAAAGAATCAGGGCGCGCGTCTTAGGAGTGATAGCCGCTTCCAGTTGTTCGGGAGTAATCTTGAAGTCTTGCTCGATACCCGCACGCACAATGACGGGAGTACCTTCCGCCAGCTTCACCATTTCGGGATAGCTTACCCAATAAGGAGCAGGGACAATGACTTCATCTCCTTTGTTTACCAAAGCCATAATCGTGTTGCATACCGACTGCTTGGCACCGTTGGCACAACTGATTTGGGCTGCTGTATATTCCAGTCCGTTTTCTTTTTTCAGTTTTTCTACAATGGCGTTTCGCAATGCGGGATAACCGGCTACAGGAGAATAGCGCGAATAGTTTTCGTCAATCGCTTTTTTAGCGGCTTCCTTGATATGGTCGGGAGTGTTGAAGTCGGGTTCGCCGACACTCATGTTGATTACATCTACGCCCTGAGCCTTAAGCTCGCCGCTTTTTTGCGACATAGCCAGCGTAGCCGAGGGTGACAAACTGTTTAAACGTTCTGAAAGTTGATTCATATTCTTCTTTTTAATTTTAGTTCAAAATCGGTGCAAAGTAAAGCATTTTTTATGACATATAAAAATGTTTCTTACTTTCTGTCACCTAAGAAACGCAACAAGTATAAGAAAAGGTTGATAAAGTCGAGATAGAGCGTCATGGCACCCATCAGGGCAATCTTTTGGGTGGTATCATTTATCGTTATGTCTTCTCCTGTTAATAGCTGCTTGATTTTTTGTGAATCATAAGCCGTAAGCCCCGTGAAAATCAATACACCGATGCCTGAGATGATGAGGTCCATCATTGAGTTGTGCAGGAACAGGTTGACCAGTGAAGCAATGATAAGTCCGATCAGTGCCATGATGCAGATATTTCCGATACGGCTCAAGTCTTTCTTGGTTACATAGCCATAGAGTGCCATTACGCCAAAGGTACCTGCCGTAACAAAGAATGTGGTGGCAATGGAACTCATGGTGTATATCATAAAGATAAAGGCGAGTGTGACTCCGTTCAGAATGGAGTAGGCGATAAAAAGCAGGGTAGCGGTGCTGAAAGCAATCCGGTGGATGCGTGCGGAAAGATAGATGACCAATCCTATTTCAGCTATCAGAAGCCCCCAGAAGAGCATCCGGTTTTCAACAATCATCGAGAGTAACGTGTATGATTTTGCCACGTATAAAGATACCAATCCGGTAATGACCAGCGCCAATGTCATCCATGTGTAGACATTGCGCATCAGTGTAGCTTGTACGGCCTTTGCTTTAGACGCGTACACTTTTGCCAAATCATTTGTTTCCATAATCATTAATTTTTAATGTATGATTTTCAATTCTTAAAATGCAACGTATGTCCCATGCGGTCTTTCTTCGTATGCAGGTAACGTTCGTTGTAAACGTTAGGTGTGACCTCGATGGGCACATTCTCCACGATTTCCAATCCGTAGGCTTCCAGTCCCACCCGTTTTACAGGATTATTGGTAAGCAGACGCATCTTGTGAATGCCTACCTCACGCAGGATTTGTGCGCCTACTCCATAGTCGCGTTCATCGGCTTGGTGCCCGAGGCAGATGTTGGCGTCTACGGTGTCCATGCCTTCTTCCTGGAGCTTGTAGGCTTTCATTTTTTCCATCAATCCGATGCCACGTCCTTCCTGAATAAGGTAGATAACGGCACCTTTGCCTTCTTTCTCTATCATCTGCATGGCTTTATGAAGCTGTTCTCCGCAATCGCAACGCAAAGAACCGAAAATGTCGCCCGTAGCACACGACGAATGTACACGCACCAACACGGGCTCATCAGGCTCGAAATGCCCCTTTATCAACGCCACGTGTTCCAGCCCGTTGCTTTTCTGGCGGAAAGGTATCAGGCGGAAATGCCCGTATCCGGTAGGCATGTCTACCTCCACTCCCCGCTCTACCAGCGACTCTTGCTTCAAGCGATAGGCTATCAAGTCGGCAATCGATATCAGCTTAAACCCATATTGGTCCGCCATCTGGCGCAGTTCGGGAAGGCGTGCCATCGTACCGTCCTCGTTCATCACTTCCATCAAAGCAGCCGCGGGATAAAGCCCTGCCAGCTTGGCGAGGTCGATACTCGCTTCGGTATGTCCCGCACGGCGGAGCACCCCTTTGTCTTGCGCATAAAGCGGGTTTATATGTCCGGGACGGCCAAAAGTTTCAGGAACCGATGCCGGGTCGGCAAGCGCACGGATAGTAGCGGCACGGTCGGCAGCCGAAACTCCTGTAGTACATCCCTCCAGCTTATCGATAGTCACCGTAAACGGAGTCCCTAAAACCGATGTGTTATTGATTACCTGGCACGGAAGGTCGAGTTCCTTGCATCGGGACATCGTAATCGGCGCGCAAAGCACCCCGCGGGCATGTTTCAGCATAAAGTTCACTTTTTCAGGCGTAATCAGCTCGGCAGCAATGATAAGGTCGCCTTCATTTTCGCGGTCTTCATCATCTACTACGATTACAAATTCTCCTTTACGGAAGTCCTCAATGGCTTCTTCTACGGTATTTAGCTTTATCTTGTCCATAATGCGTTATTGTTATGAATAATAATGTTGGTCTTTTATTTGTTGTATAACCTGTCCGTTGGTCCGGATAATGTTTTTTAAATCTTTCTCCAGCCGTAGCCTGAACCGCCAGATATGAAGGTACACCAACAATCCTACAGGTACCACGATACCTAACGCCCAGTTAAGCCAGCGGTTCCCGAACGGACTCTTATGAGCCTTAACCGCCAGGAAAGGATAATTGTTCATCGCGTTCAGCAAGATTGGATCTTTCGAATTCGAGAGTTCCTCTATCACCGCTTCCATTTGCCTGCTGATATCAGCGATGGCATCGTCCGGCTTGTTGTTCATGAATAGCTTGATATAATTAGGCAATCCTTTCAACCGATGCATGCGCATATAGTCTTCACACAATGCGCTGATGTGTTCCAGCGCCTCGACATCTTTCCGGTATTCGGGTGTATGGATAATCACTTCTTTCTTAAACAGGTGTCTCGACAAGCGGATGCCAAACACCTTGCGGAAAAACGCCGCATACGTGTCAATATTGAACACCACCGAATCTTTGTTTGACTTATAAGTGAAGAACGCTCCTACGGGTGCCAGCACGAGTGTACTCATCCAGGTACCCAGTGCCACATTCATCTCGCCGCTTTTCCCGATACGGGTCGCGCCCGAGTCGATAATGTAATACACCACAAAAATCAGCACGGATATCACGACCGGCATACCCAGTCCGCCCTTGCGGATAATGGCTCCCAGCGGCGCTCCGATAAAGAAAAAGATGATACAAGCCAACGAAAGAGTGATTTTCTTGTGCCAGTCGGAACGGTGCGAACGGATATTTCCGTCCGTACTTTTGCTCATAAAGCTTTTCATGTCCCAATCGGACGCCAACGATGCCATGCGGTTTTCTGTCTTGCTCAGCGTCTGCGACTTTTCTTGCGAAGTCATCGAATTATAAATGCTGTCCGTGTTGATATAAGCCACGTTCAGCTCTTTCAACTTAATAGAATCGGCCTTTGAGAGTTGAGCCGTCTGATAAGTGGTGTGGATGACATCTTTAAAATAAGCGCGCCCCACACTGTCGGCATGCATTTCCAACGAGTCGATGGCTTGCGAGATTTCATGCATGTTCTTGATATCCGAACGCTGGTCGAGGAAACTACCGTCCACCATGTTGAAATCAGAGTCAAACTGGATAAGCGTATGCTTTTCCTTGAACGATTCACGGCGGTAAGGCACATTACGCGAAATGACCGATTGCGACTTCAGGTTCTCAAACTGCTCGCCGTCATACAGATGCAAATAAAGATGCTGCTTATCGGCGGTCAGTTCCAGCTTTCCTTCCTCCGCCCAAATGATATGCGCGTTCTCAAAACCGTCGGAAAAGTTGTAAATCAACACATCCTTCAGCATTCCCGTCTTACGGTCTTTATGCTTTACGTAGATATTATATCCGTCGATGTCGCTGTAAAACACCCCTTCGGGGATATCCACTTCGGGCGACTTCTGCTTCATGGAGACAAGCAACGTCCACAACTGCTTTTGCGCGCGCGGCCCGATTTCATTCTGGAAGAAGAACGACATAGCTCCTAAAAACACACAAAACAACACCACCGGACGCATGATGCGGAGCAAAGGTATGCCCGCTGCCTTCATCGACAAAAGCTCATAACGCTCGCCGAAATTGCCGAATGTCATCAGTGCCGCCAGCAAGATAGCCAACGGAAGCGAGAGTGGTATCAACGTCAGCCCCGAATAGAAAAAAAACTGGGCAAGCACACTTATTTCCAATCCTTTTCCTACCAATTCGTCGACGTATCTCCATAAGAACTGCATCATGAAGATGAACAAGCAAATGAAAAACGTCCCCGAGAAGAGCAACAAAAAGCTCTTCAATACAAATATATCCAGTTTTTTTATGCGTAGCATTCCTTATAATATGGTTGTCAGCTTGCAAAAGTAGCATAAAAAACAACGCGGAGCGTGATGTTTTGTATATTTTTAGAAAATTATATGCCGCAAGTCCGCCTCAACACTTCTATTTGAGAGTTCCACAAACTGACGGTATCTTCCTCTTCGCCAGGCTCCGCAAAGTCGGTCACTTCCAAAGAAAGGTCACTGGTCAGTTCGTTGTAATGGATTTTAAGCTCAAAATAAGTACGGGGGGCTTCATCGTCCCAATGGAAACGGATAAACGACTCGGTGCGGAGATTGGTCATTTCCGCGACACGTGTTTCGGTTTTCCCCCACTTAAACGTGAAGGTCTTGTTTGTTTTCGATACCTTGTCGGCAAACCAACGGCTCAGCCCCGAAGGAGTACTTATAGCGTTCCATAACACGGTACCCGAAGCCGGAGCCAAAGTATATTCTATCTTAACTTTCTTTTTCACGGTGTTCATTGGCATTGGATTTTAAGCAACGGGCGCAAAATAAATTATTTTTTCTCATATAGCATAATGAATTCCCTATTATTTTATGCAAATATCACCCAAGTCACGATACAGGACGTTTTTTCGCGTTGCATTTCTGATTGGCCCAAAAACCGTTTCCGGATTTCTACAAAAAGTTTTCCTTGCCTGGAAGTATCCGTTTTTCGTGCGTGCACTGGACGGATATGCCCCAAACCCTCCAAAGCGACGAACGAATCCTGCCCAGCGGACGAATCCGCAGACGGGACCAAACGAATTTGGCCAAAACGGCAAAGAAAAAATAGACAAAGGTGTTGCGTAATTCAAAAAGATATCTTACCTTTGCACCCGCAATCGCAAAGATGGCGGGATAGCTCAGCTGGTTAGAGCGCATGATTCATAATCATGAGGTCCCC
>URCM01000139.1 GCA_900546355.1 uncultured Bacteroides sp.
CAGTTGGTAGAGCACGACCTTGCCAAGGTCGGGGTCGCGAGTTCGAGTCTCGTTTTCCGCTCGCGAAGAGAGATTGGACATTCCAGTCTCTCTTTGTTTTTTTATACTTGTTTCTTTCATTGGTTTCCATGAAAAAAAATCCCGTGTTTCTTGTTTGCTATTCACAGCCTGCATATATTTGCAACGGATAAAAGACATCAAACTGAAATGAAAACGTATGATATTTATTTTTCGGACCAAAGTTCGAGCGACAACAAGGGATTTGCCATCAAAAACGAAGAGAAAGCCATCCGCATGGCAGAAGACATACTCGCTAAAGGCGGAAGTTATATTGAAGAATATGCCGGAGGAACCATATCGGTAATCGATTCGGAAGGGACAACCGTATGGAGTAAGCCGATTCCGGAAAGATAAAGATTTTAAGAAAAACTTTAAAACTCAATATGTTTTATGTTCTCAGGAATAGTAGAAGAATGCGCAAAAGTAGTGAAGGTCGTGAAAGAGCAAGAAAACTTGCATCTCACGTTGACCTGTTCGTTTGTGGACGAATTGAAAGTAGACCAAAGCATATCGCATAACGGCGTATGCCTGACTGTAGTCTGTATCAAAGACAACACTTATACGGTGACTGCCATGAAAGAAACCATCGAGCGGTCGAATATCGGTTTGTTGAAAGAAGGCGATGAAGTGAACGTAGAACGCAGTATGCCGATGAACGGTAGATTGGACGGCCATATCGTGCAAGGACATGTGGACCAGACTGCCGTATGTACGGCTATCGATGATGCCGGCGGAAGCTGGTATTTCACGTTTAAGTATGATTTTGAGCCTGAAATGGCGAAACGTGGATATTTTACCGTAGATAAAGGGTCGGTTACGGTAAACGGAGTGAGCCTGACCGTATGTAACCCGACGCAAGATTCGTTTCAAGTAGCGATTATCCCTTATACATACGAACATACCAATTTCCATACTTTTCATGTAGGAAGTGTGGTGAACCTTGAATTTGACATCATCGGCAAATACCTGAGCCGTATGATGCAGCTGGTGGGATAATCCCCGGCGTATTCATCACAGAGGACACAGGGCGTCACAGGGAAAATAAAAGTTAAAAACTAAAGACTCTGTGTGCCTCTATGTCCTTTGTTGTGAAATATCAATTATTTTTGTATGCATAACATCATTAACACTTAAAATTAAAAGCATGAGAAAAACATTCGTATTGGGGTTGTTAGGCTTCTCCCTGCTTACGGGACACGCCCAAACCTTTAAAGAATGGCAAGATCCGGAAGTGAATGCAGTCAACCGTGCGCCGATGCACACTGACTATTTCGCTTATGAATCTATTCAAGCCATTGAAAACGGTAAAGAACAGTCGGAATATTACCTGAGTTTGGATGGAAGTTGGAAATTCTTTTGGGTAGCGAATGCCGACCAGCGTCCTACCGACTTTTGGAAAATTGGGTTCAACGACAAAGGATGGGACGATATGCAAGTGCCCGGTGTATGGGAACTGAACGGATACGGTGACCCCATTTATGTCAATACGGGTTATGCCTGGCGAAACCAATACAAAAACAATCCTCCCTACGTGCCAACGGAAAAGAATCACGTAGGTTCTTACCGCAGAGAGATTATGGTGCCTGCTTCGTGGAAGGGCAAAGACATCATAGCCCATTTCGGTGCGGTCAGCTCGAATATGTATATTTGGGTGAACGGCAAGTATGTAGGTTATAGCGAAGACAGCAAGCTGGAAGCTGAATTCGACTTGACCCGCTATTTGAAGCCGGGCGAAAAGAATCTTATCGCTTTTCAGGTGTTCCGCTGGTGTGACGGTTCGTATCTGGAAGACCAAGACTTTTTCCGTTATACCGGAGTGGCACGCCACTGTTATCTCTATGCACGTAACAAGAAACGGGTTGAAGATGTCCGTGTAACTCCCGATTTGGACGCTGCTTACAAGGATGCTACACTTACTGTAGACGTGAAGTTGAAAGGAAGCGGACAAGTGACATTGAAGTTGAAAGACCCGCAAGGCAATGAGGTGTCATCTGCTACTACACGCGGCGAAACTGTTACGATGCAAATAGCAAATCCGCATAAGTGGACCGCCGAGACTCCTTACCTTTATACGCTTTACGTACAGATGGACCAATCGACGGAAGTCATTCCTGTAAACGTAGGTTTCCGTAAGATAGAACTGAAGAACGCTCAGATATTGGTAAACGGCCAGCCGGTCTTGTTTAAAGGAGCGAATCGTCATGAAATGGACCCCGATGGCGGTTATTACGTATCGCGTGAGCGGATGATTCAAGATGTGCTGCGTATGAAAGAGTTGAATATCAACGCCGTGCGCACTTGCCATTATCCCGATGACCCGTTCTGGTATGAACTGTGCGACCGTTACGGGCTGTATATGGTGGCTGAGGCGAATATAGAATCGCATGGAATGGGGTACGGCGAAAGTACACTGGCTAAAAATGAATCGTATGCCAAAGCACACATGGAGCGTAACCAGCGCAATGTGCAACGTTCGTTCAATCATCCCAGTGTTATTTTCTGGTCGCTCGGGAACGAGGCCGGTTATGGTCCTAACTTCGAAGCCGCATACGATTGGGTTAAGGCGGAAGATCCCAGCCGTGCCGTGCAGTACGAACAAGCCCGGCAAGACGGAAAGACCGACATTTTCTGCCCGATGTATTACGATTATAGCGGATGCATCGCCTATAGTGAAGACGAAAGTAAACAAAAACCTTTGATTCAATGCGAGTATGCGCACGCCATGGGTAACTCGGAAGGAGGTTTCAAGGAATATTGGGACTTGGTTCGCAAGTATCCGAAATACCAAGGCGGGTTTATCTGGGACTTTGTAGACCAGTCGTGCCGCTGGACCGGAAAGAACGGCCGGACTATTTATGCCTACGGAGGTGACTTCAACCGCTTTGACGGAAGTGATATCAACTTCTGCGATAACGGGTTGATTAGTCCGGATCGTGTGCCGAATCCGCATGCTTACGAGGTGAGATACTTTTATCAGGATATCTGGACTACTCTTGCCGATGCACAGAAAGGAGTTGTAAAGGTGTACAACGAATACTTCTTCCGTGACCTTTCGGCATACCGCATGGAATGGGAATTGTTGCACGACGGTAAGGCTGTACGTACGGGTCAGGTGGAAAAACTGGATGTAGCTCCACACCAGACTAAGGATATCCAGTTGGGATACGGGACTATTGGAAATGAAGGCGAATGGTTGCTGAACGTGAAGTATGTCTTGAAGAACCAGGAAGGGCTTTTGCCTGCCGGACATACCATTGCTTACGACCAATTGACTTTGAAAGCTTACGAAGCTCCTGTATTGGCATTCGCCAATGTGAAGGAACCGAACCAAGCGATAGTCGTGCCTGAAATAGATAATACAAACTCCAATTATTTGGTGGTGAAAGGTGAGAATTTCGATATTGAGTTCAATAAATATACCGGATATCTGACTATCTATCAGGTGGATGGTATCGATTTCCTCGAACCGGGTACGGCATTGGAACCCAATTTCTGGCGCGCTCCGACTGATAACGATTTTGGAGCCAACTTGCAACAGAAGTATGTGGCTTGGAAGAACCCTGGCATCCGCTTGACTTCGATGCAGAGCGAACAGGAAAACGAGATGGTGAAAGTTCAGGCGGAGTACGAATTGAAAAACGTGTCGGCTACGCTTTCGCTTACTTATCTTATCAATAATAAAGGCGAGGTACAGGTAACGCAGGCTTTTAAAGCCACTCCGGGTGCTAAAGTATCTGATATGTTCCGTTTCGGTATGAACTTGATGATGCCCGAACAGTTTGAAACCATTGCTTTCTATGGGCGTGGACCGTGGGAAAACTATTCCGACCGCAACCATTCTACTCCGTTAGGTATCTATTGCCAGCAAGTAGACGATCAGTATTATCCTTATATCCGTCCGCAAGAAAGTGGTAATAAGACTGATTTGCGTTGGTGGCAAGTCATGAACAGAGCGGGTAACGGGTTGAAATTCGTTTCCGAAGCTCCCTTCTCGGCATCGGCGCTGCCTTACCGTATAGCTGATTTGGATGAAGGTTGGGTGAAAATCCAACGCCATTCGGGTGAGTTGGATAAAGCCGGCATGACCAGCCTTTGCATTGATAAAGCGCAAATGGGATTGGGATGTGTCAACAGCTGGGGTGCCCTCCCGCTGGAGAAATACCGCCTGCCCTACGGCGATTATGAATTTACCTTCATCATGTCGCCCTGCTGGCATCAGGTGAAGTAAAAGTCTCTTTCAATCGAGTAGGAGGTAAACATTAATCATAGGTGTTTATCTCCTATTTTCATGTTCACCGACCTCTCACACCACCGTACGTGCCGTTCGGCATACGGCGGTTCCTATTTTGGGTACCATTCGAGATACGAGCCCATTAAGGTAGGATAACCTGCCTTTCGCAGGCTGTCCTTATTTATCGCCACCTTCAATATAGGACTATCAGCAATACGCCAATAACCTTTGCGAGTGTTACCCCATTCACATGCCTTGTATTTTCCAATACCACATTTAATGAGGTTTGCCACCTTGGTCTTGGGGGTCTTCCAAGCTTTCCATATACACATGCGTATTCTCCGTCTTAACCACTCATCCGTATCAAGAAGAAAGCGTTTCATATCGGCAAGGTGATAGTATCCAATCCACCCACGTATGTAATCTTTCAGCTTCTGTTTCCTCTTTATTACTGTCCGCTAAACCGTAAAGTAGTGAGTCCAACTCCTTGATATGCAGAAATTGGGCTTACTATTTGTATGAGACAAGCCCCCATTTTAGATTTGTGTGCTTTCTGGAGGCGATTCCGAGGCTTCGGCAAGCATGATATTCAGGTCTGCATCAGGTTGATTAAGGAACTTTTCGAGGTCCAGGTAATACATCAGCACAATCCGTACGATTGTGGCGAGTCCCGAGAAGCTCCATCGCCTTTTCAGCTTGCTTTGCAAGACAGAGAGCAATAGATTTGCGATGAGAGTCACCCATATCTGGATTTTGATGGCGTTTGCGCTTTCTCCATAGAAATATCTCAGAGGAAAGTTCTGCTTTATCTGCTTGAAAAGCGACTCGATTTGCCAACGACGGCGGTATATCGCCACTATCGTCTCCAGAGGCATGTCAAAATCGTTGGTAAGCAACGTGATGAGTTTAGGTTGCTTGCCTTTCTTGATATCGACGTATGTGATTAAACGGGCGATATGATTGATGTCATCCTTACGGAACACCACGACCTGCTCCCGATATTCCATAAGTCCCTGCGAATTCTGGTGCATACAGTCAACAAGCACCTCATAATTGAGGTTTTTCTTCATCTTGGTGACATAGACTACGCCTCGGTCGGTCAGTTCCTCGAACTTTGCATAGTTGATGTAGGCCCGATCCATTGCCGATATCTCATCGCGCTTGTAATGGCTCGGAGCGAGCATGAACGAGTCGTTTGTCGCGGCCGACGTGAACTGTACGTCGCATGGCACGCCCTCGTTGGCGTGTATCACAGCGTGGACTTTGATACCGCCTTTCTTCTTGCCTGTCTTCGGATGTCGTCCAACACCCTTGAAAATGGTGTTAGAGAACAAACTTACGGTCGTTGAATCGATGATGCGCAGCCGTTTTATCCATTCTTCCGTGCCACCACGTCGGTTGTCCGATGAAAGAATGTCTTTGTTTGCGTCATACAGATCCCGATACACCTCCTCAAAGAACCTCTCTGAGCGTCTGGCATTTGCATCAGATAGTGTGCTGCGCTTCGGCACAGTGTCAATGCCCACATGATGCAGTTTGCGGACTTCAGCCGTCATAGATGTCTCTATCTCACGCAACGAATCGAACCGCTGGATCACCGCATACAGCATTGTCAGCAGATGGGTGTAGTCATCGAAGCTCTTTACATACTTCTCACCGCCGTGTTTACGGCTCATTTCGACTATTTTTTCACGGTCCAGCGATTTTATCAGCTGACCATATATCGGCTGTCCGAAGAAATTGCTACTTTTACTCATCGGTTATGCTTTTTTGTGTGGTAACTTAAAGTAATAGTCCGTTAAAAATTCACCATATCGGCTAAGCGGCTTCTGCCACAAAGC
>URCM01000140.1 GCA_900546355.1 uncultured Bacteroides sp.
GTTCATTGGGGGTGATACCGAATTTCTTGCTACCACCCGTTTGTTCAAAATGGAAAGAAGTAGGCTCTACGATGATTTTCAGCTCCTTTTTATCGTCAGAGCAAGCTGTCATCAGAAATAGAACCAGGCTGGTTAATAAGGTTTTCTTGAAGATTTGTGTCATGGTATCGGTAAAATTTCGTTTTAATAATTTCGGTGTATTTATTTTTAGACGCTGATTCAATTGAATCAGCGTCTAAGAGTTTAAAAGAAGGTGTCACTTTGTGTAATCCTGTGCCAGAATTTAATTCAAATTATTGTATCTTGACAACTCGGAAATTATCAAAATACATTTCGATGTTGTATGGACCGTTTTCGCTGGGGTTTGTCATCTGGAGTGCCAACTCGTCACCGTCACGTTTTTGGAACTCGCCCCAAGTGGTTTCGTCTACCAGTTCGGAGAGCGGAATGCTGCACTGCATCCATTGGCCTACTTCGGTTTTTCCGGTGAAGTCGCTCACCGGACGATAGTTCGTGTAGTTGTGAGCCTCATTCCCTTTGAGGTAGATGCGGAATACAGGACCTTCGCCATATTCCACTGCCACGAAGCATTCGAACTGCAAAGCCAGTTCGGAAGTCGGTGTATCGGTAGGCAGGAAGGCTGTGTCAATGCCCCATACGGCACCGTTCTGCAATTGGCCCCACCAGTAATTCCATGCTGAAAGTTCCCCTGATATGCTGTAGCATTTACCATCCGAGAAGAAAGGAGCTGCTGTACCGTCGGCAGTGACGGGTACAGCTTGCCCGCCCCAGGAGAACCAACCGATGTTGTCATAGTTCAATACTATATTCTCCAAAGGATAGAAGCCCGGAACTTCGGCAGTACCGCCCATTGTGGTAATGGCGAGTGAGCAAGTGCCTTGCGGTGCACGCGGCATGGTAAAGGTAAGCATATCGTTAGCTTCGCTTACGGTAACAGTAGAGAGATCTACCGAGCGATTGCCCATTGTGATGGAGGCGATATCCATAAAATTCTGTCCCAGTACGGTAACTGTGGTACCCGTGATAGGCATCATGGAGCTTACCTTGCTGATACTTGGTGGGAGGGCTGTGCGACGGAAGGGAGTAAATGCGGATGCGGTATAGCACTCCACTACCAGACTGCCTTCATCAATCAGGCCTGCGGGAGCATTGAATGATATTTCGTCAAAGTTCTTGTTTACCGTGTAGTCCGTTACTTCTACCGAAACAGGTGCATTGGTGATGTCGTCCACGGCAGTGGTGAAATAAACGCGCTGAATTTCGTAGAAGTTACCGCCCACGATGCGCAGAGGCGTGCCCGTCTCCACGGGGAAGGTTGTGGCTACACGGGTGATGTAGGGTGCGGGCGAGAGTACATGCATGGAGTACGTGGCAATGCCGTGCGAGGTCTCGATACGCAGTTCGCCTTTCAGTTCGGGGTTGGCACCCGTCAGTTGCAATTCGCCGGGGATAGTGAGGATGAGACTGGTGGAAGTGCCGTAGTTGCTATTGAACGAAACTTCTTGTTCGTTGATGAACACTTTCCGCACATCATTCAGATTTTCGCCGATGACTACAATCATGGTGCCCGGATTTACATCGGTGAACGTACTGTCGGCCTTCTCTGGGTCGACAAGACGGATGTGGTGGATTACGGGAACACCGCCGCCCTCGTCATCGTTGCAGGCGGTGAAAAGGTTGCATGCCAACAGGATGGTGAGCAACACAAAAGGAAAATGTATATATTTCATATTAAAGTCGTTATTTGAGATAATGAATGTATAACTTGGTTTATTCACTGAATTCGTATGCTACCGGTTCTTCGTTCAGTAGCGGATTCTGGATGACATCGCTTTCCGGATAAGGCATCAGGATGTTGCCGTGGTGGATTTCGATGTTCTCGCCCGGTTCCTGCCAATTTTCTATGCCTTCGAGGAAAGTGTCGCCTTCTTTCTTGCCGAAGTGGAGGTAACCGTCTTCGTCTTTCACGATGAGGTCTACTGTGTAGCCGCGGTGTTGGTTCTGGAAGTAATTCAGCATGTAGTCGGGTTTCCAGTGATACCACGATACCATGTCATACCAGTTACAATACTCCATCGAGAACTCTACGCGGCGTTCGCGAATGATGTCTTCGAAGGTTACGCGTTCCTTGCGGGGGATACGTGCACGGTCGCGCACCTGGTTCAATGCTTCCAGGCCGGGACCACCGGCCAGTTCTTCGCTGTTGCCCAGACAAGCTTCGGCATAGGTCAGGTAAACATCGGCAAGGCGTAGGATGTAGGTGTTGAGCGGAGAGTTCATGGACTGGATATAACCGTCGTTGTCGTCGTCCGGACCGCCCGGTACACCTTTTTTAATGCAAGAGGTGGCGCCGTCGTAAGTATAACCACCGTCGGCAATGCAGATGTATGAATAGTATGTACCCGGTGTGCAGAAGGTGGCGTTGCGGCGGATAGTGTCGCCCAACTCATATTGCTGGAGCATATCTATACTTGCCTGATAGCTGCTCCATACGTTTACACCGCCGGTCATCTTGCTGTTGCCGGCGAGGTCGGCAAGCAGAGTGTTGCATACGCCCCAATCACCCAGTGGCACCCACTGCATGGCAATGAGCGATTCGGGATTGTTGTTGTGCTTATACTTGAAGAGGTCTTCATAGTTTTCGTAAAGGCTGATGCCGCTGTTGTTTATCACGTCGGCGGCCAGTTCCTTGGCTTTCTCCAGGTCGGCGTTGTCGCGTGTGCCTCCTTTCCAGCCTGAGCGGGCGAGGTAGACTTTGGCAAGCATGCCTTTTGCACCCCATGCGTTGACACGTCCTTTGGCGGTTGCCACTTCAGGAAGATTCTCGACTGCATAAGTGAGGTCACGAATAACGAGTTCCAGCACATCTTCTTCGCGGTGGAGCGGTTGCATGGGATTGGCAACCACTTTGTCGTTGTCTTCGATGATGATAACCGGTCCCCAGAGGCGAACCATGTAGAAGTAGGCACAAGCACGCATCAGGCGGGCTTCGGCAATGGCTGTGCGCTTGGCACGTTCGCTTACGCTGTTGCTACATTTGGTCTGCACATCACTGATAACTGCATTGGCCATTGTAATGACCGAGTAGAAACCTGTCCATGCATTGGCAAGGTTTTCGCTCAGGGCTGTCACCTTGAAGTTGGTGAACTCGGGAGCTCCCCAGCGACTGAAGTTATCGTTGGCACGGTTACTGCCCAGCGGCACGATGGCGCGGGAGTTGAGGTCGAACCATGCACGGTTGTAAAGCGGTGCAGTGGCTTGTTCGAGTGCATCGTCGGAAGTGTAGTATGTCACATCTACGTAGTTTCCTTCGGGAGCACGTTCCAAAAATGAGTCGCTGCATGCCGTAAGCAGAAGGAGCGATGATATAAGGGTTAGAAATCTGTGTTTCATAACTATATTGAGATTTTAAATGATAAATGATTTGTCTGGCTCATTAGAAATTGAAGTTAAGGCCAAATGTATAGATACGTTGCGAAGGATAGCGCGCATCGTCCACACCACGTAGCAATACATTGTAGTTCAAAGCGCCTATTTCGGGATCGTAGCCTTTGTAGCCTGTGATGGTACAGAGGTTCTGGATGTTGACGTAGAGGCGCAGATGGTCTATCTGCAAACGGCGCAACCATTTCTGTGGGAAGGTGTACCCCAGCGAGATGTTTTTTATGCGGAGGTAGGAAGCGTCTTCAACAAAGCGGTCGGAGATACGGTTGTTGTCGTTGGCGCTACTGGTAGTGATGCGTTGTACTTTGGCTGCATCGGCGTTGGCCACGTAAACATTGGAAAGTACCTCGTCGCCCACTTCGGGGTCATGCATGGCGATTTGGGCAATGCCGGTAGCTTCTTTCAGCAGGTTGCTGTTACGCATGGGATCGGTGAAGGTGCGGCGAATCAGGTTGATAGCCTTGTTGCCCACCGAGCCGTTCAGGAAGATGTTGAGGTCAAATCCTTTATAAGAAAGGTAGTTGTTGAAGCCGAACGTGAATTTGGGTGCCGGATTGCCGAGGAACGTGCGGTCTTTCTCATCAATTACACCGTTGTTGTCGCGGTCTTCATAGATGTAGTCACCTACCCAGATGCCCGATTTGCCGATGGTCTGGTCTTTCGGGATGGCTACTTGGATGCGGTTGCCCGTTTCGTCGAGCAGGAAGTTGCCGTCGGCACCTTTCTTGTAGAAATCTCCTTCTTCCTTGAACATACCGATTACTTTATAGCCGTAGAACTGCCCGACCGGTTCGCCCACCATGGTGTAGGTCAGTGTTTCCGAACCGTTGATTCCCGAAATAGCGGATGATTCGGAGTAGAGCTTCGTCACTTCGTTGTGGTTGATGGAGAAGGTGAGTCCTGAGGTCCAGGTGAAATCACGTGTCTGGATGTTGTGCGTGTTCAGGGTAAATTCTACACCTTTGTTGGTCATGGCACCGGCATTGACCCACGGTGCACGAATCAGACCGCTTACGTAGGTAGGAAGAGAAGCTTGCATCAGCAGATTGTCCGTTTTCTTGTAATAAGCATCGGCGATGAACTCTATGCGGTTGTTGAAGAGGGCGAGGTCGAGTCCTACATTGAAGGAGTTTGTTTCTTCCCACTTCAGTTCACGATTAGGATAGTTGCCTGCATAGAAACCAGTACCCCAGATGGAGGCTGCCGAAGCCATGGTGACGCCGTAGGCATAGGAACCCGCCCATTGGTTACCTACTACACCCCAACCCAGGCGGAGTTTCAGTGAGTTGATGGCTTCCACATCTTTGAGGAAAGCTTCGTTGTTGACTTTCCAAGCCAATGCTACCGAAGGGAACCAACCCCAACGACTTTCTTTGGCAAACGAAGACGAACCGTCGGCACGGAGCGTAGCGGTCAGCAAGTAGCGGTCGGCAAAGTTATAGTTCAGACGGCCGAAGTAAGACTCGATGGCGGATGAACCGCGTGAGCTGTTGGCTTTGGCGGTAGTGGCGTCTCCGGCATTCAATTCGTGAACCGAGTTGAAGAGGAAGTTGGTACGGCTTCCGTCCAAAGATTCCCAGTTGTTTTCTTGCGCTTCGTGACCGGCCATGACCGAAACGTTGTGCTTGCCGAAAGTACCATTGTAAGTAAGGTAGGTCTTCAAAGTCCAGTTACTTCCGTTACCTGCCGAGCGGCTTGCCGAAGATTGTTGTTTGAAGAATTCATAGTCGTAGGAAGGAGTGAACCGATAACCGGTGTTGTAGTTGTAGTTGGCTGCATACTCTGTGCGGAACACCAATCCTTTCCATAATTTGATGTCAGCAAAAGCATTGACGTAAACCTGTGTACTGCGGCTGTAGTTTTCGTTTTGGATAAGGTCGGAGAGGGGATTGGAGAAGTAAGTTCCATACATATTCTCCGTCTGCATACCGAAACTTCCGTCCGGATTGCGGGCGGGTACCTCGGGAAGCTGGTTCAGGGCATTATAGATGGCACCCGAACCGTCTACGCTGTTGGTTTGTTTGGTACGTGCCACTGAAGCACGCAAGCCGGTAGTGAGCCATTTGTTAATATCGTTGTCCATGTTGACACGGAAAGAGAAACGTTCGAAATCGGAACCGAACACGATACCGTCTTGTTGCAGGTAACCGCCCGATAAGGAGTATTTCATGTTTTGCGAACCGCCGGAAATGTTTATTTGATGGTTGTGCATCGGTGCTGTGCGGAAGATTTCGTCCTGCCAATTGGTTCCTTCACCAAGGAGTGTGGGATCTTTAAACTCCTCGCGTTCACCGAAACCGATTGTGGCAGCGCGGAGGTTCTGATAAACGGCATATTCGGGAAGCGACAATGTTTTCAACTTCTTGGGAAGTTGCTGGAGGGCATAGTAACCTTCGTAGGAAACTTTGGTCTTGCCCGTTTCGCCCTGACGGGTAGTGATAAGTACCACACCATTGGAGGCGCGGCTACCGTAGATGGCAGTGGCAGAAGCGTCCTTCAAAACCTCCATAGATACGATGTCCGATGGGTTGATGGAACTGAGTACACTACTGTTACCGTTATTGTTACCCGATATGGCTACACCGTCGATGACGTAGAGCGGTTCGTTGC
>URCM01000141.1 GCA_900546355.1 uncultured Bacteroides sp.
GAATTTACAAAAATCCGTTCGTATTAGGCCTCTAATCAGAGCTTTTTATCATCTACCCCCCTTATTTTTCATATGTATGTCAAAGAACAATGGATTATTTCTTTATTTTTATGGCTTTTACTAAATGAAGCTCCTTTATACCGAGTTTACGAAGTTCGGGTGAATGCACATAAATGACACCGACCTCATAAGTGTCGGGCTTCACATGAAAACTGTAAAGCAGATAACCGGTATATGGCTTGGCAAGCAGGCACGCATGGTAATGATACTTTCCGTCACTCACCGGAAAAATATACTCTTTCTCGCACAGACGCCTGAAAATGCCGTAGGCTTCGTCCTCGCTGAACACACGAACCATCCTGATGTCCGTGCAGTTGCGTGTATAGGGCTGACCGATGGCCTTGCCGTTCGGGAAAAGGACGGCAAGGATGCTGTCGGAATCCCCTTGCTCAGACGCAAATGACCTGATGTCGCCTGCCGACAAAACAAGCAACATCAGGATAAACATACGCAGGACGGCGTAACATACCGGATTATTTATACTTCTTGTACGCATTTTCCAATTTCATGTCATATTGGTTCTGGGCATAAGACGGACCGTTGTAATGACGGGCAAACTCTTTCCAGTCAAGTGTACGGAGATACTTGTCCCATTTGTTCCCTTGCAGGAAGCGGACGAACAGATCCAGCTGCCTGCCCTCGTTTTCCGTCATGTCACCGACGAACTCGCTTACATTCTTGCAGCCGCAAGCCTTGTAATTGAATCCCATGATCTGTGCCAGCCCCCAGCTTGCGGAAGAATCGGCGGCTTCACGATGGATGGCACGGGCTTTCTCCAGACGGTCATATTCCTTTATGCCGCCCTTATAGTGGCTTTTGTCCCACTTCGGATAAAGAATATCCTCGTTTCCTTTCCGGTATTTCTCCGGGTCAATGCCTCTTTCCTTTAACTGGCTCCAGAAGATGTGGCCTTCAAAAAGAATGGTCGGATAACCCGGAGATAAGAAACCGCCCTTATTGCCAGTTTCCACTTCAAGAACGGCTTTGACCGCTGCCACTTCTACACCGAGCAGACCGGCAGCTCTCTCATAATCGGCATCATTGATGCGATAGGAAGAAAGGGCGCGGGCATCCTCGTTCTGAAGCAAGTCCCAGGTACGTTTGCCGACTATGCCGTCGGCGTCCAGTCGTCCGTCACGCTGGAATTTACGGACGGCAGCATCCGTTTCCGCGTCAAAAACACCTGTTCCGTTCACCTTATATCCCCACTTGCAGAGAAGTTGTTGGAGCAGTTCCACGTCCGGACCGGTCGAATTTAATCTGATTGTTTGCATAATCTTTTTTTTAATGGTTATGTTGTTAAAATGAAAAGGAGCGGCGAGCCCCTCAATGCTTTTCCCGCACGCTCCTCAGGACGATATGAAACGGCATTATATCAATCCTTTGTTCATAGCTGTAACCTCATACAGGGCTTTATATACCCGGTAAAGGAACTGGAACAGTTCGGTTGCGCTGAACTCGCCGTCCTTACCGATACCGATGTCCTTGTTCTTTCCCGAAGGGTCGAAAAACAGGTTGTCGGGAAGTTGCGGACCGCTTTCCACCAATGACGGGTAGAACTTCTCTTTCCACAGCTTCATGTCTTCATCGTTGAACTTTACATTACCTTTTGTCTGCGGATACTTTGACACATACTTTTCCAGCATGGTTGCACAAGCCACCAGCATTTCGGACTGTCCGTCCAGACATTTTTCAAATGGATTCATAAATTACATTTTTTAAGAGTTGATAAAATATATGGTTAACAAACACTCTTTCCCTTTCGTCAGACGAAGGAAAAGCTTTTTCTCCGAGAGTATTTTTTTGTTGATCAGTTCAATTTTTCCTCCGTCTTGAAACGAGACACTGATTACGGTCTTGTCCCCTATACGCCGGGTTGTCAACCGCGACACTTCTACACGAGGTATGCTGAGCAGGAAAAGATAGGCGTCCACAAAATTTGCCGGACGTACCTTCCATTCCGCACGGTTGCCGTTCTTCCGTACGGAAAAGAGCCGTTTTTTGCTCAAATGTTCCAGCCGTTTGCAGATGATGTCGGCAGAAATGCTGCTTTCGGGGAATCCTTCAGGAGAAAGGGGCGGAATGTCCGGCATCGGAACCGGAGGTACACCGGGAGAATCCGGCGGGGTATCGGTATGCCTGTTCTCATAGGGTTCCTCTTTCCGAAGTCCCAGTGAGCGCAAAAACGCAACGTACCATCGGTGTATGGTGGACTTGACCCGTTTCCATGTTCCTTTTTTTTCCATGAGCGTTTTTTATCTGTTGAACTTGCTCTTTTTTTCCACATTCAGACGTGCCGCCTCCACTTTGGCAAGGGCGTTCAATGCTTTGGAAGACTGCCGACGGTCAATGTTCAGTCTCAAATGGCAAAACGGACATTGCAGATAGGTAGCCGAAAGCAATTCTGTTATACTCGTGGCAATGAATCTGCCGCATTGCGGACAGGCAAACCCCGGAACACGTTGTTCTTGTTGATTATTGTTTGCCATTTCCTTCTTCCTCCTTATTTTCTTTTTCTGAAGATGGACCGTTTATATCTTCTATCTGAAGATTGTTGGTTGTCAGATGAAGCAGGTTCGCCACACCGCCGGGCATGTCAGCCTGCTGCATCTTGACTTTTATCTTCATATTGGCTGTCAGCGATTGCTGCGTTGTCGTCTTCACACTGCCGCTGGCACTGCTTGGAGCCATAGATACACGCAGCTTGACACCGTCGTTGCTGTTTCCTTCCGATTGGGGTTCACCTTTCTTAAATGAAAATGTGGCATCCTTGTCCGCACTGATCGCATCTACGACCTGTATGTCGAAATCGAAATCCGCTTCTTTTACCTGCAACAGAGGAAGCGGGACAAGGGTCAGCAGCGGAATGCTGATTCTTTGCAGACGTGTGCCATTCACATCCTGGCTCGTGAATGTGAAATCAAGTGTCCGTAACTTGCCGCCCTTGCCCGTCTCCTTGTCATATTCTTCAAATGCCAGTTCTATCAGGTAGCTCAGATACCTTCTGGCGGAAATGGTATCCGCGTCTATTGTGGCAACCAATGGGCCGGAAATAAGGTCTTTCAGTTCCATCACTTGGCTGCTGATGTTCTTTTGGTTATTCTCACTTGCCATGATTATGGGGTTTTATGTTGTACGATTGAATTTATTTGTTCTCATCCTGATATAGCCTGATGTCGCGAGGGTCAAGTTTCAGATGGAGTGTGTGGACACATTCGTCAGGAAGTTTCGCTATTTCTTCCGAATTAACCGTTACATCAAGAGAAGGAACGAATTTCTTGCGTTTCAAGTCCAAATCCTTCAGGGACTCGTCCAGCACCGTCTTGACCGACTGGCGGATGTCCTGCCTTACCTTTTCGCGGAGTAAAGTGCCGCCCGCCTGGTCAAAATGAAAATTGAAATCCTTGTTGTTAAGTACTTCTTCCTCGCAGGTCGAAATCACGCATTTCATGATTTGCCCCCGGTTGGCAGTACCGTCGTCGTTGATAAGTGTGAGGAACGACTCACGGAATGATTTAAGAATCTTACGACTCAGATAGGCACAAAAATCACGTTTCATATCCGGAGCGCTGTTCAGCATGAGTACGGGGTTGTCCTCCCCTTCAGCGCTGTTCGCGGGCATTGCTTCCTGAAATGTTTTCAGCACACTGGCCAATACGGTATTGGCAAGCTGCGAACTGATCTCTTTCGAGAGTGTCCGCAATGCCGGATAATTGATTTCAAACTGTTCCTTTTGGGCGGAATCGTCCTTTACTCCATATTGGATACCCAGCTCGAGTTCACCGAGCGCAATGGCGGGCAGGTGGAACCTTTCCAGACGTCCGTCCCGTCTGTAAATCTCTTCCAGCGATGCGGCATACATGTTGGCTTCATGTTGTGCCGATACCATATCGCGGAGGATTGAACTGATAATTGTACTTAATTGAGCCATAAGATTCTTTTTTAGGTTTTAATGATCTGAATTACTGTTCTACTTTCACATTCAGCTTTTTGTCGGCATTGTCAGTAACTTCAACAGTGTAATCACCGATAGCCTTCAATTCAAAGACTGCGCTCTCTGCATTGGTTTCAGTAGCGTTGCAAGGATTTCCGTTTCCATCTGTTACTTTGACTTTTTCAGATTCGAACAGACCGTTGCAGTTCTTGTAAGTGACAATCAAAGTCGCATTGCCGTTCGGGTCAAGAGTCAACTTGCGAGCATTGACTTCAAGTGTACCTTTTGGATTGCTGACATCCATCGCGCTGCCCAACAGTTCAAGCACTTTTGCCAGACCTGCCGGCATACTGTCCTGTCCGGCCTTCACCGCCACGTCCATTGTGTATTCCACACTGTAACGTGAATCCTGTGTAGCCTTTGAGTCCTTTTTGGATGAATAGTTGGCTTTCATGTCTGCTTCCACGCTGAAAGGTCCCCAGCCGGCTTTGGCTTTGATGTTTGCCCCGGCATCTATCGCCTCAGAAGATGTGTTCTCCTGAACCGAAGAAGATGATGCAGAAATGTTGGCCTTGAAGTTGATGTCCACGTTCTGGATTGCAATGTACGGGATAGGTACAATGGTCAGCAACGGAACATTCAGCTGTACCATGCGTCCGTCCTGCATGAACTGGAACGATACGTTCACGGCTTCTTTCTGATTTGTCTGCGGATTAACCGTCAGACCTACTTCCTGAATAAACTGCCATGATGTCTGGGCTGCCATAGCCTGTGCTTCGATTGCAGCTTTCAACGGACCTCCGATAATGGAACCGAAGGGAATCGCTTGTAGTGCACTGGTTGCTACTTGCGAAGGGGTGGTGTCAATTGCCATAATGACCTCCTTTTTTTAATTGTTAATAATAAATTGTTTTAATGTAACCTGTAGGTTTACGATGGTAAATTTACGGGAGGCATATAAGTGGGGCAAATTTGTTTTACGAACTGCCGGAATCCTTTATGAACAACATTACAACGGATTCTTTCTGACACCGATAAAAGAGAAATGCTCAAAGAAATCTTTGCGGTATTCGCGACCTATCGGAATATATTGGCCGTTCATTCTTACACAGTTTCCAGCGATACTTTCAACATTTCTGACATTTACAATATATGAACGATGTATCCTCATAAACTTTTTCTGAGGGAGGTCTTTCATGATATTGGCCAGATTGATTGAAACCATCATTTTGTTTCCATCCCTAAAATGGATGCAACTGTAACTTCCGTCAGCCTTAATCCATAGAATATCTTCGTCATCCACTTTCAAATAATCTGTCTGGTTCCATATCAGCAGATACTTTTTTCTTAATAGGGGTTGATGATTCTAAGTTCAATGCGATATTTCTACAACCCGAATTAACTTCAAATCGTATAGGCAATCCTGCCAGACTTTCAGGCAAGGTTATCACCAAAGATAGTTTCTCTTCCATATCTTAAGCATTTATAATTGGGGTAAATAACTACCTTTCTCATTATGGAAGAAAACCGTTTTATGAACGACTTAAATTCTTTGTAAACGGCATTGCTACCTTTAATATTAGACAAATAAGATTTAGGTCCGTTACCACGTTTTACAAAACATTTTGATGCGATTTCATCCATTTTTTGAACTTCAAAATCACACAGACACGGTAAGAAAGAAATTTTCATTCATTTAAGAATGTATTTCTTTACAATTGCAACAAATAATCTCATAATAAAAGACGGCTGCCTTATGACAACCGTCTTTTAATTACAGTTTCAAACCTTTCGGTTTGCTTTCCTTTTGCAAATCACTCATGACATAGCCAGATTGCAGCTGCGGCTCCAGAGGTATCGGTTTTGTCCCGGTTCCTTCCGGCAAGGACGGCTTTTCTCCGTCGGGGACATTCTCGCCGGGTGGAGCCAGCTCCAGCTGTATCTTGCGGTCCAGTGCGGCGAGTTCTGATTTAAGCTGTTTCAGCTCGTCCTCTTTCTTCCATGTCTTCCCGGCTATCTCCTGCAACTGCGGGATTTCACGCTCCAGCGTGGCGATCTTTTCCTTGTACT
>URCM01000142.1 GCA_900546355.1 uncultured Bacteroides sp.
TAGTATAAACCTGTCCTGCTTTATGTGTAGGACGCTTAATATTTACGTATGAAAAGATTGTTTTGGCTATCGATTCGTTCAAAGGATGTCTCTCCTCGAAGGAGGTAGAACAATGTGTGGCAGAAGAAATACATCGCCTCCACCCCCAATGCCAGACCCTATCCATCCCTATTGCTGACGGAGGAGAAGGCATGCTCGACACACTGATAAATGCCATGCAAGGACAAATCATTTATACCCGTGCCCACGACCCGCTCATGCGAATGCGTACAACACGCTACGGCATACTGGGCAATCAACAAACCGCTGTTATCGAAATGGCGGAAATAAACGGCCTGACCACACTCTCTCCCGCCGAACGGAATCCGATGGAGACCAGCACATACGGTACGGGAGAACTGATAAAGGACGCTTTGGAAAAGGGATTCCGACGGTTCATTATCGGTATCGGAGGAAGTGCCACCAACGATGCAGGCATGGGCATGATGCAGGCACTCGGCGCACGACTCTACGATAAAGAAGGAAACGAATTGGGACAAGGAGGAAAAATCATGAAACACATCGCACGTATTGACCTCGACCTCCTGCACCCGGCTCTGAAGGAAACAAGTTTTACCGTAGCTTGCGATGTACAGAATCCTTTCTACGGGCCACAAGGAGCCGCCTATGTCTTTGCCAAGCAAAAAGGAGCTACCGACGAACAAATACATCTGCTGGACAAAGGGATGCAACATCTCGCCCGTCTCATCGAACAGGATTTTCACATCTATATAAATAAGGTAAAGGGAGCGGGAGCTGCCGGAGGGCTTGGCGGAGCCTTCCACGTATTTTTGAAAAGCCGGCTTCAATCGGGCATCGAATTACTGTTGGACACCGTAGGATTCGATGAACAAATCAAAGATGCCGACCTCGTCATCACCGGAGAAGGCAAGGCAGACCGCCAGACTTGCGAGGGAAAGGTTCCTGCAGGAGTACTGAAAAGAGCGACAAAAGCCGGTATCCCTACCCTTCTGCTGGCAGGAAAGACAGAAGACCGCGACTTATTGGAAAAGATGGGGTTCTGCCGGATCATTCAAATCTCACCCGACACGTTGTCTCCCGAGCAAGCCATACAACCGGATATTGCACGGGAAAACATCCGCAAGGCCACGCAATGTGCCTTCAAAACAAGGCAGCCACTTCCGCCCGCGCCTCACGTATCAGGTCATCAGGAGCAAGCTTGATTTGCAACCCCCGTACGCCCGCACTTACATAGATAAAAGGAAAGTCCAAGCAAGTCTTGTGAATATAGGTCGGGAAATGCTTTTTCATCCCGATAGGCGAACATCCACCACGGATATACCCGGTGAGCGGAAGCAATTCCTTTACAGGTATCAAATCACACTTCTTATTACCCGACACCTTAGCCGCAAGCTTTAAATCGACTTCATGCTCGCCGGGAATCACACAGACAAAATATCCGCTCTTATCGCCGTGCAACACCAAGGTCTTGAATACACACTCAATATCTTCGCCTAACGAAGCAGCTACATGTACCGCACTCAAGTCGTTCTCGTCCACTTCGTATGGAATCAGTTCGTATGCCACTTTTGCCTTGTCCAACAAACGGGCTACATTGGTTTTATTTATTTTCATCGTTCTATTCAAAATAAATTAGAACACAGAGGCACAGAGTTTTTATTTTCATATACAGAGACCGTATTCTCTTTGCCTTTGTAGCTCTGCATTCGATTTCTTAATCACAACACATATTCAGTTCTTCCTTC
Organism: uncultured Bacteroides sp.; assembly: GCA_900546355.1. Classification (GTDB taxonomy): domain Bacteria; phylum Bacteroidota; class Bacteroidia; order Bacteroidales; family Bacteroidaceae; genus Phocaeicola. Next base: position 1,767 of record URCM01000142.1, read on the forward strand.
AAAAACTTAGGCGTATACCCTTTCGGACTCAGTGCCACCTCTTCGGGCGTCCCGGTAGAAAGCACTTCACCTCCTCCCTTTCCGCCTTCAGGTCCCATATCGATGATATAGTCGGCCATCTTAATGACATCCAGATTATGTTCAATGACGATGACTGTATTTCCCTTATCAACCAAACGGTCCAGCACATTCATCAGCACACGGATGTCTTCGAAATGCAAACCTGTGGTCGGTTCATCCAAGATGTAAAGCGTTTTGCCAGTATCCCGCTTTGCCAGTTCGGTGGCAAGCTTCACTCGCTGGCTTTCTCCGCCCGACAAAGTCGTAGACGGCTGCCCCAACTTGATGTAACCCAATCCGACTTCCTGCAACACTTTGATTTTATTCAATATCTGTGGCACGCTCTCAAAAAATTCTACCGCCCGGTTTATCGTCATATCCAACACATCGGCAATCGACTTTCCTTTGAAGCGCACCTCCAAGGTTTCGCGATTGTAACGCTTTCCGTGGCACACCTCGCAAGGCACCATTACATCGGGCAAGAAATTCATCTCTATAATCTTATAGCCGTTTCCGCCACAAGCCTCACAACGTCCACCCGCCACATTGAATGAAAACCGCCCAGGCTTATAACCGCGCATCTTCGCTTCAGGAAGACTGACAAAAAGATTGCGTATATCGCTGAACACGCCCGTATAGGTAGCCGGATTGGAACGAGGGGTCCTCCCCAATGGCGACTGGTCGACATTGACCACTTTATCGATGTATTCCAACCCTTCGACGGCATCGTAAGGCAACGGGTCTTGCAACGAGCGGTAGAAATGTTGCGAGAGAATGGGCTGCAAGGTATCATTAATCAACGTAGACTTGCCGCTTCCTGACACCCCGGTTACACAAATCAACTTTCCCAACGGAAACTCTACGTCGACGCCTTTCAGGTTATTTCCCCTTGCTCCACGAATCCAGATAGACTTTCCGTTTCCTTCGCGCCGCTTTGCCGGTACTTCTATCTTCATTTCCCCGTTCAAGTACCGTGAGGTCAGCGTATGGGTGTGTAGCATCTGTTCGGGAGTTCCGGCAAACACCACTTCTCCTCCCAACCGGCCTGCCTTCGGCCCCATGTCCACCACGTAGTCGGCGGCAAGCATCATGTCTTTATCATGTTCTACCACAATGACAGTATTGCCCAAGTCGCGCAATTCTTTCAAAGAATTAATCAAACGGATATTATCGCGCTGATGCAGACCGATACTCGGCTCATCCAGAATATACAGCACATTCACCAGTTGCGAACCAATTTGAGTAGCCAGACGAATGCGCTGGCTTTCTCCTCCCGACAGACTGACGGACGAACGGTTGAGCGACAGATAATCCAGTCCTACATCGAGCAAGAACTTCAAGCGTGTCCGGATTTCCTTCAAGATTTCAGCCGCAATCAGCCGTTGTTTTTCTTCCAAGAAAGGTTCTACATGCTGTACCCACGCATAGAGTTCACTGATATCCATCGTAGACAACTGATAAATATTTTTATCGTGAATGCGGAAATGCAATGCTTCTTTATTCAGCCGCGCCCCTCCGCATTCAGGACACACATCAGTCTTGGCAAACTGGTCTGCCCATTTCTGCGCCGTTGCCGAAGCATCCTTTTCCTGCATCAACTGGATATATTTCACAATGCCTTCGTAGGTCACGAAATAATCGGAAGAAGCGTGTATCACCGAGCTTTTTATTTTCAAGCGTTCATCGCATCCGTATAATATCTCATTCACAGCATCTTCGGGCAACTGGTTTACAGGGGTCTTCAAATTGGCGTCGTAACGTTCGAGCAAGGCTTCTATCTGCCAGAAAATCATACTGTTCTTATATTTGCCTAACGGAGCGACGGCACCCGCATATACCGACAAAGAACGGTCGGGAATCACCTTGTCTATATCTATCAGGTTCACATATCCCAATCCTTTGCAACGCGGACATGCACCCTGGGGCGAATTGAATGAGAAATTGTGAGGAGCAGGTTCTTTATAGGAAAGCCCTGTCACCGGACACATCAACCGCTTGCTGTAATGGCGTACGCTCTCGGTTTGCGCGTCAAGTATCATCAGCAAACCGTCACCTTGCCGCATGGCGGTAGCTACACTCTGTTTCAACCGCTTTTCCTCCTTGTCGGCAACAACAGTCTTGTCAATAACAACTTCGATGTCGTGGTTCTTATAACGGTCCAACTTCATGCCGTGCACGATTTCTTTTACCTCACCATCTACCCGCACATACAGGAAACCTTTTCTGCGCACCTGCTCGAACAATTCTTTGTAATGTCCCTTACGGGTCCGCACCAAGGGAGCAAGAATAAAAATGCGTTTCCCTTTATAATCACGACGAATCAAGTCAAGGATTTGTTCTTCGGTATATTTCACCATCCGTTCACCCGACAGATACGAATAAGCCACACCCGCTCTGGCAAAGAGCAAACGCAAGTAGTCGTAAATTTCGGTGGTAGTGCCCACTGTGGAACGGGGATTTTTGTTAGTGGTCTTCTGTTCAATGGAAATAACCGGACTCAACCCCGTAATCTTATCCACATCGGGGCGTTCCATTCCACCCAGGAAATTGCGGGCATATGTCGAAAAGGTTTCGATGTAACGACGTTGGCCTTCGGCAAAAATTGTATCGAAAGCCAACGATGACTTGCCGCTTCCGCTCAGACCTGTAATGACCGTCAGGCTGTCGCGGGGTATATCTACATCTATATTCTTCAAGTTGTGCACACGGGCACCCTCTACACTGAGCGTTTGGTTTTCTTCTTTCATACTTAACAGGTGATATATCCTCGCAAAGATATAAAAACCTTACCGAACTGCCATACTCCGCAAAGAAAAAGTAACAAATGCCGCAAGGCTTTTCATACCTTCCTACATGAGATGGTTGCGGAATTCAGATTACTTTTTGATAATCGTTTTTTATTTTATACTATGAGCAGTATGAATTTGTACAAATGTCCGCATCTTGCCAATTATACTTTGCGCGGTATGAAATTGTGCATTTTCTCACCACAGAACACAGAGTCTTTTAAGAAGCTGTTTTGAATTTCTCCAAAAAGTTTTTCTTGGCTTGATGTATCCGTTTTCGTGTGTGCTTTGGGTGATAAATTCAAAACAGCTTCTTAAACATCACCTAAAGCCCTTGCCTTTTCGCCTCTTCCCAGATAGCGTCCATCTCTTCCAATGACATATCCGTCAGTTTCCGTCCGGCTTTCAGCGTATGTTCTTCCAAATAGTTGAACCGGCGGATAAACTTCTGATTTGTCCGCTCCAAAGCATTATCGGGATTGATTTTATACAGACGTGCGGCATTGATGAGGCTGAACATCACGTCGCCGAACTCGGCTTCCGCCTTCTCCTTCTCCATTGTGGCTACTTCCGATTCGAACTCGCTGATTTCTTCCTTCACCTTATCCCATACCTGCGTACGGTCTTCCCAATCAAATCCCACGTTACGCGCCTTGTCCTGAATGCGGTATGCTTTTATCAGTGAGGGCAATGCCTCGGGCACTCCGCTCAACACAGACTTGTTCCCGTCTTTTTCCTTCAGCTTGATTTGCTCCCAGTTCTCGGAAACCTGCTCTGCCGTGTCCGCCTTCACTTCGCCGAATACGTGTGGATGGCGGAATATCAGCTTGTCGCACAGGCGGTCGCACACGTCCTTGATATCGAAATCGCCCGTCTCGCTTCCTATCTTGGCATAGAACACCACGTGAAGCAACACGTCGCCCAATTCCTTGCAAATGTTTTTCTTGTCGTCCTTCATCAGAGCGTCGCACAACTCATACACTTCTTCTATCGTATTGGGACGCAAACTCTCGTTGGTCTGCTTCCGGTCCCACGGGCACTTTACCCGCAACTCATCGAGCACATCGAGCAACCGCCCGAAGGCTTCTATCTTTTCTTCTCTTGTATGCATATACCTATCATTTTATCGTTTGCAAAAGTAAGGAAAAGCTTCGGAAAAACCTATTGCGGATTTGAAAAAGTCAGAGGAAGTTAGGGGGAGTTAAGGAGTTAAGAAGGAGTTAAGGAGTTAAGCCAATACTTTTACTGATGTTTCCACCAACAAAGCTATTGACTTAACTCCTTAACTCCTTCTTAACTTCTTAACTTCTTAACTCCCGATTGACATGAATCAGAAAGACAATCCGTCGTTCCAACCCGGGTTCTGAGTCAGATTCGGATTCAGCGA
>URCM01000143.1 GCA_900546355.1 uncultured Bacteroides sp.
CCTATAGGGCAGCGTAAAAATATTTACAAATAATAATTTTATAACTAACTATTGTCATAAGTAAATTATTTAAAATTAAACATTTCGGTCAAAATATAATAACAATACAGCAATTATCCAACAAAAAAAAACGATATTTCTCATTGTTTACCATCACAATTTAATCCTCCAATCATAAAAATACAAAAAATATAAACTTAACAAATACACTTGAATTGATTCGATTAATTTGCGGAAAAATAGTAACTTTGTGCCCAAATAATAGGTATAGTATGCAAGACATTAGAAACATTGCCATCATTGCCCACGTCGACCATGGAAAGACGACACTTGTGGACAAGATGATGCTGGCGGGACACTTGTTCCGCAACGACCAGACCAACGGTGAACTGGTGCTGGACAACAACGACTTGGAACGTGAAAGAGGGATAACCATCCTTTCGAAGAATGTATCCATCAACTATAAGGGTACGAAAATCAACATTATCGATACGCCGGGACACGCCGACTTCGGTGGTGAAGTGGAACGCGTATTGAATATGGCCGACGGATGCATCCTGTTGGTAGACGCTTTCGAAGGCCCGATGCCACAGACGCGCTTCGTGCTGCAAAAAGCGTTGCAGATAGGTTTGAAGCCCATCGTAGTAGTCAACAAGGTGGACAAACCGAACTGCCGTCCCGAAGAGGTATACGAAATGGTGTTCGACCTGATGTTCAGCCTCAACGCTACCGAAGACCAGTTGGACTTCCCTGTATTGTATGGCTCAGCCAAGAACAACTGGATGGGGGAAGACTGGAAAACACCTACGGGCACCATTGAACCGCTGCTGGACGCCATCGTGAAATACATACCTGCCCCAAAACAACTGGAAGGTACTCCACAAATGCTGATTACTTCACTCGATTATTCATCGTACACAGGCCGTATCGCCGTAGGACGTGTACACCGTGGTACCCTCAGCGAAGGCATGAACATCACTTTGGCAAAGCGTGACGGAAGCCTGATTAAATCGAAAATTAAGGAAGTACATACATTTGAAGGATTAGGGCGCAAACGGGTACAGTCGGTTTCTTCGGGCGACATCTGTGCTATCATCGGCATAGAAGGATTCGAAATCGGTGACACCATCTGCGACTTCGAGAATCCCGAACCGCTTCCTCCCATCGCTATCGACGAGCCTACGATGAGTATGCTGTTTACCATCAACGACTCTCCTTTCTTCGGGAAAGAAGGCAAATACGTGACTTCACGCCACATCCAGGACCGCTTGAACAAGGAACTGGATAAAAACCTTGCCCTGCGTGTACGCAAGACCGAAAACGAAGACGGCAAATGGATTGTGTCGGGACGTGGCGTGCTGCACCTCTCGGTATTGATTGAAACCATGCGCCGCGAAGGATACGAATTGCAGGTAGGCCAGCCTCAGGTTATCTTTAAAGAAATAGACGGGGTACGGTGTGAACCGATTGAGGAACTGACTATCAGCGTACCCGAAGAGTTTGCCAGCAAGATGATTGATATGGTGACCCGCCGCAAAGGGGAAATGACATCAATGGAAACGCAAGGCGACCGTGTGAACATCGAGTTCGATATGCCATCGCGCGGCATTATTGGATTGCGTACCAACGTATTGACTGCATCGCAGGGTGAAGCCATCATGGCACACCGCTTCAAGGAATACCAACCCTATAAGGGAGATATCCCCCGCCGTACCAACGGTTCGATGATTGCCATGGAAAGCGGAACAGCCTTTGCCTACGCCATCGATAAGTTGCAAGACCGCGGACGCTTCTTCATCTATCCGCAAGAGGAAGTCTATGCCGGACAAGTGGTAGGCGAGCACGTTCACGAAAACGACCTGGTGGTAAATGTCACGAAATCGAAAAAGCTGACCAATATGCGTGCGTCGGGGTCGGATGACAAGGCGCGTATTATCCCGCCGGTAGTATTCTCGCTGGAAGAAGCACTGGAATACATCAAGGAAGACGAATATGTAGAAGTGACTCCGAAGAGTATGCGTATGCGCAAGATTATCTTGGATGAAACCGAGCGCAAACGTGCGAACAAAAATAATTGATACTCTATATTTTAATCAATGCAAAGGTGCGAAAGTGCTATGATTTTACAAGTCACAGCACTTTCGCGTCTTTGCATTGATTATCATGAATACTACACCTCTATACAATCTACTTTCAAGACAGATTTTTTATTTTTTCTCCTCAACAATATGCTTGAAAGCCAAGCCAAAGATAATGTATTGCGTGTTGCCAGCAATAGTCCCCTCATTCTGCCCCCAAAGGAAAGGCCAATCATCGAAGTTCTCGAAATGATCGGGCTTACGGAAAAGCACTCCGGGAGCTACATTGCCTGGTATGAATGAGAAGTCGGCACGATTATTTCCATAAAAGACCAACTTCGGACGGGCAGCTCCTACTGCGGCAACAAATGAATAATTATGGTAAGGATGACAACCGAAGAGCCAATTAGCCGTCCGGTATACTTCATCTTTCGCCACGATGTCGGGATAATAAAGATGTGCAAAGCATACGGTAGTCCCAAAGCTAAGCAACGGACCGATTCCCGCCCAGTTGCCTGTACCGATAGGCACACCATACGGATTCTGCCGGTCGAAATCTTGAATATACGTTGCATATTGCTCTACATAAGGACGTAACTGCTTGCGATAATCTTCATTCATATAAGGAATAGCATCAAGGGCTGTCTGAAGACTGAACCTCAAGTTCCGGTCTAATTCCTTCCATATCTCTTTTTCAAATACATCCAAATATTCCTTTTCCTGAGTAGCGATATAAAGCTGCAAATTGGTAGCAGCTATGCCGCCCAGTCCTGTACGCGCATTGTTCCGCCCAGATTCGGTACGCTGGCTCAAAAGCTTCTCTGCTTCTTTCATCAAACGCTTCGATTGCTTCAGTGCCCGTGCAGCCAAACTATCATTATGCCCTTCTAAGGCATGGGCTGCTGCGGCAAACATGGTCGCAGCACGCATATCAAGCCGGGGATTACGTGTAGTAAAAGCCCACATATCATCGGGCGTGCCGCTCCGCTTCCCATCAGCCGACACTTCGTATGGCTTTAATGACAGATCGTAATGCAATCCATCGGTAATAGAAGCAGCATCTCCCAAATGATGATAATTATCAAGTACCGAATTGGAAAGCGTAGAAGCCATGTGTCCTATCTGCTCTGCCTGCGCTACCAGATTCAATACACCGTGTTCGATGTACTGCAAGACATCAGGAGTGCCATCGGGACGATGCAAATCGACATAACGTTGTTTTTCGCTCACAAAGGTTTCATCACGTAACGGCTTGAAAAGCTCCCATGCACGAATCAAGTTTTCTACCACATTGATATTCGCGCCAGTCTCGATATCGAAATCTCCTGCATCAAAGAACCCACCGACATTCAAACCCGGAATAAGTTCCAACGGCTTGTACTTGGTGTCGGTTGTAGGCCCTTGATAGTGTATATCGAAATGATCACTGGGAGGTGCCTGCAAATAACCTTCCTTGAACGGCTCCCCATGCCATACCCGATAGGCCTCATTCACAAACATATGGTTCATGTGAATAGGCACCCACACATCGGTAGTGGCATCGGTTATCTTATCGTACACATGCGGGTCAATCAAAAAATTGTTTGTTTTCACTGTATCATACTGGATATAGTAAATACCCGGAGCCTTCACATCCGAAAAATCGAACTTTACATAGTTGTATTTATAATAAGGTCCCCACGCATCTACCTTCCCTTCATAAGCTTTCGCGACAGTTCCGTCCTCATTGATACGCATCAACGAAGCGGTTGCTTTCGGCGAGTCATTCTTATCTAATTCGATGACACTTACTTTCGGCTGCCCGGGTGTATAACCTACCTGGCAAAATCCGATATTAGGCTTTCGAATCCATCCTTCAACGGCATGAGGCTCTACCATCCAGTTTACCACTTTACCCGTCTTCCCTCCCGGCAATATACTACGAAGCACAAACCAGCCATTCTGCGCCAACATGCGTCCGTCGTATAGCTTTAGTTCGGCATCGTTGCTGTGAATGCGAATCATACGTTCCGGGTCATCCATAGCCATTGTAATGCTGTGCCCCGTCTCAATAGGAAGAGGGTCTACGAAACATCCTGTACCGCGGTCGTCATAAGTCTTGAATCCTTTAAACTGCCGAGGTTTCTCGCTATTGGGGCGGGCAACAGTCTGGCTGGTAGCATAACGCGGGAACCGATTCAAACGGCCATCCATCGTAAATGTCTTCAGCCAATATCTTGACGGAAGAAACTCCAGGTTCAACCCCGCATTGCCCACAAGCTTTTCGGGCACAGGCTTATCAAGCCATACAGCTATCTCTACCGCTTCACCTTTGGCTGTAACCACAATCCGGCTATCAAAATCATAGTCATCGTAGCGCAAGCCTACTTCAATGCTTCCTTGCTCACGGTCCACCTTCCGAAAAGTCATCTTTGGCACCAAGTCCCATTGCTCGGGAGTATTATTCAAGCGGACAGCCCCCCCTTGAATGGCGCGAATGCCATGCTGGATAATTTCAATGCCTGAGTTCTTCTCGTCATTGAATCCACCATTAAAACTATTACTGAAAACCAGCACATTGACTCCTTGCCGCTCAAAATAACAGCTATCATTCAACCGCAAGTCCTGTGCTTGCGAAAAAGACGCTGCCATGAGCCCCATAACCCATAACAAATTCTTGTTGTTTTTCATATTACTAAACAAATTACAAATTTATTATTAGAGCCTAAGATTTACCGGAAGTTTAAGTGTGCACAGTTACATTTTCGCAACATTAACAAATGAAGCGCCCCATCGGTCAATCATTCAATGACAAGCTAAATATATCGGGACACAGAGGCACAGATTTTTTCTCTGTATCATTGTCTTCATTCATTTCAGCCGCTCAGTGGTCTGCTCAATGAAATAACGCGGACGTTGTTTTACTTCTTTGTATATCTTGCCCACATATTCGCCTATGATACCGCACGCCAACAGAATAGCTCCACCGATGAACCACAGCGATACCAGAAGAGAAGTCCAGCCGGGCAAGGCACTGCCTTCGGCATACGAGCAGAGTCCGTAAAAAATGGCAAGTATGGCTATCAGCATAAAAAACAATCCCAGATAAGTGATGTAACGCAACGGACGCACCGAGAAAGACGTAATGCCATCGAGTGCAAAACTAATCATTTTCTTCAACGGATACTTCGACTCTCCGGCAAAACGCTCCTTGCGGTCGTAATAAACCAATGCCGAAGGAAAGCCCAGTGATGAAACCATACCCCGCAAAAACAAATTACGCTCCGGAAACGATACCAATGCCTGTAAGGTACGCCGGCTCATCAGACGAAAATCGGCATGATTATAAACGATGTCACCTCCCAATCCACGCATCAGCCGATAGAAAGCCAAAGCCGTATGCTTTTTGAAGAACGTATCGGTTTTCCGCTCACGGCGCACACCATATACAATATCCATACCTTTATTATAATAGTCGACCATGGCACTGATAGCATCCACATCGTCTTGCAAGTCGGCATCTATCGAAACACACGCGTCGGCATGGGCCGACGCCCATTCCAATCCTGCCCAAAGCGCATGTTGATGTCCCACATTGTGTGCCAGTTTCAATCCTTCTACATAAGAATTTTCTTCAGCATATCGCCGGATCAAGCTCCATGTTCCGTCTTTGCTCCCATCGTCCACATAAAGAATCATCCCATGGTCGATAGCATTCCGTTCCAGCAAACCATCGAGCACACGCGACAGTTGAAATGTGGTTTCCGGCAATACCGCTTCTTCGTTATAACAAGGAACTACGATTACCATAATTCCGCAACACTTTGATTTAACTTTATTTATAAGTTCCTGAGCAACAAA
>URCM01000144.1 GCA_900546355.1 uncultured Bacteroides sp.
GGATACATCAAGCCAAGAAAAACTTTTTGGAGAAATTCAAAACAGCTTCTAAACGACAGGCTTTTAGTGTATCATTATCGCGGAAGCATGAAAGCACTTCTGCGGTAATGATATACATATCAGATTTTACAGGGAACGGTTAATCGAGTCGATATAGTCAAGAAGTTCTTTTCTACCTGTCTTTTTTTCGGCCGATGTGATGAAGTGGGGGGGGAGTTCTTCCCATTGTTCTTTCATTGTATCGAGAAACCGATTCACGTTTTGCTGGGTTTTCGATGTGCTTTGTTTATCGGCCTTAGTGAATACCAATGCAAAAGGTATACCGTTTTCACCCAACCATCCGATGAATTCCAAATCAATTTTCTGTGGATCTAACCGACTGTCTATCAATACAAACAAACATGTCATCTGTGTGCGTTCCAAAACGTAATGTTGGATAAGGTTTTTGATGCTTTCCATTACTTTTTTTCCGCGTTGCGCATATCCGTATCCTGGCAAGTCGACCAGATACCATGTGTTGTTAATCATGAAATGGTTAATCAGCAAGGTCTTTCCGGGTGTAGACGAGGTCATTGCCAGTTTGGAATTATTGGTCAGCATATTAATCAGGCTGGATTTACCCACGTTGGAACGTCCGATGAACGCATATTCGGGCAAATCGCTCTTCGGGCACATATCTGCCCGCGAATTGCTTGTTACGAATTTAGCACTTGTTATTTCCATATAGAAAATTAGGTTGGTTTTGGGGTGGAAAAATTATTCCAGACATTCGTCCAGGTCGTGTGTGATTTGTTCTTTGTCGAGATGTTGCCCGATAAAGACGAGTTTAATCATGCGGTCTCCGTATTTCTCATCCCAATCACGCATGAGTCCGGGTTCCTGCACCATCAGTTTGACGAGGTCTTCTTCGGGGGCGGTGGCATACCATAATCCCGCTTCTTTCAGTAGTTTTTGTCTTCCTGCTTGTTCAAAGAGATAAGACATGTCGTGATTGTGGCTGAAGTAACATACCCCTTTGGTGCGGATAATGTTTTTGGGCCATTTGGTCGCAATGTAGTGGTCCAGTTTATGAATGTCGAATGCCGGACGGCGGTAGTATACAAAAGTACTGATACCGTATTCTTCCGCCTCTCCTTCATCGTGATGATGGTGGTGTTCGTGATGGTGATGTTCTTCTTCGTTCTCATGGTGATGCGGGCCGGCAGTATGTACATGCGCTTCGCGTTCTTCTTCTTCAGTCACCGCGCGTTCAATGCCTCTGATCCATCCGGCCGAAGTGGCTACACGTTCGAAATCGAATGAATGTGTATTCAGTAGTTTGTCAAGATTTACATTGCCATAGTCACATTCGATGATTTCAGCCGCCGGCTGAATGGTGCGGATGATTTGCTTGATGCGGTCCAGTTCTTCGGGCTTTACCTCGGAAGCTTTGTTCAACAGAATGAGGTTGCAGAATTCAATTTGCTGGATAATAAGGTTCTCGATATCTTCTTCGTCGATGTTCTTGCGGGTAAGATTATCTCCGCACGCAAATTCATCTTGCATACGCAGGGCGTCTACTACCGTAGTGATGCAATCTAAACGGCATACACCATATTGGGTATAAGCCCCTCCTAGCGAAGGTATGGAACAGATGGTTTGCGCGATGGGTTCTGGTTCGCAAATACCGCTTGCTTCGATAACGATGTAATCAAATCGTTGACTTTTTACTAATCCGAAGAGTTGGTCTATCAAGTCGGTTTTCAGGGTACAGCAGATGCATCCGTTCTGGAGTGATACCAAACTGTCGTCTTTTTTATTTACGATGCCTCCTTTTTGTATTAAGTCGGCATCAATGTTTACTTCGCCCAAGTCGTTTACGATAACAGCAAACTTGATGCCTTGTTTGTTAGACAGGATGCGGTTTACCAATGTTGTCTTTCCGCTTCCCAGATAGCCGGTCAGAAGCAGAATTGGAATATCTTTCGTTTTCATCATTTTACTCCTTCCTATAATAAAAATACAGAGGCGCGAAGAAAAAACTCCGCGCTGCCGTGTCTCTGTGTTCAGCTTGATTTGATTATGATAAGATGTTTTGTGAGAATATCCGCATCTGCAATTTACCACTCTCCATTCAGTTTCAAGAAAGATGGATACTTATTTGCCGGTTCAGTTATATCCATAGGCCGTTTCAATTAGATAAAACGGCAATAGAAGATAGCTTCGTTTGGCAATCCTCTTATTGGCAGCGTGCGAACATTCATTGTATGTTTCTACGCGCATTTATTATTCGAATAAACTTCTGAATTTCTTGAAGATTTTCTCTTTCAGTGTCATGTTAGGTTTGAAGCTTTCCGATTCTTGCCATTTTTCTAATGCTTGGCGTTCTTCTTTATTCAGTTTTTCGGGAATGTATATGCTGACATTGACCAGTAAGTCACCTGTACCAGTGTTATACCCGTAACTGTTGATTTTAGGGAGTCCTTTGCCGCGCAGACGCAATACTTTGCCTGGTTGTGTTCCAGGTTCGATTTTTATTTTGGCTTTACCGTCGATGGTAGGTATTTCCACCGTGCCTCCTAAGGCTGCTGTAGGAACGCTCAACAAAAGATTGTAAATCAAGTCACTTTCATCACGTATCAGTTCGGGGTGTTTTTCTTCTTCTACCAAAACCAACAAATCACCCGGTACGCCATTGTGTTTACCGGCATTGCCTTTTCCGTTGATTGTGACTTGCATACCTTCCGCTACACCGGCCGGAATCTTTACGCTTACTATTTCTTCGCCGTATACGATGCCTTCGCCGTCACATTCCTTACATTTGTTTTTAATGATTTTGCCTTCACCGCCGCACTGCGGGCATACGGTTTGGGTCTGCATCATGCCGAAGATACTTTGTTGGGTACGGGTTATGCTTCCTGTTCCGTGACACGTAGGACAAGTTTCAGTTCCACTATTTCCTTCGGCTCCTGTACCATGGCAGTGGCTACATTGAACGTATTTTTTCAGTTTGAATTTCTTTTCCACGCCTGTGGATATTTCTTTCAGTGTCAGTTTGACTTTTACGCGCAAATCTGAACCTCTATAACGGCGTTGGCGTGGCTGGTTTCCTCCGCTGAAGCCTCCGAATCCTCCTCTTCCGCCGAATATATCGCCGAACATGGAGAAAATATCATCCATGGACATACCGCCACTGAAGCCTCCGAATCCTCCTCCGCCTGCAGCCCCGTCTACTCCGGCAAAGCCGAACTGGTCATAACGGGCACGTTTATCAGGATTGCTCAACACTTCGTATGCCTCTGCGGCTTCCTTGAATTTCTCTTCAGCTTCTTTGTCGCCGGGATTCCGGTCCGGGTGATACTGAATCGCTTTCTTACGGTATGCTTTCTTTATTTCGTCTGCAGAGGCTGACTTCTCAACCCCTAATACTTCGTAGTAGTCTCTTTTTGCCATAATCAATCAACCTTTTAATTATTGTGCAACAACAACTTTTGCGTGGCGGATTACTTTATCGTTCAGTGTATAGCCAGTCTGTATGCAGTCCAGCACTTTCCCTTTCTGGTCTTCGGCAGGAGCCGGAACCAATGCGATGGCTTCGTGGAAATCGGTATCAAAGTCTTTTCCTACCGGTTCCATTCTTTGGAGTCCTTCCTGTGCGAGTACCTTTTGGAATTTTTGCGAAATCAATCCAATACCTTCACATACCGCTTGTATGTCCTCCGCTTTTTGTGCGTTTTGCAGCGCACGTTCCATATCGTCTAATATCGGAAGTATGGCACTGATGGTTTTTTCACCGCCGTTTTTGATAAGTTCGGCTTTTTCTTTCATCGTGCGTTTGCGGTAGTTGTCGAATTCAGCAGATAGACGCAGGTATTTGTCTTTTTGCTCTTCAAGAGCTTGATTGGCTGCATCCAGCTCTTTCTGTAGCTTTTCTTCGCTTGTCAACTCTTGTTCTTCAGCAGTTTCAGCAGTTTTTTCTGTTTGAGGCTCTGCTGCCTGAGCCGCTTCATTCTGCTTTACTTCTTCTTCGTGATGATTTTCTTTGCTCATGGTTATATTGTGTTTTTATTGTTCTTTCATGTGTCCCTACAAAATCCGTGCCTAAAGACGGAAAGTAGGAAAGGCGGGTACAAAGGTAGTGAATTTTTGTCAGACTGACAGAATTAATGCGGCTTGTTCGTCTTTTTTTCCTATCTTTGTGCCCAAATTCATATAATAATAGGTATAGTAAGAAAATGATAACAGTTTCAAATGTTGCCGTTCAATTTGGTAAGAGAGTATTGTATAACGATGTGAATATCAAATTCACAAATGGGAATATTTATGGTATTATCGGTGCCAACGGTGCCGGGAAGTCTACTTTCCTGAAGGTCATTTCGGGTGAATTGGAGCCTACGAAAGGAAGTGTGACACTGGGACCGGGTGAGCGTCTTTCGGTATTGAGCCAGGATCACTTTAAGTTTGATGCTCATACTGTACTTGATACGGTATTGATGGGACATTCCGTATTGTGGGATATCATGAAGCAGCGCGAAGCATTGTATGCGAAGGCCGATTTTACGGACGAAGATGGACTGAAAGCGGCAGAGCTGGAAGAGAAGTTTGCCGAGCTGGAAGGATGGAATGCCGAGAGTGATGCAGCTATCTTGTTGAGCGGATTGGGCATAAAGGAAGATAAGCATTTTATGTTGATGGGTGACTTGAGCGGGAAAGAGAAAGTGCGGGTAATGCTGGCTCAGGCACTGTTCGGAAATCCGGATAATCTGTTGCTTGACGAGCCTACCAATGATTTGGATATGGATACCGTGACGTGGTTGGAGAATTACCTTGCCGATTTCGAACATACGGTGTTGGTAGTGAGCCATGACCGTCATTTCCTTGATTCGGTTTGTACGCATACGGTAGATATAGATTTCGGTAAGGTGAATTTGTTTGCTGGTAATTATAGCTTCTGGTATGAATCGAGTCAATTGGCATTGCGCCAGCAACAAAACCAGAAAGCGAAGGCGGAAGAGAAACGTAAGGAATTGGAAGAATTTATCCGTCGTTTCTCTGCCAACGTAGCCAAGTCGAAGCAGACTACCAGCCGCAAGAAGATGTTGGAAAAGTTGAATGTGGACGAAATCAAACCCTCCTCGCGTAAATATCCGGGCATTATATTTACAATGGATCGTGAGCCTGGCAATCAGATATTGGAAGTGTCGGGGTTGCGTGCCGTGACCGAAGACGGAACGGTGTTGTTCAACGATGTAAATTTCAATGTAGAGAAAGGGGATAAGATTGTATTCTTGAGCCGCGACCCGCGTGCGATGACTGCTTTATTCGAAATCATTAACGGAAACCGGAAAGCGCAGGCGGGGCATTATAATTGGGGTGTGACGATAACTACTGCATATCTGCCTTTGGATAACAGTAGCTTTTTCAATAGCGACCTGAATCTGGTAGACTGGTTGAGCCAGTATGGTGAAGGAAACGAGGTTTATATGAAGAGCTTCTTGGGACGTATGCTTTTCTCTGGCGAAGAGGTGCTGAAAAAAGTCAATGTACTTTCGGGAGGTGAGAAAATGCGGTGTATGATTGCCCGTATGCAGCTTCGAAACGCTAACTGCCTGATTCTGGATACGCCGACCAACCATTTGGATTTGGAATCCATCCAAGCGTTCAATAATAATCTGAAGATTTATAAAGGGAATGTCCTTTTTGCTTCGCACGACCACGAGTTTATCGAAACGGTAGCAAATCGTATTATAGAACTGACTCCGAATGGTATCATCGATAAGATGATGGAATATGACGAATATATCGCATCCGACCACATCCGCGAGATGCGTGCCCGGATGTATGGCGATAATTGAAAATCATATTGAGAAGCTGTTTTGAATTTCTCCAAAAAGTTTTTCTTGGCTTGATGTATCCG
>URCM01000145.1 GCA_900546355.1 uncultured Bacteroides sp.
GTATATGGACACCTTTTCTTTCGGCTCACCAATGGCCATTCGGGGAGACAACAATGTATATCGCCATATTGCCACTTTTGACACTTATCCAAGGCACAGCGTCATTGACACCTTACGAAGAAACGGTTTCCGCAGCGACCTTCACGGCATTGAAGCGGTGGAACTCATACCGGCATTGCTGGCCAACCCGAAAGCCGAAACTTTACTAAAAGCCGGGCAATACCCGTTGTTACGTCATTACTTGTGCTCCACAATGCGCATGGAAGATTATTGGCCATCGGTGAAAATCTGCCTGCGCAACGGCTACACCATATCTGACGGCTCAATGTGGTGCGACACCATCGACCTGTTGCGAAGAATGGGCAAGGACACTCACAGCCCGAAATATGTCTGCCCTTCCGACTTGAAAGAGGAGCATGACAAGTTGGTGGAACAGCGCAACCGCAGAGAGGAACGTGAACGTATAGTGTTGCGCAGAAAGGAAGCCGCCCAATATGAAAAAGACTACCTGTTGCAGAAAGGCAAGTTCTTCGGCATAGTCATCACGGACGGGACACTGAATGTCAGAGTGTTGGAGAGCGTAGCCGAGATAGCGGAAGAGGGTACGCTGATGCACCATTGTGTATATGCCAACGCCTACTACCGCAAGGAGAACTCGCTGATATTGTCGGCAACTATCGGGAACAAAAGAATTGAAACAGTCGAGGTGGATTTGAAGAAACTTTGCGTGGTGCAGAGCCGTGGCGTATGCAACCAAAACACAGAATACCACGACCGCATCGTCAATCTTGTGAACAGCAACATGAACTTGATTAGGCAGCGGATAAGCGCTTAATCACCATTAGGTAAGGTAAGGCATATCGGGAATATCCCCGGTGTGCCATGCCCCCCTGCCTTCTCCTGTTATATCCCTTTTATAAAAGACATTGACACTTATACCCATCTTCGATGCCCACGGCTTGCCCTATATCATAGGAATGACGGACTGTGCCGCAGGCCATGCCGCTGTAAACGGCGGCGCGGCTTCTGCGTCATGGGCAAACGTGAACACGCCTTTTCCCTGTCGGCGTACAAGTCCGCTGATAGGGAAAGGGCAAGTTCCCTATTTGTTTGCCCGGCAGTCCGTCCGTTTCATTTGGCAAGCCGTACCTGTTATAGCCCACTTATATTTGCTTTGCCTCTACTGTTTTAGGGCAGTATATCTTCCCTCGCCATGACAATATAACTCATTTCAGAAAGAAGATATACTGCCCCGTCCATAACAGTATATCTTCCTTTTTTTATGTTGTCGTGGTAGAATCCTCAATTTGTACTGTTGGTTGAATGAGGTCAATTATTTCGCGAATATACTCTACGGGATGAGCATAAGCCAAGCCACTATTTTCTCTACGTATTTCTACGATTTCCCCACTTTGGCTACTTCTCAATCTATCATTAAAAGGAATGTAACTATGCACTATTCCTACCAGTAAGCTACGGCTTAAATTTTTGGTACCTGTAATCGAAACCAATTCAGGCTTTGATATTATCGGCGATCCAGAATTCCCTGGAAAATTTTGGATGTCAATTAAGATATTGTTAGTTTCGGATATCTGTTCGGAGCATATTCTAGCCATACAGCCCATACGACAAATTGGGCGAGATGCCCCTTTAACAACTAAACCCATTGGGAAGCCAAGCATATAAATAAAAGAGCCATCATCAAAGCCATTCTCCAACAATTCCGAAGAGCTCATCGCATTTTTATCAATGTCGAATGCTGGAAACTCAAGATTATTCCTAGTTATAAAATCACCATCGAGTTGTAAGACGGCTATATCTATCGCTGGATTTCTATGAATGACATATTTAGTTGAACCATCAGCTTCAGATAGATTAGCTGGAACCTCAACCCAATTGTTTGAGCCCTGCTCTTTCATTTTGAAAACTATACGTTTTTCCCCTTGAAAAACGTGTTTATTAGAAATAAGGAAAGGAATGTATCCATCCTTGTCAACCTGCCTAACAACTAAGAAACCTGTACCAATCCAGTTGGTAGTTCCACTATCGTTTTTTATGCCGATTGAAACAACAGCATTTTTGTATAAATCTGGAATTAAAGCCATAATTAATATATAAGTAGTAAAAATTGCACAAAAAATGTGCCAATATTGACTTGATACGTTGTTGTGACAAAATGGCAGTTTGTGGATTGTAATTACGGCTTAACCACAAATCAGTTATAAACTATTTTAACGTGAGTTCGATATAACTCAAAACATCGTAAGTTGCCGTCTTTGACGAAACAAACGTCAATGGCGGGCTTCTTTTCAAAGAAACAGTATGCCACTATGGCAGAGAGCGAGTTGGCAATAAAGTTATTGAAAGAACGGTGTCTGGAGTGTTCAATCTGGGCGATGTTCTTCAATTCGTCATTGACCATTTCTATTAAGGCCCGTTCCCTAAGCAGGATTTTGTCCGTTACGCTTATCATGGAGTTCTTCATGTTGTTCTTCACCTTGGTTATCAGCTCTATCCGTGTGCTGTTCGGTTCTACCTCCATGCTCGGTACAGGTGTCAACGCACAGCAACGGGCGGTGGCGGTGCATCATTTGGAGATTCCCTGGGTGCGACATGAGGTCGCATAGATAATTGTTGGAATGATACTTACGAGTATCAGTTTTAACCCGCTGTTCCGTCAGCGGTAGCCTACCGACCGATGCACCTTAATGTTGTATTAAGCGGTCGGGACAAAGTACACTTTCGCAAGACAAGACAGAACCGCGAGGGAAAGTCAAGTATGGTTAGTATCATACCGTAGAGTGGCGAGGCTGGATAGTATGGTTAGCGCAAGCGAACTGTTAGTAAACTTCGTAATGTCACGAAAGAGTGGAAGATACTGGCACACTCTACCCAAAAGGGAAGCGGTCGGTTAATCCTCTCCATGGTAGGATTACACGGATATAAGCACCGCCGGAGGATGAGACAGAACCTAACCTATCCGTTAGTTATCTATGTGGAACATGGTAAGCCTGTATATCTCCTGTCAGGTAAAAAATGGCAGGTAAGCTGACAGCAATGAAAGCCGAATGGTGTGCAGGTATAAGATAACAGAAAAAGCGAATGCCGTTCTGTAATGGAGCGGATACGGATTGAACCGGCATCACGGGCTGATGTGGGCGACATCATCCGACACGAAAGTGGGCAGACTTCTGTGACGACATTAGGGAGGCAATCAAACCGAATGTTGTCAAATGGTGATTCTTTACAATTAACTTTTAGAACTTTCAAAAGGAGGAAAGCAAATGAACGAAAACAAGAAATCGTGTGCGCCTGCTGACAACCAGCAAACTCTTTGGGATAACATAGACTGGACTAAAGCAGAGTTGGCTGTCAGAAAGCTACAAGCGCGTATTGTAAAGGCTCAGAAGGAAGGCAGAACGGGCAAGGTGAAAGCCTTGCAGTGGACGCTGACCCACTCTTTTTACGCAAAAGCCTTAGCCGTAAAGAGAGTTACTTCTAACGGAGGTGGCAACACCCCTGGGGTGGACATGGAAACATGGGAGAAACCCGAAGCAAAAACACAAGCGATAAGCGAACTCAAACGCAGAGGCTACCAGCCGAAGCCATTGAGAAGAGTCCACATTAAAAAGAGTAATGGCAAACTGCGACCGTTGGGAATACCGACAATGAAAGACAGAGCCATGCAAGCACTCTACCTCATGGCATTGGAACCAGTGTCGGAAGCAACAGCCGACACACGTTCATACGGTTTCTGCAAGGAACGCCGCTGTATGGATGCGGTAATGCAATGCCATAACATTCTCCGAAAAGGCTATTCTCCCGAATGGATTCTGGAGGGTGACATAAAGGGGTGCTTCGACCATATCAGCCATGAATGGCTGCTTGCCAACATCCCTATGGATAAGGCAATGCTCCGAAAATGGTTGAAATGCGGCTATATCTTCAACAAACAGATGTTCCCGACAGAGGAGGGAACGCCACAAGGTGGTATTATCTCTCCCACGCTTGCCAATATGACATTGGACGGATTGCAGAAAGTCCTTGCAGAAAAATATAAACGAGTTAGAATTAAAGGCAAGTTATATTCGCCAATGGTGAATCTTGTCCGCTACGCTGATGACTTTATAATTACCTGCGAGAACCGTGAAACACTTGAAAAGGAAATCAAGCCATTGGTAGCCGACTTTATGTCCGAAAGAGGTCTGACCTTATCAGAAGAAAAGACGGTGATAACCAATATCCGCGACGGTTTCGATTTTCTCGGTTTCAATATCCGCAAATACGGCAATGAAATATTGACCAAGCCGACCAAGAAAGCCGAAAAAACGCTTTATGGAGAGTATCCGTAAGGTGACAAAAGGTCATAAGGGTTGCAAGCAGGAATCATTAATCAGGATGTTGAATGCTAAAATCCGAGGATGGGGAGCATATTATCAGCATGGGGCGACACGTGATTCTTTTCACAGAATCGACCATCAGATATTTCTCGCCTTGTGGCAATGGGCTAAACGCCGTCATTCCAAGAAAGGGAAACGGTGGATAAAAGACCGCTATTGGCACAATATCCGAGGAAACAGCTGGACTTTTGCGGCTAAGTTCAAGAAATCAAACGGTAAAGAAGACCAACTTACCTTGTTGAAACTGGCATCTTCGTTTCCTTTCCTGCAATATACGCAGATAAAGGGGGACATGAATCCGTTTGATGCAGACTGCCGCCTGTACTTCAATAAAAGAATGAAGTCAAAGATGCTTGTGACACTGAAAGGACGTAAGTCCCTGCTTTACTTATGGGAAAAGCAAGGACGGAAATGTCCGATATGTGGTGAACCGATTGACACGCATAAGGCATGGAACGTAATGCCAACCGTCCAAGACGGACGGAAATGCAATCTGCTGGTTCATGATGAATGTTTCAAATTATCCCGTAAATCCAATGGAAACAAGAAGTAGCATGAGCCGGTCTCTGCATATAAACAGAGACTTAGAAAAGCTTGAGCCGTATGAGGGGAAACCCTCATGTACGGTTCTGAGGGGGGGAAGAGGGCAGTAATGCCCTTGACCTACCCGATCGTCCTGCCGACTTGGAACAGCGCAACGGTCGGGCGGTGCGCAAAGGCAACACCGTGAAACTATGGGGCGGCAACGTGGTTGACATCATCATCTACGGCACGGAAAAGACTTTGGATGCCTACAAGTTCAACCTCTTGCGCAACAAGCAGCTTTTCATCAACCAAATCAACAACGGCACGATAGCCGTGCGCCGCATAGACGAGGACGGCATGGACGAGGACACAGGCATGAACTTTGCCGAGTTCGTGGCCATTCTTTCGGGCAACACTGACCTTTTGGACAAGGCGAAGCTCGACAACAAAATCATGCGCTTGGAAAAGGAACAGGCGGCTTTCAACAAGGAGCGTTACCGGGCGGAGCGCAAGGCAGAGGGCGACCGCCAAGAGATAGGCACCTGCAAGCGTAACATCGGGCGCATGACAGAGGATTGGGAGTATTTCAACACCCATAAGGAAAATTGCGTCATTGAGACAAACGGCAATGCCCAACTGACAGCCGAGGAAACAGGGCGGGCCTTGCACACCTTGTCAAGAAAACACCGTGGCGACTTTACGCCCATCGGCAGTTACAACGGCTTACGGCTGTTGGTACGCAGCGAGTATCGTCTTGACGGCAGCTTTGACCGCAACACGTTTTTCGTGGAGGGCAAGAGCGGCT
>URCM01000146.1 GCA_900546355.1 uncultured Bacteroides sp.
GTCTTTGCGTCTCTGCGTTCGATTTTTTCGCAAACCAATTTTGTTTTACTATAAACAGGCTCTAAGGCTTTGTTTTTGTGAGTCTCTAATTTTTCTAACGTTTCAAGAAGCGGTGTGTGACATATCGGCTGAACAGGCAACCTAATAAAACGCCCGTGCAATTGGCGGTGAAATCAAGCCAGTCGCCGCTGCGGTTGGAGGTGCAGGTGGCTTGCAGTATTTCGATGACACCACTCATCAAGACCGGAAACGCGAAACCGGCAAGCGTGATGAATTTCCGGTTGATTTGTGGATGACGGCGCAAGTATTCGAACCAGATGGTCACAGTCAGTCCCCCATACATACAGAGATGCACTATTTTGTCGAAATAGGGAATCTCCTCCATCTCGTTTTTAGGAGGAGTAAAGAAAGACAGATAGCAGATAGCGGCTATCACAAGAATCGATAACGGATAATGTTTCATATTTAATTTGTTCAGAACGGGGGCGAAAATACAAACTTTTTTGTACATTTGCCAAATCTAAGTTTTAAAATGTAAAAGAAAGGACGATTTTTATGCAAAATAGTGAACGGGCAGGTTTCGCGAGCAAGATAGGCGCTATTCTGGCGGCGGCAGGCTCGGCGGTAGGGCTTGGTAATGTATGGCGTTTCCCTTACGAGACGGGGAACCACGGAGGGGCTGCCTTTATCCTTATTTATTTAGGATGTGTGTTTCTTTTCGGCTTGCCGATTATGATAGCCGAGTTTACCATCGGGCGGCGTGCCAAGGCAAGTACGGGGGAAGCGTTCAAGGCGTTGGCTCCTAAGGGTGGATGGAAATACGTAGGCTATTTAGGTGTGCTTACGGGATTCCTGATATTAGGTTATTATTCGGTGGTGTCGGGATGGACGCTGGAATATATCTTTCAGTCGGCAACGGGAAACCTGTCGGGAAAGTCGGCCAACGATTTTGTGACAATGTTCCAGGACTTTTCGCAAGACCCTTGGCGTCCGCTTCTATGGTTGCTGGTATTTGTGGCAATGACCCATTTCATCATCGTAAAAGGCGTACAGGCAGGCATTGAGCGGGCTTCGAAGATTATGATGCCGATGTTGTTCATCATCATTGTGCTGCTTGCGATATGCGCCGTGATGCTTCCGGGGGCTATGAAGGGGTTAGAGTTTTTACTTAAGCCCGATTTTAGCAAAGTGACTTCGGACGCGGTTTTGGGCGCGATGGGGCAGGCTTTCTTTTCGCTTAGTTTGGGGATGGGATGCTTGTCTACTTACGCTTCTTATTTTAGCCGTGACACACGTTTGGGGTATACGGCTGTAAGCGTGTGTGTCATCGGTACCTGCATCTCGATACTTTCGGGCTTTATCATTTTCCCCGCGGCCTTCTCGGTAGGCATTCAGCCCGATGCGGGCCCCTCGCTGATATTCATTACGCTTCCCAATGTGTTTCAGCAGGCGTTTGGCGGCATGCCGGTGTTTGCCAGCATCAGTGCCGTGCTTTTTTATGTATTGTTGGCGATGGCGGCACTTACTTCTACCATTTCCTTGCACGAAGTGCCTACTGCTTTCCTGCATGAAAAGTTCGGCTTTACCCGTAGCCGTGCGGCATGGATAGTTACGGTAGGCAGTTTTTTAATCGGTGTGGTTTCTTCGTTGGCATTGGGCGATTGGAGTGGCGTGCGGATAGCGGGGATGAATATGTTTGATGCGCTCGATTTCCTGACGGCTAAGATTATGTTGCCTGTTGCCGGTATGTTTGTCGCCATCTTTGTGTCGTGGAAGCTGGACCGCAAATTGGTGCGTGACGAAGTGACCAACTGGGGGACATTGCGGGCGCCTTATTATCCGCTGCTGATTTTCATCTTGCGTTACATCACTCCTGTCGGTATCCTGCTGATATTTGTCAACGAACTGGGCTGGTTAGGCTGATGCGTGATGTGGAAAGATTTCTTTTATTTCACGAAATCCGAACGGCGGGCGGTATTGGTGCTGTTGGCGCTGCTGGCCGTGCTTTCGGGCGGGAATCTTTGGTTACGGATGAGGCAGGGAGAAACGCTTCCATTATCGGCTTCGGATAACGGACGCATTGACTCGTTTTTAGTCAGCGTCGAAGAGAAACGCCGTGTAGGAAAGCAGCCGCGGCAGACGTATCAGCCGGTGGTATCGGCTGTACTCCGCCCGTTTGACCCGAATACCGCCGATTCGGCTACGTTGCGCAGCTTGGGACTTTCGGCTTTCATTGCCCGCAATGTCGTGAAGTATCGGGAGCGGGGAGGGGTTTTCCGTACTCCGGAATCTTTTTCGCGTATGTATGGATTGAAACCGGAGCAATACGAGGAGTTGAAACCTTATATACGCATTCATGAACGTTTTGTTTTACCGGAGCGGGATACGGCCTTACGGGAAGAACCGGTTCTTTCGCGCGATTCGTTACCTTATGGCGTGATAGGGAAATATCCCGAAGGGACAGTGGTTAATCTGAACGAGGCGGATACGGCCGCATTGAAGCGTGTGCCGGGGATTGGGAGCGGACTGGCTCGGATGATTGTCGCTTACCGGAATCGTTTGGGCGGTTTTTATGCGGTAAGCCAGTTGCAGGAGATTCCATATATCGATGCGTCGGTCAACCGTTGGTTTAAAGTGGAAGCCGTCCGTCTCCGTCAATTGGAAGTGAACCGTGCCAGCCTCGACCGTTTGCGTTCGCATCCGTATATGAATTTCTACAAGGCTAAAGCCATTATGGAATATCGCCGCAAGCGGGGTAAGCTGAAAGGCATCTCTCAATTGGCGTTGCTGGAAGAGTTCAGCGAAGACGATTTGGAACGCTTGAAACCTTATCTTTCATTTGAGTGAATAACGGCGGGATATATACTGCACCGCCGGCACGGTTACTAATCGTACAGCGTGACGATTACTAATCGTGCGATGTTACGATTAGTAATCGTGTCGGCGATGCAGTTATATGCAGCGAACGGATAGGGCTATTCCCTCCGGTTTTTTGGATTGAATCTTCTTTCGTGTAACCGGATTGGCTGATTGCGGACATTCTTTTCGAGTCCTTGTGTGCTGTTATTTGTATTGGGCAGCTTCGGCGATACGTGCGGGAATCTCGGTGTTATCCATACGTCCTTGGAAAAATCCGGCTCCGGCTCCGATAGCGAATACGGGGACATAGCCTGCCGAATGTCCTCCGCTGACCCAGCCTACCAAGGCTATTTCGTTGAGCACTCGCACGGCTTCCGCAGCCAATGGCTCATCTTGCGCATATTCGCTTTTTTCCATTTCTACCTTTTTGCCGTTGAATGTACGGTCGAAAACTTCGCGCAACCGTTTTTCTTGCGCTTCGTTGAGCTTCACTTCATCCCAGAATCCGAAATTTGTTTTCAAGGCTTCTGCTGCCTGTTCCCATGTAACGTGATTACCGGTTTGCCGGCGTAAGTCGTTCAAGATGGAAGTAAATGCGGTTTCACTGACCCGTTGATATTGCAAAGCTTGCAGGTTGAGCGCATATTCTCCTGTGCCTAAAACCAATCCGCCTGTCTCGTGGTCGGCACTGATAACGATAAGCGTTTCGTTGGGATGGTTTTCGTAGAATTGAAGTGCTTGGCGGATTGATTCGTTCAAGTCCGCTACTTCACGGAATGCGGTGGCGGCATCGTTGCTATGGCATGCCCAGTCAATCTTTCCGCCTTCTACCATCAGGAAGAATCCTTTGCTCAGGTCTTTCGAGAGGAAGCGGATGGCCGCTGAAGTAATTTCGCTCAAGGCGAGGTCGCCTTTTTGGCGGTCGATGGCGTAGGGGATGGCGTCGCGATAGGCCTTTGAAGCCTCTTCTGTCTGGAACAGAATCAGTTTGTCGGCTTGGTCGCATTTGGTTACGAAGTCATCGTATCCGCGTGCGATGGTATATCCGTTTTGGGGGGCAAGCGTGTAGAGGCTTTCCGATTGTCCGTGGTTGTCGGGGTCGAGGAAATCAGAACCTGCATAGAAATCGAATCCTGCCAGAAACAGGTCTTTTCCTATTTGATAATAATTTCCCCGGTCTGGATTGTGGGCATAGAAAGCGGATGGTGTGGCATGGTCTACACTTACGCTGGTAGCGATGCCCACGCGGCAACCTTTTTCTTTAGCCCGCATGGCGATGCTTTTGATAGGCGTCTGCTGGTCTTTTTCCATACCGATGACTCCGTTTTTGGTTTTCTTGCCAGTAGCCAGGGCGGTGCCCCCGGCTGCAGAGTCGGTCACGCCGTTTGTAGCCGAATAGGTAGAGCTGGTGGTAGCAAAAGGAAATTCAGTAAAATCGAGTGGGGTGATTCCGATTTTTCCGTTCAGTTCACCCAAATAGAGTTCGGTGCCTTGCACTTGATTCACTCCCATACCGTCGCCGATAAAGAAGAACACGTACTTTGCTTGTTGGGCGTAAACGGCCGATACGCACCAGAAACAGAATAACAGAAATGATAATTTTTTCATGTCGTTTGATTGGGATTAATTACTAATTAAGTGTATTCTTTAGACAAAGGTAGGGGAAAATAAGGGAAATGGAAAATAATTCGGAGGAAAAACCGGAATCTCGGCTATACAAATTGTGAATGCTGCGTTAACATAATTGATTTATGTAACATAATTGTATTATAGATGATGAAAACCAGACGATTTGTAGGCATGATGTTATCATTGATGATGGTAGCTTGCCAGCAAGAGTATGTTCCCGAACAGGAAACAGCAGGCGGGAACGAAGATATCCGGCTCCGGGCCGCGATATCGGGCAGTAATGTAAGCCGCACAACGGTACAGGAAAATGGAGAGACCGTTTTTGCGCCAGATGATGAAGTGGGGTTCTTTATGCCAGACGCGGAAACCCCGGTGCAGTTTATTTATGATGCGGAGAAATGGAGTGCGGAAGCGGAACAGGTGTGGCCCGACTTGACAACCCCTTTTACTTTTTGTGCTTTTTATCCTTATCAGGAAGATGCCGTGCGCGAACGCATCCCGATGCCCGATTTGAGCCTTCAGACAGGCGAACTGGCGGAGATAGGGACTTTCGATTTCCTTGCCGCTACAAAGACGTGCGGCTTTGCCGACGCGAATGGTGAAGTCAGCTTTACGGGGGCAGATGCATTCAAGCATGTGTATAGCTTGTTGATGGTTACTTTGTCGACTGAAGACGAGGTAGCTACGTTGTTGAAGTCGGCACAGTTGACGGGTGCCGGGTGTTTTACGGCTCACGACTACCGTTTTACGGAAAGCGGTGTGGGCGAGATGATTCAAACGCTGGATGCCGGAGCGGTAGACAGTTGGGAACTGCAGGTAGCGGAAGAGGGAGAAGAGATTCCACAGGAGACAGGCAGGCAGATTGTGTTGCTGCTTAATCCGTCGGATATGGAGGTGACGTTGGATTTCTCTATCGGTTACGAACGTGAAGGCGTATCGTTTACGGCAAGCACACAGGCCATCAGCCAGGCGTTTACTGGCGGATATTGTTACCAATACCGGATTCGGATAAATGACGGGATGCTGATTGTGGGCGAACCTGAAATCTCGGCTTGGCAATCTGGTGAAGTGACAGAAGGAGGCGACCTTGTAGTGGAAGGCACTCCACAATAGGAGCCTGTTTAAATTTTGCTCAAAAGAAACCTGACAATATGGCTTTATCGGAAAAATTTAGAAGCTGTTTTGAATTTATCGTGCGATGATTTGGGATGAGTTTTTGA
>URCM01000147.1 GCA_900546355.1 uncultured Bacteroides sp.
CATCCTGACCGCTTCCGTGGAGGTGCAGCCCGAATATGTGCAGCTCGTTTAAGAAACCGTTCCCTTTATACACCAGTTCCTTATGCTTACATTCCAGCAAAAATGGCAAAGCCTCCACCACCCTTCCACGGACGTGAGCGGTGATGCGGATTTCTATTGCCGACTCTATGAAAAGCTGTGCCGCCTTACAAGACAAGAGGCAAGGCAGTCCGATGCGGCCATCCTTTCCCTGTTGCTCTATACGGAAAATATCATCGCCACCGGGCTCGACGGCGTTTACGAATACATGTACCGCAGCCTGGGCGACGTGGTGTTCCGCTGGTGCGATGGACTGGGCATGGATGCCAACGCCACCTCACAGGTACACAACCTCGTGTCCGAAGCCGTGGCGGAAGCCCCCCGGAGCACCCTCAGGAGGTGGATAACGGAAAACGTACGCTCGCGCGACTTCCTGCGGCTGAGCGACACACTGGTTTATTTCGTGCGGGAAGACCGCATCCTGCGGCACGTGTTCCCGCACGTACGCCACCGGGAAACGATGTTCTTCCGGCTGACAGGCAACCGGCAGGCGGCTCAAGACCTGTCAGGAACGGACCTGGCCTTCAACTGGCGCGACAAGCAAGGAAACACTTTGTCGGCCACTCTTGCCAAACAGTTCCGTCTTTTGGCTGTGCCTGCGGAAAAACAAGAAAAATCCATATTGTTGGAAACGGCCGAATACCTTGAGAGCATCCGTTCCGAGCGGCTGGACACTTACACGGTCGTCCGCCGGAAAGGCGGATGCACGCTGACGCTACGTCACAGGGACGGACGCCTGTTCAAAGACGTCACCCTCCCTTCCCCTTTGCCTGGAACGGATGAGGGCCAATACCTTGCCGTCCAGCTCGTCACCTACCTGGGCAAGACCCGTGCAAGCGGTCCCGTCCGGTGGCTCGGTAAGGAATCCGTAGATGCCTGGAATGGAGAAGCCCTGTGGGATGCTATCGACAAAGAAGAGCGGGAAGACGCGAAGCGGACTTACTTCACCACCTTCTTCGGCAAGCGGCTCAGCCTGTACGACGACCTTTACACGCTCCCCCAAGACCCTGAAGAAGCCCGTTACGCCAGCCAGGGCATCTACCTGGACGAGCCCAACATCCTCGATTTCCTGCAATGGCTGGAGCCGGAGGAGACAGCCCGCCATAGAGGATGAAGAGAAACACGTCCATAAGGAAAACACCGGAAGCCATCGCGGAATGCGTCAGGGAAGAACCGCCCAGACTCACCAGCGACGGCCGGAAACTCATCGCCCCGGACGTTCAAACGGCAGGACAGGCCATGCAGGAAGATACCCGAAAAAAATGAATATATACTGCATCGGCAGTTGGATATATACTGCAACTGCCCATGGATATATACTTCATTGGCCGGTGAAGTATATATCCCTGAAAAAGGAGGTATATAAGCAGGCATACAAATGAACCGATATTTTACCACAGAGGGCTTTTAAGATTTTCCTCTGTGACACTGCATGGATAAACTATAAAAAACAGGAGCAGGTCAAAATTTTTAAAACTATAGTATTATGACTTTGATGATTGCATGGGCGGGTTTAGACTGCAAACCTAAAAAGAAAGCCATTGCCTCAATTTATTTTGCCGCCGACAGCCGCTATACTTGGAGTTCGGGAAAGACAAATGACTTTGGTCAAAAGGTTTTCGGTTGCATAAGCTCACCTGAAATATTCGCTTTGTGCGGTGATGTGTGTTTTCCTAAAATGATTATACAAAAAAGTATCAGGCTAATTGATGGCAATCACATTTTCGGAGAAACGGAAACGGCTGGCAGCAAGGCCCAGAAAATAGGTGACTTGATTAGGGAAAATTTAGCTGACTATGACAAGGAACTGATTGTGCAGGATTTCCATGTGTTTTTCGGGACCAGGGTAAAAGGAAACTTCCATGTCTTCAGGTATGATTACAGCAAAACGAAGAATCAATTGTGTATGTCCGAAGTGCCGCTTCCTGCAGAGCATTCCGACATCATACTATGCGAAGGGACAGGAAAAGAAGATTTCCGGAACCATTGGCAATATTACAATGAAAAGAACATAAACCACCGGACCAGTCGGGCTGTCTATCAATGTATGTATGAAACATTATCGATGACGGAAGAAAAGACAGTGGGACGGATTCCGCAACTGTCAGGTTTATACCGGGAAGGCAACTGCCGTTTCTTTGGCATCGTAAACGATGGAAAGCGGTATTATTTCGGCACCGATGGAATCAGGGAAGTTTCGGATAAAGAAATTGACGGTTTGCCCCAAGTGGAATGGCGTAACCATTGTTTTGAAATAACCGACCCTTATACGATGGAACTAAAAAAAGGCGCACAGCCGCAACCTTTTGATAAAGAAGCAACTCCCTTTCTCTCCACAAAGAAAAGAAATTGTTAGAATGGGGAGGTCGAGGTGACTGGCGGACGGAACACTCCGCCATTAGGGTACAAAAGTGGTGTAATAGTAGCACGTATGCCTTTCAAGCATGAGGCGCTGGGGCGGAACCAGCCTTTTATTCTGACATCATATAATAACTTTAATGAATATCCGCATTTTGCCCACTTACTCCCTTACAAATGAAACTATGCTTCAACTGCGATAGAAGCAAGGATAAATGGCTAAGTATCCAATAATACCTGGCCATAGAAGCAAGGATACTTGAAGGCAGAAGTTTACCATAAAATGATTCTTATTCCCGATCTGGGGGAATTGAGGATATTCATATAACTTTATTCACTTTTATTGTGGCAAATATTTCAGCAAACAACAAACGCATAGCCAAGAACACGCTGCTGCTTTACTTCCGGATGCTCTTTATGATGGCGGTCAGCCTCTACACTTCACGTGTGGTGCTGAATGCGTTGGGGGTGGAAGATTTCGGTATCTATAATGTGGTGGGCGGTGTGGTGGCCATGTTCTCCATGTTATCCGGGTCGCTTTCCTCCGCCATTACCCGATTCATTACCTACGAGTTGGGGACAGGAAATCAGGAGAACCTGAAAAAGATATTCTCCTCGTCCGTGACGATCCAGATAGGCTTGGCCGTACTGATTATACTGTTTGCTGAAGCAATAGGCGTATGGTTCTTGAATGTGAAGATGAATATTCCAGATGCAAGAATAACGGCAGCCAACTGGGTATTCCAATTTTCAATATTAACGTTCGCAATCAATCTGATTAGCGTTCCATATAATGCAAGCATTATTGCCCACGAACGGATGTCCGCCTTTGCTTATATCAGCATATTGGAAGCCATAGGAAAACTGGCGATTGCTTTCCTGATTGTGATTTCACCCATGGACAAGCTGATATTCTATGCTATTTTGATGTGTGCGGTTGCATTGATAGTCCGCCTGGCATACGGAGCTTATTGCAAAAGACACTTTGAAGAATGCACGTACCGTTTTATTTTCGACAAGGATTTATTGAAACGTATGTTCGGTTTTGCCGGATGGAATTTTATCGGAGCATCATCAGCTGTGTTGCGTGATCAAGGTGGTAACGTTGTGATAAATCTTTTCTGTGGTCCTACTGTCAATGCTGCACGTGGCATTGCATTTCAGGTAAATAATGCAATCAGCGGTTTCGTTACCAACTTTATGACCGCCTTGAATCCGCAAATCACCAAATCGTATGCAGCAGGCGATAGGGATTACATGATGACTTTGATTTATCAGGGAGCACGGCTTTCGTTCTATATGCTGTTGCTGCTTTCACTGCCCGTGCTTGTCAACACGCATTATATATTAGGACTTTGGTTGAGAATCGTACCCGACCATGCCGTATTGTTCGTGCAGTTGGTCTTGGTATTTGCCATGAGCGAATCCATCTCCAATCCGTTGATAACTGCCATGCTTGCCACAGGCAGGATACGGAATTATCAGCTTGTGGTAGGCGGACTGCAAATGATGAACCTGCCTGTTTCCTACATCCTGTTGCGTATGGGGATGTTTCCGGAAGTGGTACTTGTGGTTGCTATCATTATTTCCCAATGCTGTCTTGCTGCACGTCTTGTCATGTTACGGGGCATGATTGGCTTGTCTATCCGAAAATATTTGAAGAAAGTGTATCTAAATGTTTTGGTTGTGACAGTCATAGCTGCCATTATTCCCTTTTTACTGGCCATTAAACTGGAGGAGTCTTTCCTGAACTTGGTCCTATTATGTTTTGTGGCTCTTATTTGCACAGGTATTACCATTTATTACGTAGGTTGCGACAAGACCGAACGACAATTCGTATTAAACAAATTATATACCATTAAAAATAAACTGAACAAAAGATGATTCAGATAACAGACAAATCACAGTGTTGTGGCTGTACGGCTTGTGCCAGCATTTGTGCGCACGATGCCATCACCATGCAGTCGGATAAGGAGGGTTTCTTGTACCCAATTGTAAATGTTGATATATGTACAAATTGTGGTCTTTGTGAAACAGTTTGTCCGATAATATATCGTAACGGCATGGAATTACATCCAAATCAAAAAGCATTATATGCAGCAAGGCATCGTGATAAGGAGGTTTTGATGGATAGTTCAAGCGGAGGCGCATTTTGGGCATTAGCTGAACTTGTAATAAAAAAAGGAGGGGTTGTCTGTGGTGTAGAATATTCTCCTAACATGGAAGTGCGTCACGCTTTTGCTGAAACATTAGAAGATTGTAAACGGTTTATGGGGTCGAAATATGTTCAAAGCAATGTAAATGGTATATATCCGCAAATAAAAACGTACCTTAAAAATAACCGATATGTTTTATTTGTAGGCACACCTTGTCAGGTTGAAGGCTTAAATTTATATTTAAGAAAATCTTATGACACTTTGATTACAGCAGATTTGGTTTGTCATGCCGTTCCGAGCCCACTTATTTTCCGAGAATACATATCTTTTGTCAACAAAAAAATGAAAGCAAATTTATCAGCTATAGATATGCGTTACAAGAGAATCTGTGGTTGGAGCCATAGATTCTCTTACAGATATTCTTTCGATACCTGCAAGAGTATCTGTGATCCATCGAATATTTCCAATTGGGGACGTTTATATTTTTCACGGTTAATAGACCGTCCTTCATGCCATGAATGTAAATTCACTAACTATCATAGAAGCGGAGACTTTACTTTGGCTGACTTTTGGGATGATGCGCATAAAAGACCGGATTTGTATTCATCAGACGGTACATCGTTATTTTTAGTAAATAGCGAAAAAGGTATGAATTGGCTTGCCGAATTAAGTGAAAACTTGAACTTATGGTCTATCACTCCTGAAGAAGCCTGGCAGCCTTGTTTAGAAAAAGCCACGATTAAAGCACCGCTTAGAGAACAATTTTGGATTGACTATAACCGGAAAGGATTTTCTTTCGTTTATCGGAAATATTTCACGGATTCGTATAAAACCCGTCTTAAACGTCAAATAAGATGGACTTTAAAATTTATAGGTTTATGGAAAAGAAACAAATAGATTGTATGAATGGAAATTTATAAAAAATAGTAATGTTATTTATTTTATGGATTTGTATTTTGGGCATTTTGGGGACGGGAATAATTCATATTAATTGTAAGCAGTCAAAAAAAGGCTATTGATTGAAATGAGTAACTTCGCTGCCAACCAA
>URCM01000148.1 GCA_900546355.1 uncultured Bacteroides sp.
GATACATCAAGCCAAGAAAAACTTTTTGGAGAAATTCAAAACAGCTTCTAAGTCTCCTGTTGGCAAACATCATGCTTAATGAACTGGACAAGGAACTATTTCGGAGGGGACACAAGTTTGTCCGTTATGCGGATGACTGCCTGATACTATGCCGGAGCAAGCGTGCTGTAGCACGCGTTCGTGAGAGCATCTTCACTTATATCGAATCGAGACAAGACAGAGGTGGTTTATGCAGGCAAGGTAAAGTATTTAGGTTACTCTTTCTACAAGTCTACCTATGAATGGCTTCGTCACCGGATACGCAGTTATGTATGGAAGAGTTGGAAGAAGTGTCAAATTGCATCAGAACTAAGGAACCGCCGTATGCTGGACGGTGATGTGAGAGGTCGGAAAATGAAAGTAGGAAGAAAACTGCTTCGTTTCCCTCCTACTCGATTATATACAAATTTCTATGAATGTGGTAATTAGTCTTGACAAATAGTTGGCGTTTTTTTACTTATTTATTCTTTTTTGTTATGTTAAGTTCCAATTTGTTTTGTTTGTGCTTTGCACATTTATCTTTTTATTATAAATCACAGCTTTAAAAACCGTTTTATTTCTTCGTAAATTTAATTCTTTTTCGTACCTTCGCACTGATTTAGAAAATATAAAAGATAATGACGAAACAGCTATTGAAACCTGATTACATCTTCGAGTCTAGTTGGGAAGTTTGTAATAAGGTCGGTGGAATATACACCGTATTATCAACAAGGGCAAAAACCTTGCAAGCTGCATTTCCGGATCGAATTTTCTTTATCGGCCCGGATGTTTGGAGAGGTAAGGAGAATCCTTTGTTTGCCGAAGATGAGAAAACACTGCAATTGTGGCGTGAGTATGCGCAGAATGAAGGATTGAAGATTCGTGTAGGGCGTTGGAATATTCCAGGACATCCGATTACGATTTTGGTGGACTTTGCTCCGTTTTATGACCAAAAGAATGAAATTTATACTCAAGCGTGGCTTGATTATCAAATTGATTCTTTACATGCTTATGGTGATTATGACGAGGCATCGATGTTTTCTTATGCTGCCGGAAGGGTAGTGGAGAGTTTTTATCGTTATAATTTGTCCGTTCAAGATAAAGTGATTTATCAGGCTCATGAATGGATGACGGGTTTGGGTGCTTTATATGTACAGAAAAAAGTGCCTGAAATTGCTACTATATTTACTACGCATGCTACTTCTATCGGGCGTTCGATTGCGGGTAATAATAAACCTTTATATGATTATTTGTTTGCATACAATGGTGACCAAATGGCACAAGAATTGAATATGCAATCAAAACATTCTATCGAGAAACAGACCGCTCATCATGTGGATTGTTTTACTACGGTGAGTGAAATTACCAACAATGAATGTCGTGAATTGCTTGATAAGCCGGCTGATGTCATCTTGATGAACGGTTTTGAAGATGATTTCGTTCCGAAAGGAGATAGTTTTGAACTTAAGCGTAAACATGCCCGTAATGTCATGTTGCGCATAGCTAATAAGTTATTGGGCACTCGCTTGAGTGATGAAGAAACAATGATTATCGGTACAAGCGGCAGGTATGAATTTAAGAATAAGGGTATTAATGTTTATCTTGAAGCATTGAACCGTTTGACTCGTGATAAGAATCTTAAAAAAGACATATTGGCTTTCATTAATGTTCCGGGGTGGGTAGGAGATGCCCGTGAAGATTTACTGGAACGGATGAAGAGCGATGAAGAATATACGACCCCGCTTGAAGTTCCTTTTATTACCCATTGGTTACATAATATGACTCATGATCAAGTGTTGGATATGTTGAAATATTTAAACATGTCTAATGCACCGGAAACGAAGGTGAAAGTGGTTTTTGTGCCTTGTTATCTGGACGGGAAAGACGGACTGGTGAATGAGCATTATTATGACTTGCTGATTGGTATGGATTTGAGTGTATATCCTTCATATTATGAACCTTGGGGGTATACACCTTTGGAAAGTATAGCTTTTCATGTACCCACCATTACTACAGATTTGGCGGGATTCGGCTTATGGGTCAATTCACTTGAAAAACACGAGGGAAGATTGCAAGGCGGTGTAAGAGTTATTCATCGTACTGATTATAATTATTCGGAGGTGGCGGATGCGATAAAAGACACTGTGACAGAATTCTCTGCTTTATCAGAGAAAGAAATAAGTAAAATACGTGAGAATGCGGCAGCTATTGCCGAAAAGGCTTTGTGGAAGCATTTCATTCAATATTATTATGAGGCATACGATGTAGCTTTGCGTAAGGCAGGGCAACGTCTTTCTCAAAAGTAGCAATAACAAAAAATTCATTTACATTTAAATTAAGCAATATGAAAGTCAAGACTAATTATGCTAACACTCCGGCTTGGAGAGAGGTTAATGTAAAATCTCGTATTCCGGAACCTTTGAAGATGTTGGATAAAATGGCTCGCAACATTTGGTGGGCTTGGAATGACGAAGCAACAGAGATGTTTAAAGAATTAGATCCGGAATTGTGGCAAGCCGTAGCCCAGAATCCGGTTGCATTGTTGGAGCGCTTGAGCTATGAAAAGTTGGAAGACATTTCTTCTGATAAAGATATGCTTAAGAAAATCAATGATGTATATACCAAGTTCGAGGCTTATATGAATGTAAAGCCCGATGCATCACGTCCTTCCGTTGCTTATTTCTGTATGGAGTATGGTCTGACTCATGTCCTGAAAATCTATTCAGGAGGTTTGGGTATTCTGGCAGGTGACTATCTGAAAGAAGCATCAGATAGTAACGTGGATATGTGTGGTGTTGGTTTCCTGTATCGCTATGGCTATTTCAAGCAAACCTTGTCGATGGACGGTCAGCAAATCGCTAATTACGAAGCGCAGAATTTCGGTAGCCTGCCGTTGGAGCGCGTAGTCGATGCGGAAGGCAAACCTTTGGTTCTTGATGTTCCGTATCTGAATTATTATGTTCATGCATACGTATGGAGAGTGAATGTAGGTCGTGTTCCTTTGTATCTGCTGGATACCGATAATGAAATGAATAGCGAATACGACCGCCCGATTACTTATCAACTTTATGGTGGTGATTGGGAAAACCGTCTGAAACAAGAAATTTTGTTAGGTATCGGTGGCGTATTGTTGTTGAAAAAGCTGGGTATCAAGAAAGATGTATATCATTGCAACGAAGGACATGCGGCTTTGTGCAATGTTCAACGGTTGTGCGATTATGTAGAAAGCGGAATGACGTTCGACGAAGCATTGGAAATCGTACGTGCTTCTTCTTTGTATACGGTTCATACCCCGGTTCCTGCGGGCCATGATTATTTCGATGAAGGATTGTTTGGCAAATATATGGGTGGTTATCCTCAACGTATGGGTATCACTTGGGACGAGTTGATGGACTTGGGACGTATCAATCCGGGTGATCACGGTGAGCGTTTCTGTATGTCTACTTTTGCCTGCAACACTTGTCAGGAAGTAAACGGTGTGAGCTGGTTGCATGGAAAAGTTTCTCAGGAAATGTTCTCGGGCATTTGGAAGGGATATTTCGCAGAAGAAAATCATGTAGGTTATGTAACCAACGGTGTACACTTCCCCACTTGGTGTGCTTCCGAATGGAAGAAGCTGTATAATAAGTATTTCGACTCGAACTTCATGAACGACCAGTCGAATCCGAAAATTTGGGAAGCTATTTACAACGTGCCCGATGAAGAAATCTGGAAGACTCGTTTGGCGTTGAAGAATAAGTTGATTGACTATATCCGCGAGAAGTTCCGCAAGAATTGGCTGAAGAACCAAGGTAATCCGGGCTTGATTGTATCGTTGCTTGATAAGATTAATCCGAATGCGTTGACTATCGGTTTTGCCCGCCGTTTCGCTACTTACAAGCGTGCGCATCTGTTGTTCAGCGATTTGGACCGTCTGTCTAAGATTGTGAACAATCCTGACTATCCGGTACAGTTCTTGTTCGCCGGAAAGGCTCACCCGCATGATGGTGCTGGTCAGGGATTGATTAAACGTATCATTGAAATCTCCAATCGTCCGGAATTCTTGGGTAAGATTATCTTCTTGCAAGATTATGATATGAAGTTGGCTCGCCGTCTGGTATCGGGCGTTGATATTTGGATGAATACTCCGACCCGTCCGTTGGAAGCTTCAGGTACATCTGGAGAAAAAGCGTTGATGAACGGTGTTGTAAACTTCTCTGTGCTCGACGGATGGTGGTTGGAAGGTTATCGTGAAGGTGCCGGTTGGGCATTGACCGAGAAACGTACTTACCAGAATCAAGAATACCAAGATCAGCTGGATGCTGCTACTATCTATAGTTTGCTGGAAACCGAAATCCTGCCGCTGTATTACGCGCGTAATAAGAAAGGTTATTCTGAAGGTTGGGTTAAGACCATCAAGAACTCGATTGCGCAGATTGCTCCACATTACACGATGAAACGCCAGTTGGATGATTATTATGCTAAGTTCTACGGAAAAGAAGCTGAACGTTTCCACGCTTTGGAGGCCGATAATTATGCCAAACTGAAAGCATTGGCGGCTTGGAAGGAAGAAGTTGCGGCTAAGTGGGATTCTATCCAGGTGGTTTCTATGAACAAGTGTGAAGAACTTCGCCAAGGCAACGTAGAGAGCGGCAAAGATTATGTCATCACGTGTGTGATTGACGAAAAGGGTCTTAATGATGCGGTAGGTGTGGAAATGGTGGTTACTTACACCAATGCCGAAGGTAAGGAATATGTTTACAGTGTCGTTCCGATGGAACTGGTAAAACGTGAAGGTGATTTGTATACCTTTAAGTTGAATTACAGCATTTCGAATGCTGGAAGTTTCAAGGTAGCATACCGTATGTATCCGAAGAATATCGATCTGCCTCACCGTCAGGACTTCTGCTATGTACATTGGTTTAATGAATAATCAACTGTAAGCTATTGTAATTGCATAAGGAAACAAGCCGGTGGAATTCTGTATGATGATTCTGCCGGCTTGTTCGTTATTTTGTATGTAGTGGGTAAGCATTCGAAATGCATCTTTTAAACCTTGAGGTTTGGTTATAGCTTTGCGATAGCAAATAGAATTAAACCTCAAGTATTATGAACAGACTAGAATTTGAAGAATTAGAACTGCAGTTACAGCAAAGGGACTGCCGTTGAAGTCGTACCTACAACAAATAGGTGTAAGTTATTCGACCTATCACTATTGGCGTAAAAAATGTTCAGTTGACAAGAATAGTGTCACGCAAGAGTTGGCTCCCATCTGTTTCAAACAGGCTGCTACGGAATCTTCCCTTGAAGAACAAATACCTCATGGTGTGGCATTACTATTTCCCAATGGTCTTCGTGTCCACTTCGGAAATGGTTCTGAAGAGATACTTATGGAATTAGAAGCTGTTTTGAATTTCTCCAAAAAGTTTTTCTTGGCTTGATGTATCCG
>URCM01000149.1 GCA_900546355.1 uncultured Bacteroides sp.
GGATACATCAAGCCAAGAAAAACTTTTTGGAGAAATTCAAAACAGCTTCTAAAATCCGCAACTATATGCCCCAATCTTGTTAGTTCCTCAAAATCTTCCTTTCCTTCGAGTTGAGATTAAGTTCCACATGATGGCGGTCATCCCCTTCCCACAGGTCGTATTGAGGCCCCGTTCTTCTTTGGTGCTGAATGACCAGCCGGTAAGCTTTGCCCTCCCATTTCTCAACAAGGATGGAGTTTTGTTCAAACTTAATAATCGTTGATTATCACACGCTTTCATCCCCTGAGTGCAAAGATGCTGTCGTAAAGGGAGGAACATTTGTTGGCGCGGACATAGAACTTGTTGCAATGCCTTTCTATGGTTTCCACGGTAAAATACAAATGTCATGATACAGCTACAAGACAAGCGCAAAAGAGTCCTGACAACACCACTTATTGGAAAAGATTTAAACAATGGCTTATAACTGAGACAAATACAGGTTCGTTTCTTCAAGATTAAAGTAATTGGCATCCCAAGTCTCACCGTCTTCCAGCCCCAGCCATTCACGCATTTCTTGAGCCTCTTCCGATTCCGGGTCTTCTTCCAACAATCCCTTCATATATTCATAGCCGGGCACACCGCCACAATCTTCCGGAGGACAAGTTCCCTTACCTGCCAGACAACGAGCATGCAAGAGAGCCTCATCGGATACAGCCTCCAATTTAATCGTATGTATCCAGTCATCCCCGAAGTCGTACCAATAAACCAGACTTTTCGAGGAATCTTTTCCCCAAAAAGTACGCAATTTCAACTTACTTGCATCTTTTCTTGGAACGAAAGAGAAAGCATCCATCTCATCCGGTTCGGATATATAGAAAGAACCGCCGTAAGCTTTGTCGGAAAAAGAATACAAATGCGCGTTTTCCCACCCAAAGGCTTCTTGGATTACGAAATGGAATTGCTGGAAAGTGATAGAGTCCGGCACCAGCACCCTCCGCCATACAGGCGGTTTGGTGATACCTTTAATCTGAATTTTAAATTGGTAAGTCATGAGCTATGTATATTTTTGTTTGTTCATCCTCTGTTTGCCACTTCACTATGCCACCCCTCAAGAACTGCAAATATACGAAAAGATTTTAGAGCCTGTTTAAGAAGCTGTTTTGAATTTATAATATTTAGGTATATGAGATACAGGCAATGCCTTTTGCTGGACATTGGGAATTCCCGCTATCGGGCGTGTTCCGGACTTGCACCGGTTAGAGTACGTTCGTGCCGGGCGAACGCAAAAAAGCGGGACATCCTGCAATGAATGCCCCGCTTCCACAACAGGTTTTATGTGATCTTTCACACTTATTTGATGCGTTTGTATCCGTATACAGCCAACTCTCCCAGTTCTTCTTCGATACGGAGCAACTGATTGTATTTAGCCATGCGGTCGGAACGACTCAACGAACCAGTCTTAATCTGGCCGCTGTTCGTAGCTACGGCTATATCGGCTATGGTAGCGTCTTCAGTTTCGCCTGAACGATGCGATGTCACCGTTGTATAACCATGCCGGTGTGCCATTTCGATGGCATCGAGCGTTTCACTCAACGAGCCGATTTGGTTTACCTTAATCAAGATAGAATTGGCGCAACCCATTGCAATACCTTTTGAAAGAAATTCTACATTGGTTACAAACAAGTCGTCACCTACCAGCTGGCAGCGTCCGCCGATGCGGGCAGTCAGCTTCTGCCAGCCTTCCCAATCGTTTTCGCTCATGCCGTCTTCGATGGAATCTATCGGATATTTATCAATCAGTTCTTCCAAGTAAGCGATTTGTTCGTCTGAAGTGCGTTTCTTTCCTTTTTCACCTTCGAAGATGGTATAATCATAGATACCGTTTTGGTAAAATTCGGAAGAAGCGCAGTCCATGCCGATTTTCACGTCTTTGCCCGGTTCATAGCCTGCAGCCTTGATAGCCGCAATAATCGAATCGAGCGCATCTTCGGTACCGGCCAACGACGGAGCGAAACCTCCTTCATCGCCTACCGCTGTACTCAATCCACGATTGTGCAATACTTTCTTCAGTGCATGGAATACTTCGGCTCCCATACGCAAGCCTTCACGGAAAGAAGAAGCCCCTACCGGACGAATCATAAATTCCTGGAAAGCGATAGGAGCATCGCTATGCGAACCTCCGTTGATAATATTCATCATCGGGACGGGCATTACATACGTATTCACTCCGCCGATGTAACGATAAAGAGGGATATTCAAGTAATTGGCGGCTGCCTTGGCTACGGCAAGCGATACGCCTAAGATAGCGTTGGCACCCAAGTTTGATTTTGTCTTTGTCCCGTCCAATTCCAGCATCTTCTTGTCGATGGCACGTTGTTCTAATACAGACCAGCCTACCAATGCCGGAGCAATGACTGTATTGATATTCTCTACAGCTTTCAGTACTCCTTTGCCACCATAACGTTTGGGGTCTTTGTCGCGAAGCTCCAATGCCTCGTGTTCTCCAGTGGAAGCTCCCGACGGGACAGAAGCGCGTCCCATCACTCCTGATTCCAGCCTTACATCAACTTCTACCGTAGGATTGCCTCGTGAGTCGAGTATCTCACGTCCTATAATCGATTTGATTTTCATACTTTTTTAGTTTTAAAAGTTGTTTTTCTACAGATGCAAAATTGCAGACTTTCTTTTGTTTTATCAATACCTTAAAGTAGGTATTTTAAACCATAGAGGACACAGAAATACACGGCATCGTGTGTACCTCTGTGTCCTCTGTAGATGAATTATCGGGTTATCAAGCGATGCTTAATAATTCGCCTTCTTCACTTCGAAGTAAGCCTGCGGATGCAAGCAAGCCGGACAAGTTTCGGGAGCTTCCATACCTATAAATAAGTATCCGCAGTTGCGGCATTGCCATACCACTTCGGTATCTTTCTTGAACACTTTGCCTTCTTCGATGTTTTTTGCCAGCGCACGGTATCTTTCTTCGTGTCCCTTTTCGGCAACAGCGATTTCACGATACATCTTTGCAATAGCGGGGAATCCTTCTTCATCGGCGATATCGGCAAACTTCGGATAGTCGAGCGACCATTCTTCGTTTTCGCCTGCAGCGGCTGCCTTCAAGTTTTCCAATGTCGTGCCGATTACGCCCGACGGATAACTTGCCGTGATTTCCACCATACCGCCTTCCATCCATTTGAACATCCGTTTCGCATGTTCCTTTTCCTGGTCGGCAGTTTCGGTAAAGATAGCTGCTATCTGTTCATAACCTTCCTTCTTTGCCGCACTGGCAAAATATGTATAACGCATTCTTGCCTGTGATTCGCCGGCAAATGAAATACCCAGATTTTTCTCTGTTCTTGTTCCTTTAATACTTTTTCCCATAATCGTTAGTTATTTATTGGTTAAACATTTGTTGTTTCTTGATAGAACAAAGATAATAATATTATTCAAAATTGTAATCATTACAATATATATTTTATGTTCTATTAAGACAATATTTCTTCTTTTTGAAAGAATAACCTGAAAACACTCGGGTATGTTCAAATAAATATATACTTTTGCACTTCTTTTTAATATTTTAAACTATTCAATAGGCATGAAAACGTTTCAATTGAAGCCGAAGCTCTTCGATACACTTCGGAATTACACGAAAACAAACTTTATGACCGACCTGATGGCAGGCATCATCGTAGGCATCGTAGCCCTTCCGCTTGCCATAGCTTTCGGTATCGCTTCGGGGGTTAGTCCCGAAAAAGGCATCATCACCGCTATTGTGGCAGGATTCATCATTTCGTTTTTAGGTGGAAGCAAAGTACAGATAGGCGGTCCTACGGGAGCATTCATCGTCATCATCTATGGGATTATCCAGCAATACGGGATAGAAGGACTGATGGTCGCCACCATGATGGCGGGGATACTCCTTATTATATTAGGAGTGTTCAAGTTGGGAACCATCATCAAGTTCATTCCCTATCCCATTGTGGTAGGATTTACAAGCGGTATTGCCGTGACTATCTTCACTACCCAGATAGCGGACATCTTCGGGCTTCAGTTCGGAGACGAAAAAGTGCCGGGCGACTTTATCGGCAAGTGGATACTTTATTTCCACCATTTCGATAGTGTCAATTGGTGGAACGCGCTTATCAGTGTGGTCAGCATCGTCATCATCGCGCTCACGCCTAAGTTCTCAAAAAAGATTCCCGGTTCGTTAGTCGCTATCGTCCTTGTGACCGTTGCGGTCTGGCTGATGAAGATGTATGGAGGCATTACGTGTATCGACACCATCGGTGACCGCTTCAGTATCCAAGCCCAATTGCCTGACGCTAACGTGCCGGCATTGGATTGGGAAGCCGTAAAGAATCTTTTCCCTGTAGCCATCACCATTGCCGTGTTGGGCGCGATAGAATCATTGCTTTCCGCTACGGTGGCAGACGGTATGATAGGCGACCATCATGACTCGAACACCGAACTGGTGGCACAAGGCATTGCCAATGTCGTGTCTCCTATCTTCGGTGGAATCCCTGCTACAGGAGCCATTGCCCGTACCATGACCAATATCAACAACGGAGGAAAGACCCCCGTAGCAGGTATTGTCCACGCCGTAGTGCTGCTGCTCATCCTTATTTTCCTGATGCCTTTGGCAAAATTTATCCCCATGGCATGCCTGGCAGGTGTATTGGTGGTAGTGTCCTACAACATGAGTGGCTGGCGGGTATTCAAAGGCTTGCTCAAGAACCCGAAATCGGATGTGACGGTGTTGCTCATCACGTTCTTCCTGACCGTGATTTTCGACCTGACCGTAGCGATTGAGGTCGGCTTGGTAATCGCCTGCGTATCGTTTATGAAACGGGTGATGGAAACTACACAAATATCTGTCATTACCGATGAGATAGACCCCAATAAGGAATCCGACTTGGAGGTGCACGAAGAACATCTTGTCATTCCCGAAGGTGTGGAGGTATACGAAATCAATGGCCCTTACTTCTTCGGTATCGCCACCAAGTTCGAGGATATCATGGCACGCTTTGGCGACCGTCCCAAAATCCGCATCATCCGTATGCGTAAGGTACCTTTCATCGATTCCACGGGTATTCACAACCTGACCACCCTTTGTGAAATGTCGCAAAAGGAGAATATCCACATCATCCTTTCGGGCGTAAACCCGCAGGTACACGCTACGTTGGAGAAGTCGGGCTTCTATACCCTGCTGGGCAAAGAAAACATTTGCAGCAACATCAACGAGGCTTTGGAAACGGCACGGAAGGAATTGTCTGTTAAAAACGT
The DNA here is from genome assembly GCA_900546355.1 of uncultured Bacteroides sp. Lineage (GTDB taxonomy): Bacteria > Bacteroidota > Bacteroidia > Bacteroidales > Bacteroidaceae > Phocaeicola. The sequence goes on from URCM01000149.1 coordinate 5,263, forward strand.
TTGAGTATCAGGGTAAGATTCTTAAAACATGTTATAAAGCACATCTTTTATAAGGGAAACACTTGCAGGTACGGAAAATGTCCGTACATTTGCAATGTGTTTTTCATAGTATTAGATTTAAGGT
>URCM01000150.1 GCA_900546355.1 uncultured Bacteroides sp.
TCAAAAACTCATCCCAAATCATCGCACGATAAATTCAAAACAGCTTCTAAGTGCACTTAGAAACGAAACCGAAAGCAGGTGCGGACGAAGCTGGAAAAGCATTCATCCGTACCTTTTTTATTTGCTTTATCTGTTTTTTCATTATATCTTTGCCACACACACAAATAATAGGCAAAAAGGTATGAAAGTTTTAGGGATTGCTATCCTATTGGTGATAGGGCTGTTTTTTAATAACATCCATGTGTCGGCACAAACCGTTACCCTCACTCCTCGCTACATTCAAAAGATACATTTACAAAATCCGGAACGGGCGTTGCATCTGCTCGATTCGGTGGAACAAAACCACCTGCCGGGCATTCAGCCTTATGAAACCGACATGTTGCGTTCGATGTGTTACGAGGTATTGGTATTTTTCCCTTTTATAATTGATGTAGTGATGTTTTTCAATATTTTCCCGGCATTGTCATTTTCTCCTTTCGGGGTATAATTAAAGTGCCCTATGCCTATTTTATAAATAGCGTTTCGTTCTACTTGTGCTTGTATGTTGAGCGATAACATTAAGCATGCTGCCAGTAAAAAAGGAAGTCGTAATTTCATTCGTTTGTATCGTTATAAAATATTAATTTTTTGCAAAGTTATTGATTCTTTCAGGTTCGGGCAAAGGATAGGGACGGCCTGTTGCTCTCATTTTGTCCATAACCGTATTTCATTTTGTCTAGAAGCTGTTTTGAATTTATCGTGCGATGATTTGGGATGAGTTTTTGAGGCATTTTCGCTTCTGTGATGAGGAAGATAGCGGGCTATCTGACGAAGAACAGGAGCGAAAAGGGCCAAAAAATCGCCCAAAGCACACACGAAAACGGATACATCAAGCCAAGAAAAACTTTTTGGAGAAATTCAAAACAGCTTCTAATATCTGATTGGATGCGAAAGAGAATGCCACAAGCTTTGAAAAGAGTACTATTTTTACAATTTTTCCCAGCTTTCTGCCTTTCCATATCAAAATCTTTCGTAATTTTGGCGTGAACTAACAGAAATAAGAATATGGACGAACAGATAAAACAAATTGCCGAGCGTTTGCGTGGTTTGCGCGACGCATTGGATTTGAGTGCGGAGGAAGTGGCGTCGGATTGCAATCTTCCCGTTGAAGAGTATCGTGCTCTTGAGTCGGGAGAAAGCGATCTCTCGGTCAGCCTCTTGCAACGCATCGCGCATAAGTATGGCATTACGTTGGATGAATTGATGTTCGGTGAGGAACCGAAAATGAAATCGTACTTCTTGACCCGCAAAGGGACAGGAGTTTCGGTAGAACGTACCAAGGCTTACAAGTACGAATCACTCGCTTCGGGTTTTAAAGACAGGATAGCCGATCCGTTCATCGTGACGGTAGAACCTAAGCCCGAAGGTACTGCGGTTTATTTTAACACCCACGAAGGACAAGAGTTCAATCTTGTGATAGAAGGTCGCTTGTTGCTGAACATTAACGGGAAAGAATTGATTTTGAATCCGGGTGACAGTTTGTATTTTGATTCGAGCAAGCCGCACGGTATGTTGGCTCTTGATGGGAAGACCGTGAAATTCCTTGCGGTAGTGATGCAATAAAAAAGATAGAAAGAATATGTTAGAAAGATTTGTAAGTCAGACCCAATTTTCTTCTCAAGAGGATTTTATAAAGAATTTTAAGGTAAAGGTGCCGGACAACTTCAATTTCGGGTATGACGTGGTAGATGCTTGGGCTGCCGAATGTCCCGAAAAGAAAGCCTTGCTGTGGACCAACGACAAAGGCGAATGCATCCAGTTCACCTATGCTGATTTGAAGAAATACACCGATATGACCGCTTCTTATTTCCAGAGCTTGGGAATAGGCAAGGGGGATAAGGTGATGCTGATATTGAAACGCCGTTACGAGTTTTGGTTCTCGATTATTGCCCTGCACAAGATTGGGGCGGTGGCGATTCCGGCTACACACTTGCTCACCAAGAAAGACATCATTTATCGGTGTGAGGCGGCTACCATCAAGATGATTGTAGCGGCGGGCGAGGGAGTTATCCTGCAACACATTGTCGACGCGATGCCGCAATGCCCCAGTGTAGAGAAATTGCTGAGCGTAGGTCCGGAATATCCCGAGGGATTCGAGGATTTCCATAAAGGTATGGAAAGCGCGGCTCCTTTCGTACGTCCGGCTCATGCGAATACGAACGACGACATCATGCTGATGTATTTCACTTCGGGCACTACCGGTGAGCCGAAGATGGTAGCGCATGATTTTACTTATCCTTTGGGGCATATCACTACGGCAAGCTTCTGGCATAACCTGCACGAAGGCAGTTTGCATTTCACCATAGCCGATACGGGTTGGGGAAAAGCCGTGTGGGGGAAACTCTATGGACAAATGATAGCCGGAGCGAATATTTTCGTCTACGACCATGAGAAGTTCACTCCTTCCGATATCTTGAAAAAGATTCACGATTACCGCATCACATCGCTTTGTGCGCCTCCTACCATTTACCGTTTCTTGATTCGGGAAGACCTGAACAAGTACGACCTCTCTTCGCTGGAGTATTGCACCACGGCAGGCGAGGCGTTGAACTATTCGGTATACGAAACATTCTTAAAGATAACAGGTATCCGCCTGATGGAAGGCTTCGGGCAAACTGAAACGACCTTGACGCTTGCCACTTTCCCGTGGATGGAACCGAAGCCCGGAAGCATGGGTGTGCCCAATCCGCAATATGACATTGATTTGCTGAAGCCTGACGGACGTTCGGCGGAGGATGGCGAGCAAGGACAGATAGTTGTGCGTACCGATAAGGGCAAGCCGTTGGGCTTGTTCAAGGAATATTACCGTGCTCCCGAACTGACCCATGAAGCTTGGCACAACGGTGTATATTACACCGGCGATGTGGCTTGGCGCGATGAAGACGGATATTATTGGTTCGTAGGACGTGCCGACGATGTTATCAAGAGTTCGGGATACCGCATCGGCCCGTTCGAGGTGGAAAGTGCGTTGATGACCCATCCGGCGGTAGTGGAATGTGCTATTACCGGTGTCCCCGATGAAATTCGCGGGCAAGTGGTAAAAGCCACTATCGTATTGGCAAAAGATTATAAGGCAAAAGCCGGTCCCGACCTGATTAAGGAATTGCAGGATCACGTTAAGCGTGTGACGGCTCCTTACAAATATCCGCGTGTAATCGAGTTCGTGGATGAATTGCCCAAGACCATCAGTGGAAAAATCCGCCGTGTGGAAATCCGGGAAAAGGACAATGGGTAAATGAAAAAATATCCAATCGGGTAGTGCGGATTGGGAAAAACACAACCGGGCATCCTTGCTGAATGCAGGATGCCCGGTCTTAAGCTATGGAAACAAATACGGATATATTTATTTCTTAATGCGGTTGTAACGGTTCATGAACTTATCTACACGTCCTGCGGTGTCTACCAATTTAGACTTACCAGTGTAGAACGGGTGAGAAGTGTTAGAGATTTCCAACTTAATCAACGGATAAGTTTCGCCTTCAAACTCGATTGTGTCTTTAGTCGCACAAGTAGAACGAGACAAGAACATGTCGCCGTTTGACATGTCTTTAAACACTACCGGACGGTAGCTTTCAGGATGAATGCCTTTTTTCATTTCAGTATATACTTTATTGTTATTATTATTTGCAAATGTTTGTTGGTAACTTCACATCTTCCCTTTTTCAAGGAGTTTTTGTGTAATGGCTTGTTTCGGCTTGCAAAGATACGGCTTTTCTTTGAAATAGAAAACGTTTTCAATATTTTTTTTATTTAGAGGTCCGGTATCACATTCCGGCATTTGTAACCTTTACATTACATCCTTGCTTATTCTTTTAAATTTAACGTCTTTTTTCATAAAACCCTTCTGCACCTTCTGCATTTTTAAGGAAGAAGATGCAGGAATGACACTTTTTCTTTTTACATTTGCAAAGGAATTAATTCACTAACAATTATAAATTTTATAACAATGGTTAATTACAAAGATTTAGGCTTGGTAAACACTAGAGATATGTTTGCTAGAGCAATTAAAGGTGGATACGCTATCCCTGCATTCAACTTCAACAATATGGAGCAGCTGCAGGCTATCATCAAAGCTTCGGTAGAAACAAAATCTCCGGTTATCCTGCAGGTTTCTAAAGGTGCGCGTAACTATGCAAACCAGACCTTGCTTCGTTACATGGCTGAAGGTGCTGTAGCATTTGCTAAAGAATTGGGTTGCGAACATCCTGAAATCGTGCTTCACCTCGACCACGGAGATTCTTTCGAACTCTGCAAGTCTTGCGTAGACCTCGGTTTCTCTTCAGTGATGATTGACGGTTCTCACCTGCCTTACGAAGAAAACGTTGCTTTGACTAAGAAAGTCGTTGAATACGCTCATCAATATGATGTAACTGTAGAAGGTGAACTGGGTGTATTGGCTGGTGTAGAAGATGAAGTTTCTGCAGAACACCATACTTATACTAACCCTGAAGAAGTTATCGACTTCTCTAGCCGTACAGGTTGCGACTCGTTGGCTATCTCTATCGGTACTTCTCACGGTGCATACAAGTTCAAACCCGAACAATGCCACGTAGATCCGAAGACAGGTCGTCTGGTTCCTCCTCCTTTGGCATTCGACGTATTGGATGCTGTAATGGAAAAACTTCCGGGCTTCCCCATCGTATTGCACGGATCATCTTCAGTTCCTCAGGAATATGTAGACATGATTAATAAGTACGGAGGCAAGCTGGAAGCTGCTATCGGTATTCCTGAAGACGAATTGCGTAAGGCTGCTAAATCTGCAGTTTGCAAGATTAACATCGATTCTGACTCTCGTCTTGCCATGACAGCTGCTGTTCGTAAGGTATTGTTCGAAAAACCGGGTGAATTCGACCCGCGTAAATACCTGGGCCCGGCTCGTGACGAAATGGAAAAGATGTACAAACACAAAATCGTTAACGTATTGGGCTCAGACGGCAAGTTGGCTCAATAATCATTGCTTGTAAAAAGCATAAAAACTTTATACACCTATAACTATAAATGTGAGCCGCCCCTTCGTGATGGAGGAGCGGCTTTTTTTTACTATTAGGTGCCGGCCTGGTTAAGGAAACGAATGAAGGAGCCGAACCGAAAAACCGGTTGTAATAAGCTGCGTCATCTGCCCGGTTTATCCATGAGCTACGGGAAGTATAACTGCGATGCCTGCACGATTAGTAATCGTGCGGCGTGACGATTAGTAATCGTACAGCATGACGATTAGTAATCGTGTCGGCGGTGCAGTTATGTATAGTAGAACAAAATTGGTTTGCGAAAAATGGAATGGAACACAGAGACACAAAG
>URCM01000151.1 GCA_900546355.1 uncultured Bacteroides sp.
CATTTACTTCTTGGGCGGTTCTGCGGGCACTTTCGTTTCCGGTCTGTCCTGGCAATATTATGGATGGGCAGGTGTGGTTGGAGTAGGAGTTGCCTTTACCGTAGCTTCCTTGCTAGTAAGCTGCTTCAAGCCCAAAACGGCATAAGGGTGGATACAACACACTTGATTTTCAAAGGAGTGTTTTTTGTAGGAATAGGAAATAAACAGATAACAATATGGAGACAAAAGATGGTTTTATCATCCGTCCGATCAAGGAGACGGACAATGCTCAAATGGCTCGTCTGATTCGATGTGTTATTGATGAATTTGGCGTGTCGCGTACAGGTACGGTGTATGATGACCCTGCCACGGACTGCATCAGTCAGTCAGTCGGTTGAAAATGCAAATGCAGAATATTGGGTGATAGATTACGAAGGAGAGATTCAAGGAGGCTGTGGCTTTTATCCCACCAAAGGTTTGCCCGACAAATGTGCCGAAATAGTCAAATATTATTTATCGTCTGCTGCCCGGGGAAAAGGATTGGGGGGCATGATTCTTGATTTGATTATCCGCCGTGCAAAGGAAGCGGGCTATACCAGCCTGTATATAGAAACATTCCCTTTGTTTGGTAAGGCCATTGATATGTATAAGGGACGGGGTTTTCAGCTGTTGGATGGTCGACTCGGAGATTCCGGGCATACGGCAACCAGTATATTCATGCTAAAGATTTTGACCGACTGACCCATAGCTTCCTGCATGACAACCTGAACCTCTGAGGAAATGCAATGCATTCATTTGTCAAATCAAACCTGTATGGGTGCCCTTGATGAATCCTGCTATCAGTCATGTGTCAATACCGTTAATATGACCATTTATTTCTTCAGCGGTTTGTAAATGGATCAATGGTTCAGGTTGGGGAATACGAGGTTGTTTTCTTGGAATGGCCGGTAACGCTTGATTATCTGCAAGGAGATATCCAGCAGTTTCATTTGGGACGGTGCGCCCGTCTTGTGTCATTTGGGGATAATCCACTTCTCACCGTTTGTCCGCTTAGAAATGTTTTTCAGCCATTAGCCCGGCTTCCGTGATATTCTCCTGACAGCTTAATTCACAGATTATATTACGTTAATATGCCGAAATCCGGCGGTTATTCCATAGATTATCCGTAATTCTGGTAACTTTAGTATACGATTTTGGCGTATCTTTGTACCGGAATAAACTGTATCCTATGAATTTTGGAAAAAACGATTTGCTTGTATTGATACGTGAGGGGCGTCCGATGACCTTGCGTCAGCAACTTTTGCTTACTGTTCAGTTGAGTATACCGGCGATGGTGGCGCAATTGTCCTCTATCGTGATGCAATATATCGATGCTGCTATGGTGGGGAGCCTGGGGGCTAACGCTTCGGCTTCTATCGGCCTGGTCTCTACTACAACCTGGCTGTTCAGCGGTTTGTGTAGTGCGGCTTCCACGGGTTTTGCCGTCCAGGTGGCACATTGCATTGGCGGAGGAAAGTTTGCCGAGGCACGGGTGGTATTGCGCCAGTCGTTTGTGGCGGTACTGTTTTTTAGCGTCATGCTTGCAGGTGTGGGTATGGGCATTAGCGGCGCGTTGCCTCGCTGGCTGGGTGGAGCAGAGGTCATCAATCATGAAGCTTCGGTTTATTTCTTGATTTATGCGGCTTTTTTGCCGATGATGCAGTTGTGTTTCTTGTCGGGTGCCATGCTTCGTTGCAGCGGGAATATGCGTGTGCCCAGCCTGCTGAATGTCCTGATGTGCTTGCTGGACGTCGTATTCAATTTTTTTCTTATCTTCCCTTCCCGTTCTGTTTCGTGGTTGGGGGTGGAGGTATTCATGCCTGGAGCCGGATGGGGAGTAGCCGGGGCGGCAGTAGGTACCGGATTGGCGGAGCTGGTTGTTGCGGGATTGTTGCTTTGGTACTTGACAACCCGTTCCAAAGAATTGGGCTTGAAGCATGAACAAGGACGTTTCCGTCCTACTTCGGTCGTGTTGCGCAAAGCGGTGCATATTGGTGGCCCGATGGGTATCGAACATGCCGTGATTTGCGGGGCACAGATTCTTACTACGGTTATTGTAGCTCCGTTGGGGGTATTTGCCATCGCGGCTAATTCGTTTGCCATTACGGCGGAAAGCCTTTGCTATATGCCCGGATACGGTATAGCCGATGCGGCGACTACGTTGGTAGGTCAGAGTATGGGGGCAGGCAGGAAAGACCTGACCCGTCGTTTTGCCCGTATTACGGTAGGTATGGGTATGGCGGTCATGGGTGTCATGGGAGTCATTATGTATATCGCGGCTCCGTTGATTATCGGTACGATGACTCCCGATGCGGAGATATTGGAGCTGGGTGTACAGGCTTTGCGTATCGAAGCTTTTGCCGAACCGATGTTTGCCGCGGCGATTGTGGCTTATGGTGTATTTGTAGGTGCAGGCAATACGATGATTCCTTGTCTGATGAATTTCTTCAGCATTTGGGCGGTGCGCCTGACGTTGGCGGCATGGTTGGCTCCTGCCATGGGGCTGAACGGGGTATGGCTTGCCATGTGTATTGAGTTGTGTTTCAGAGGTGTTATATTCTTGATTCGGTTGGAGCGGGGGAAGTGGATGAAGATTTAAAACCTATATCCCAATCCCAGCATCAGGTTATTCGGGTCGCTGAACTTGCTCAGTTGGTAGCCCGTATGCAGAAACAGGCGAGGGGTGACGAATGTTTTCAGTGCCAGTATCTGGTAAAAGCCCTTCATGTCTTCTCCTTTATAGATAAGGTTGTGCCCGATGCCGAAATTGATGCTGAATATAGGTAGGGTCAATTCGGCACGGAGGGAGAGACCCGCTGCAAACTGCTCGCGGAACGGAGGACGGTAAAACCTCTTTCTTCCATCTTGCTGCGTGTAGTCATCGCCGGCGAAATGGTCTTTCAGGTTGGCGCTTTCATCGTATTGTACATCCAGTGAGATACCGGTGCGGAAATAGCGGTTTACCCGGTAGAGGGGATTGAAATTCAGTCCTATAACCCCGAATGAGCCAGGCACCAGGTATCTTTCATCGGGCCAGATGATGCCTTTGCGTTTCGTGGCTCCGTACACAATCAGGTCGTAGCTGAAGGGGGAGCCTTTCAAGGTGACCTCATCGTGCCGGATGGCTTGGGCGATTCTTTCTTCCGCATCGAATGTATGCACCACCCCGATGCGTCCGCCTACGGTGTTTACGCCAGCATTGGGGTAATTGCTGTTCCCGTTGGAATAATGAGAGGTTTCTATGCCCGCAGTCAGTTTCCATTGTGAAGCCAGTTTCCAGTTCAGGTAGATGCCGACATTGAGGTAAGCATTGATTTTCGAGCCTACGACATCGTTGTAGGGATTGGTCATGTAGTTATATTTCTTCCAGCCGAACGCCGCGCCGAAATTCCATTCGTAGTCTAAACTGAGCCGGGGAGCAAGTTGCGCTATCTGCGACCCCTGGAATACGTAGACACTTACCGGATTTCCTATTTCGGAAGCATTGGAAAAAGAAGTGTACGCTACGCCGATGCCTTGATAGGCGTGCGGGTAAAGTCTGCCTAAATAAGAATCTTCGTGGAACCGGAAAGCCCATTTCAGATGGGCGGAAATGACATTGCGTATCGGTTTCCCTTGCGCGTTCTCTTTTTCGAAAAAACTTTTGGTAGGCAGTATATAACCTGGCCGGATGTCGAATCCTATCTGATGGTGAATCGGTTTGCGGGTGACGGTATCTTGTCTGGCATGGCTTTCGGTAAAGAAAGCCAGAAAGAGGCAAATCAACAATGCGTATTTCGGATGTATGTCTAAAATAGCGTTCGATAGCAGTTTCATGGTGTATTGGCTTATTTCTCAAAATGGTTTTCAAAGGTAAGCCAATCTGCTTGAATATGCAAGTATTTCCAGGTATGAATGTTGGGGTACGGTCATTCATCGCGAAACTATTCGGCTGTCTTTGAGGGTGCGTTTGCACATTATTTTGTACCTTTGCCCCCGTAAAACTAAATAAACTGATATGTGGTTATTATTAGCGTTTTGCTCGGCGGCGTTGCTGGGCTTTTATGATGTATTTAAGAAAAAGTCGCTCAATGGGAATGCGGTGCTTCCTGTGTTGGCTTTGAACACGTTGTTCTCCAGTCTTATTTTTATTCCGCTTATTCTGGTTTCGCGCTTTTGGCCTTCGGCTTTGCACGACTCTGTTTTCTTTGTGCCCGAAACAGGCGGATGGGAAACCCATAAGTATATTCTGCTGAAATCGGTCATTGTGCTTTCGTCGTGGACATTCGGCTATTTCGGTATGAAACATTTGCCGCTGACGATTGTGGGACCGATTAATGCCACCCGTCCTGTGATGACTTTGGTGGGTGCGATGCTTATTTTCGGCGAACGGTTGAATTTGTATCAATGGATTGGAGTCATGCTGGCAATCGTTTCGTTTTTCATGCTGAGCCGGTCGGGCAAGAAGGAAGGAATTAATTTCGAACACAACCGTTGGGTGTGGTTTGTCGTGCTGGCGGCGTTGTTGGGGGCAATAAGCGGACTGTATGATAAATACCTGATGGGGATGTTCAATAACATGGTGGTGCAGGCATGGTATAACATTTACCAGCTTTTCATGATGGGAGGTGTGTTGCTTTTCCTGTGGCTTCCGAAGCGTAAATCAAGCACACCTTTCCGTTGGGATTGGTGCATTCCGCTGATTTCCATCTTCTTGTCGGCGGCCGACTTTGTTTATTTCTATGCATTAGGTATGGACGATTCGATGATTTCCATTGTGTCGATGGTGCGTCGGGGCAGTGTGGTCGTGTCTTTCTTGTTCGGGGCGATGATGTTCCGCGAAAAGAACCTGCGAAGCAAAGCTGTCGACCTCGCCTTGGTGCTGATTGGTATGTTCTTCTTGTATCTGGGAAGCAGGTAGGCAAACGCAGGTATCTTCAGGAGCCGTTTAAGATAGTTGGAACGACCCACGGATATGGCTGAATCGGCAGAATCAAGTATATTATATAATAGGTATATACCGCCAACGGAGAACCAACAAGCCCTGAAAGCTGATATTTTTCAAAAAAAGTACGAGCTTTTTTTGGCTATTAAAGAAAAAGCATTACCTTTGCAACCGCAAAACAAAAACAGTGCTTTGCGGAAATAGCTCAGTTGGTAGAGCACAACCTTGCCAAGGTTGGGGTCGCGA
>URCM01000152.1 GCA_900546355.1 uncultured Bacteroides sp.
TGTTCAATATAAAGGATTAACGGATTTTTCGCAATCCATTTCTGATTGACTATAAGCGCTAAAACAAAAAGAATATGAGAAAAATAAATCTTATTGCTCTTACTATTGTCATTGTTATCATAGGATACAATGTCCACCGTATGCAGAACAAATATGGCACGTATACATTATGCCCATTGCGGGACTCACACAACGATTATAAAATAAACACAATCTTGAAATTCTCCATCCATAACGACATGAAACTTGCCGCCACCTATATCCTTCCGCACGACATTTATTCTTCTTTCTGTGTATCAGGAGAATATATATTCGCTTCACAAAAAGTATCAGGAACAACAATCGAAAAAATAAAAAAATAAGAAACCGGTTTGCGAAAAAGAAAGTAGCTTTCCATTTAGAGAAAACCCTCACTCAAGCTTGTTTTTTCAAGTTGAAGCGAGGATATCACTTTCCCCTATGCATCAAGACAGGGTACCGGAAAGATTCGGTCTTCTTACCACATGACGGGCTCGTCCAAGATATTCCCGTCGGCGGCATCGGCCGCAGTAAACGTATTTCCCTTGTATTGCACACAAAGCATCACCAACGGTTCCGTGCCGTTATTGCGCACCGAACGCCGTCCTGCGGGAACCACCCGCACCACGCTCCCTTCCTGTACGGGAAACACCTGGCCATCAACCTGAAACTCGCCTTTTCCGCTTAAAAAGAAATACAGTTCTTCGTGCTCTTTATGTGTATGCAAGAAGCCGGTTTCCGTGCCCGGCAAGAAAGACTGGAACGAAAACTCGCTTCCGGTCGCTCCCACCATAGTGCCGCCAAACACTTTTCCGGGAATCTTCACGTCGGGTCCCAAAGCCAATACATAATCGCCCAATTCATTCAATTTGCCAACATTGGCTGCCGTAAAATTCGCGGCTTCCACCATCTTTTCCATCTGTTTCATACGTTTCTTTTTTAAGAGTTAAACATCTGTCTTATTGAAGACAATGCAAATATAGCACGAGTACGGCAAACAGACAAGAAGGCACTTTTCCCTCCGAAAGTTACCTGCAAGTAACCTTTGCTGAATATAAAACGGTTAGTCTGGCGAACTTTAATCTATTTTAACCTGTCGGATTTTGAAAATGTTTCGCTACATTTGCATCCGGATAAAAAACATATAAACTCAAACGAATTATGGTGAAACACATTGTTTTATTTAAGCTGCGCGAAGAGCTTACACAAGCCGAGAGAGAAGCCGTCATGCGCCGTTTCAAAGAAGCCATCGAGGCACTGCCCGCCCGCATTCCTTTCATCCGCCACATCTTCGTAGGCCTGAACGCGAACCCCGACGAGCAATGGGACATCTGCCTGGATAGCGAATTCGACACGCTGGAAGACGTAAAGGCGTATTCCGCCCATCCCGACCATCAGGCTGCGGCAGGACTGCTGAAAGGATACAAGCAAGACCGCGCCTGCGTAGACTATAACTTGTAGAAAGATGATTAACCCGCGGAACCGGACACAGAGGCGCGAAAGCATTGATTCCTTTCACGCCTCCGCACCGGGGGTCAAGCGGCGTTTTTACTGGAAGAAAGTTTTTCGAGCACGTAAACCAAAACGAACCCTACAATGGCCAGCACCACGGCTTCGGCGATGTACTGGTCGGGCACGGCGTTCACTTCTATCAGCGGTTTGACCACACCGTGACTATCTACAAAGGTCTCTACCGTTTTTTTCCATGGCCACACCTTGTTGAGCGAACCCAGCATGAAACCCGTAAGCACCGCCAGCGTGATGTTGCGGAAATGTTTCAACGCATACGAAAGCACGCGGGAAAAGCTTGTAATGCCCAAGAATGCGCCCGCGGCAAAGACCATGATAATCTTCAGGTCAAATGTTTTCACCGCTTCCATCACGAAGAAATATTTGCCCAGCAACACCAAGATGAAACTGCCCGAAATGCCCGGCAGAATCATGGCGCAGATGGCTATCGCCCCACACAAGAAAATGAACAACAGATTGGAAGGCGTCTCGGCAGGAGTAGCCACCGTAATGTAATAAGCCACCGCCGCCCCGAGGATGAATCCCGTAATGGTTTTCCAGTTCCATTCTTTGATGTCCTTGCCTACGAACCAGGTGGAAGCAAGCACCAGCCCGAAGAAAAAAGCCCATACCAGTATCGGATAAGCGACCAGAAGCCACGTAATCAGCTTAGCCAGCGAAAAGACACTGATGGCGATGCCCGCCAACAGGAAAAACAAGAAATTCCCGTTTATCATCCGCCAGAATGTCTTCCACTTACCGGTAAACAACATCTTCAGGCTCGCACGGTTGATGCTCTTGATAGAATCAATCAATTCATCGTAGATTCCTACGATAAAGGCAATCGTGCCTCCCGACACTCCGGGAACGACATCGGCTGCCCCCATGCATATCCCTTTCAGCGAAAGCATGGCATAATCTTTCATTTTACGTTCCATTGTAACTTTTTTATTATCCCGATAAAATCGGACGCAAAATAAGTGAAAATTCTGATAATAAGCAAATCAAAAAGCGAAAAGTCCAAGGCGGAAATCGGATATGCCCCAAAAGACAGTTTCTTAAAAATGCAAAAAAGTACAGCGAAAAACAAACCTGTATGCCTCGGTTTTGTTAACTTTACATAGAAGTTTAACCCATTAAAGACGTATCATTATGGCAAAAACAGCATTTCAAGGAACACCCGTCACATTAGCGGGCGAATTCGTACAAACCGGGGCGCAAGCTCCCGACTTTTCTTTAGTAAAAGGTGATTTAAGCAGCTTTACCTTGGCGGACGTGAAAGGGAAATACGCCTTGCTGAACATTTTCCCCAGCATGGACACCGGTGTATGCGCGGCATCCGTACGCAAGTTCAACCAATTGGCGGCTCAGATGAAAGACACCGTCGTGCTCGCCATATCCAAAGACTTGCCTTTCGCGCAAGGACGCTTCTGCGCCGCCGAGGGCATTGAAAACGTGGTATCGCTCTCCGACTATCGCTATACATCCGATTTCGGAGAAAAATATGGCGTACTGATGACCGACGGTCCGTTGTGCGGATTGCTGGCACGGGCAGTAGTCATCATCAACCCCGAAGGAAAAGTGGTTTATACCGAACTCGTACCCGAAATCACGCAAGAACCGAATTATGAAGCAGCACTTGCCGCTTTGAAATAAGGAATCAAGCATGAAGAATGAAGAACACAAGCGGATGTTCCATCTAACCATCCCCTGTGTCTGTTCTTCATTCTTCATTTGTCAATCATTCGTTTGCAAAATCCTTGATGCGCTGCTCTTCGCTCAAACGGCAAATCAGCAAACGGTTGTTTTTCTCGGCGACGATGTAACCGTCCAAACCCTGAACCACCACCTTCTTTTCTTCCGTTGTATGCACTATGCAGTTACGGCTCTCGTGCAAGTGAATGTTTTCGCCGATGCAGACGTTATTGTGCGCGTCTTTCCGCATATTATCGTGCAACGACCCCCATGTGCCCAAATCGCTCCAGCCAAACGAAGCCGGGAACACATAAATCTCGTCCGCCTTCTCCATGATGGCATAGTCGATAGATATGTTCTCGCAGGTAGGGAAAAGCTCATTAATCATCTCCTGCTCCTTATCGGTATAATAATAAGGCAACAACCCTTCAAATATTTTCGACATCACAGGCTGGTATACGCGCAACGCATTGACTATCGTGCTGACATTCCAGACGAAGATACCGGCATTCCAGAAATAATTCTTACGTTGCAGGTAACGTTTGGCCGTCTCCAGATCGGGCTTTTCCTTGAAGGCGTCTACCCGGTAGATTTCCTGGTTGGAAGGACACGCCATCGAAAGGTCGCCCTCGATGTAGCCATATCCTGTCTCCGGACGGGTAGCCTGCATCCCTAACGTAACGATGGCGTCCGAATCTTCCGTAAATTTCAAGGCCGAATTGACCACCCGCACAAATTCGCGTTGATTCATGACAATATGGTCGCTCGGAGTAACCACTATATTCGCCTTCGGGTTCTTCGCCTTGATTTTCCAGCTTACGTATGCGATACACGGTGCCGTGTTTCTGCGGCATGGTTCCAGCAAGATATGTTCCGCATCCATCTCCGGCAACTGTTCTTTCACCAGACCGGCATAGGCTTCGGAAGTAACAATCCACATATTGCCAGGCTGGCATACCTCCTGGAAACGCTCCACCGTCAGTTGAAGCAATGTCTTCCCACACCCTAATACATCAATAAACTGCTTGGGAAAATCAGTAGTGCTCATCGGCCAAAAACGGCTGCCTACTCCTCCCGCCATAATGACTACATGATTATTTTTCGAATTCATACTGTGACAATTATTATTCCATATTGCAAATATATGTATTTTTATTTCAAACAAACAACTTTACAGGATATTTTATCCACCCGGCTTGCTATAAAACACAAAACCCGCCAGTTTTTTCCAAACTGGCGGGAGTTTTTTTATTTATGCCACCGGTATCCGCCGTCATTCTTCAGGCTCTTTTACTTCCAGGTTTTCCAGTAAGGACGGATCATCCAGCGCATCCGGAACATCTTGCGCGGGCTGGTTTCCTATATCCATTGAACTCAACTCCGTACATTCTTCCAAATTCACGGAGTCACCCGCCGGTATTAATATATCCGTATCCGTCGACTTGTCCACTTTGCTTTTGTGGATTTCTTTCATTGTCCTCATCTGCTCTTTCGTACGGTTTACTATCTCTTTCACCTCATTATAAGCCAATCCGACGATTTTCGGGCCTGCTTTCAAGTATTTTCCATACGAAAAAGCCAATAACGGATTTTCCGTCAAGGAGAGAGTGGCCGTAGCCGTCATCAACGTAATATTAGCAGCGTCAAGAACAATATCCGTCCCGGTGAAAATCATATCCAACCCTTGCTGGATAGACTGCGCCCAGCTACGTTTGTTCCCTTCTTCGTCCCGAATCTGCACGTCATAATAAGCCATGCCTTGATCCTGAACCAAAACTGTATCGATCCGGAAAAAATGGATAGAGTCACGATAAGTGGTTATCCGGTTCCATAACGTATCACACGTCAAAAGATACTTATCGAAGTCTTCGATTCCTGTCATCTTTTCCGGCATCACCCACTCAAATTACCTTAATTCCGCAACACTTTGATTTAACTTTATTTATAAGTTCCTGAGCAACA
>URCM01000153.1 GCA_900546355.1 uncultured Bacteroides sp.
AGCTCTTTACTGCAATTGAGATTGCCATTGAGATTGCTTGCGGATTTTAGGTTTATATAAGATGTAGAGCATATCGGGCGCGTCGTTTTTGCTTTCCGTGCTGTCTTTTATTTCGACGGGTTCGAAATAGCGCACGGCATTGAACGACATGTATCCGTAAAGTCCGCAATATCCGGCATATTCTCCTGTTACATGGAAATGCGAAAGGAAACGGTTCATTACCTGTTCTACGGTGCAGGTACCGGTGATTTCGATTGTTTCACGCAAGTGGTCGGGATAGCATAGGGTGGCTATTCCGTGACTGATGCTGATACTGGCTATGGGGTTCAGTCCGATGAACGAACGGTTGTTTTCCGTCCCGTGGTAGTCCGAACTTTCCATCAAGGCACTTTGCGGAAACAGGTCGCGTATCTTCAGGTAAGTGCTTACCGGGGTATGCAGGTCGCCCAGCAGCATTTTGTGGTGGGTGTGGTAATGGTAGGTCATTTTTTTAGTTAATAGTTAAGAGTTAATAATTAATAATCGTTGATTGTTAATAGGTAATAGGTGATGTTGTTTAATAGCTGTTCATTGTTCATTATTCACTATTAACTATTAACTAAATACGTTTCAATATCCTTGTCGCCTCGCCCCGAAACGGTGAGCACCACGATGTCGTTGGGCTTGAAATTTAGCTTTTCCAATGCCCCTAAGGCATGAGCCGATTCGAGTGCGGGGATGATGCCCTCCAGCCGGGTCAGTTCGAAAGCAGCCCGGAGGGCTTCATCATCGTTGATGGCTAAGACTGTAGCCCGGTGCAGGGCGGCAAGGTTGGCGTGGAGCGGCCCGATGCCTGGATAATCCAGTCCGGCTGAGATGGAGTAGGGCTCCTGTATCTGGCCGTCTTCGTCCTGCATGACTAAAGTCTTGGCACCGTGGATAATGCCTAACCGCCCTAACTGGATGGTGGCGGCAGAATATCCGGAGTGGATGCCTTTTCCTCCAGCCTCGGCAAGGACAATCTTCACATGGCCGTTATTCAGGTAATGGTAAATAGTGCCTGCGGCGTTGCTCCCTCCTCCCACGCACGCTATCAGGTAATCGGGATAGTCACGTCCTTCGTGCGCCAAGAGTTGCTTTTTTATCTCTTCACTAATCACCGATTGCAGGCGCGCCACCATGTCGGGATACGGATGGGGGCCTACGGTAGAACCGATGATGTAATAAGTGTCTTCAGGATGGCAGCACCAGTCGCGGATGGCTTCGTTGGTGGCGTCTTTCAAGGTCTTGTTTCCCGATGTGACCGGACGGACTTCGGCTCCCAGCATCTTCATCTTTTCCACATTGGTATGTTGGCGTTTGATGTCGGTTTCGCCCATATAGACTACGCATTCCATATTCATCAAGGCGCATACTGTAGCCGTAGCCACTCCGTGCTGCCCCGCTCCGGTTTCGGCGATGATACGTTTCTTGCCCATGCGCCGTGCCAACAAGGCTTGTCCGATGGCATTGTTTATCTTGTGTGCGCCGGTATGGTTCAGGTCTTCACGTTTCAGGTAAATCTTGCATCCATATTTTTCCGAAAGCCTGCGGGCAAGGTAGAGGGGTGAAGGACGCCCTACATAGTCGCGCAATAATTGGGTGAATTCTTGCTTGAAATCATCGCTGTCCAACACCTGGCGGTAAGACTCTTTTAGTTCGGTTACACATCGGTGAAGTATTTCGGGGATGTATGCCCCTCCGAAATCTCCATAAAACCCGTTCGGGTCTACTTGATACTTTTCCATGATGCTATTATTTTTTAAGTTGTTCATTCATGCAGGGGGATAAAAACAAAAGAGGCTGTCGTAAGAACGACAGCCTCTGGATAATGCCTTAATATTGATAGGTGATATGAAAGATGGACAAATATGCGCGGACTGGGTTAGCTTACGACTTTGTGAGTAGTAAGTAACGCCACCAACGATATGTATTTGTCATCAATGAGTTCATTTGTTTTTGTTATAGTTTGATTTGATTCGGGAGCAAATGTAGCGATAAAATCTGAAAATCCAAACAAAAATGGATTTTTTTAGTACAAACATGTCTATTGTGCATCGTAGTGCGGCTTTATTGTGCAGGATGCCCTCCCCAAACGTACGTTTTCTTGGTACCGGATATATATGAAAGAAAGCTGCCCTGGCACGTCTATCCGCCAATAACTTTGTTACATTTTTCAGTTTATCACTTTTTATTCGTATTTTTGTTTCGTCAAAATTAAGAATCCGACAATTATGGAACATTTAGATGAAGAAATAGCCCGTGCCTTGATGGGGTTGGGCATTGACAAGGCGAACTTGGACTGGACGACACGTGTAATATTGATACTGGCAATTTTGCTGGTTTCGTATATTGTGACAAAGTTATTCCGTCATGCGCTGATTCCGGCGGTGCGGAAGATTACGGCGAAGACGAAGGCGAAATGGGACGATTACCTGTTCAACGATGACATGCTGAACAGTTTCTCCCGGATGATTCCGCCTATCATCTTTTACCTCTTGCTGCCTTTTGCTTTCGATGGCTATCCGTATGTGCTTGCCATCCTGCTGAAAGCGTGTCTTATTTATCTGGTGGTCATGACGCTGATGCTGGTCAATGCATTCTTGAAGTCGCTTTATGAAATTTCGAATGAACATGAGACGTTGCGTTACCGTCCGTTGAAGGGAATTTACCAGATGGTGAGCATTCTTGCTTTTTGTGTGGGTCTCATTCTGATAATCAGCATCCTCATCGACCAGAATGCCGCTACTATACTTGCCGGGCTGGGGGCTTCGGCGGCGGTACTGATGTTGATATTCAAAGACAGTATCTTGGGACTGGTAGCGGGCGTGCAACTCTCGGCAAACGACATGTTGCGTCCGGGCGACTGGGTGACGATGACAAAGTATGGTGCCGACGGCTTTGTGAAAGAGGTTTCGCTGACTACTGTCAAGGTGCAGAATTTCGACAAGACCATAACTACCATTCCGCCGTATGCCCTGGTGAGCGACTCGTTTCAGAATTGGCGCGGTATGTGGGAGACGGGAGGAAGGCGCATCAAACGTTCGCTTTATGTAGACATGACCACCATCCGTTTCTGTACCGATGATGAAATGAAGGCTTTCGTGGAAAAAGGTTGGATAGAAATGCCTGAGGAAGGAGCGGATCCGGCGGTGAACCTGGAGGTGTTCCGGAGATATGCGCTGCAATACCTGCATACGCATCCCCGCATTCATCAGGATATGATGATTATGGTGCGCCAGATGCAGCCTACTCCGGAGGGGCTTCCTTTGGAGTTCTATTGCTTCACGGTGACAACGGAGTGGCTTGCTTATGAAGGTATCCAGAACGAGGTATTCAACCATTTCATTGCTGTGCTGCCCCGGTTTGGATTACGTGTATACCAGCATCCGTCGGGAAATGATATAACCAGATTATTTGCTAATCATCAATAAAATGACAATATGGAAAAAGGACTGACTTATACAAGCAAGATGAAAGTGACATCGGTAAATACTGCTTTGGCGTTAGGCTCGGGCGACTTGGAAGTGTTTGCCACGCCCGCTTTGGTGGCATTGATGGAAAATGCGGCGATGAAGGCGGTACAACCTGAACTTCCCGAGGGAGCCACCACGGTGGGGGCCTTTATCGAAACCACACATGTGAAACCTTCGGCAATAGGTGAAGAAGTGTCGGCTACGGCTGTATTAGAGGGTATAGAGGGACGCAAACTTTCGTTCCGTGTCACGGCTTCTGATACGAAAGGAACGGTGGGCGAGGCCACTCATATTCGTTACGTGGTCGACCGAAAACGTTTTATGGATAAATTATAGTAGAACAAAATTGGTTTGCGAAAAATGGAATGGAACACAGAGACACAAAGGCACAGAGCTTTATTTTTTGAGAGAACAGAGTTCACAGAGTAAAAGTCTGGCTCTATGGTCTTTACCTTCTCTATATATTTATTTCTCCGTGTCTCCGTGCCTCTGTGTTCAATATAAAGGATTAACGGATTTTTCGCAATCCATTGCTGATTGACTATACATTGGCAAAAATAGGTATGTTTTATGGAAAAAGAAAAAGTGTTCGCGATGAAATTGGCGAAAATCTATCCTTTGCTCGTGCAGAAGGCGGAACGGAAGGGGCGGACGAAAGCCGAAGTCAATCAAGTCATCTGTTGGTTGACGGGATATGACGAGGATGGTCTTGTGCGGCAATTGCAGGAAGATGTAGACTATCGTACGTTTTTCGTACAGGCGCCTTGCATCCATCCTCATGCCGGACAGGTCAGGGGAAGTATTTGCGGTATCCGTATTGAAACCATAGAAGACCCTTTGATGCGGCAAATCAGATGTCTTGACAAACTGGTAGACGAGCTGGCCAAAGGCAAGGCAATGGAGAAAATCTTGAGGTAAAGTGAGGAGCGTTTCTAATTAATAAAGAAGGAGGAAATAGATGAAACTATTCAGTTATTCGGTAATGTGCAGCTTATGCGCGTTGATAATGGGCATATTGCTGGTCATGTGGCCCGAAGCCGCAGTGATTTATCTGGTGATAACGGTCGGTGTATTGTTCCTTTTGCCGGGCTTGTATGGGATATTCGCTTATTTAGCCTCACGCCGCGGGGCGGAAGACGGAAGAGCGTTTCCCATCGTAGCGTTGGGCAGTGCTTTGTTGGGAGTATGGCTCATCATCATGCCTGCTTTCTTTGTCAGCATCCTGATGTACGTATTAGGCGCTTTGCTCGTATTGGGAGGCATCGGCCAGCTGATGAACTTCATTTCGGCGCGGAAGCTCACGGGGAGTGTCCCGGGTATCTTTTATGTCGTTCCGGTCTTGGTCTTGCTGGCAGGCGTCCTGATATTGGTCAATCCGTTCGAAGCGGCCAAAGTGCCTTTCATCGTCTTGGGCGTATCTTCCATGGTCTACGGCTTGACCGACCTTTTCCGTATTATCCGCTACCGGAGAAAAAGTGGTAAAGGAATCACGGATGTAGAGGTGATAGACGAGTGAAAGAACTTAGAAGCTGTTTTGAATTTCTCCAAAAAGTTTTTCTTGGCTTGATGTATCC
>URCM01000154.1 GCA_900546355.1 uncultured Bacteroides sp.
CGATTTAGCGGTTATACACCCTTGTCTTTGCTGAACGTATGCAAACCTTATTCCAATTTGTTCAACAACCCTACATAATGTCTCTTTTATTCTATCCATCGTTCGATACCTACCTTATCTTTGCACTTATTAAAATGAACAATACAATGAAAGAAGTAAATCCCAAAGAAACGACCCGTGCCTATGCTTTTGAAATGTGGATGAATGCGCCCATGCCCATGCTCACCTTTTTCAAGGCCATAGATGTTACCCGTCTTGTCCGCGTCAGCAAGCGGACAGGATTAAAGTTCAATATGCTGATGTGTTGGTGCATCGGGAAGGCAGCAAAGGACATCAAAGAGTTCTATATGCTTCCTGTCGGCAGAAAGTTAATGCAATATGACAACCTTGCTGTCTGCACCATTGTTGCCAATAGGGAAGGTGAGGTCAGTTCCTGCGACGTCCCTTTCTCTACTGATTTAAGGCAATTCAATGAGGATTATTTACGGCTTACCAGGCAAGTTGCCGAAAGCTGCCGGAATCATGACTTGACAGACAGCATGGTTATCGGTACGTCTGCTCTTGCGCAATATGAGATTGACGGGGCGGTAGGCATGTACAGCGGTGTGTTCAATAATCCGTTTCTGATTTGGGGCAAATACAAACGGCATTTATGGAAACGGACACTGGTTGTTTCCTTTCAGTTCCACCATACACAGATGGACGGCGCACACGCTTCCCGTTTTTTGGAAAACCTGCAAAAAGAAATTGGGAATTTGAGGTATATCTACAAAAAGTTTTTCCTGGCTTGATGTACTTGTTTTCGTGTGTGCTTTGGGCGATTTTTTGACTCTTTCCGTTTTTGTCCTTCGTCAGATAGCCCGCCATCTTCCTCATCACAGAAGCGGAAATACCTCAAAAACTCATCCCAAAGCATCGCACGATAAATTCAAGACAGTTTCTTACTTAATTGGTAATCGGGAAAGCCGGTTCGCATTCCTGCGAACCGGCTTTCCCGATTATTCTATTTTTTCTTCTTGAATAAGTCGAGAGCTTTGTCGAGTACCGATTTCTTCTCTCCCGATTCTTCGCCTTCATCTGATTGGTTTCCGATGATGCCTTTCAAGGCTTGTTCTGCTGCGTTTTTAGCAAGGCTTGCCATATCGATGCCTACTTTGGGCGAAGTGAAGGTACCGCCTATGGTCATATCCACAGTGCCTAACTTCGAACCGATACCTCCCGAAGGCAATGTAATCTTGCCTCGGTAATCAATGGTTTGGTCCAGTCCGGTAGAACCGGAGAGGTTCATGGTATAGTCGCCTAATTTTAAGTCGAAAGGTTGGGTATTGACTCTTCCGTCTTTTATCTCGAAACCAAGGTCGAGGTCTTTCACGTTGATGTCTTTCATCGACGGTTTCTTCACAATATCCGCTACCTGGTCAATAAATTTCACTCCGCTTAGGCTTAAGTCTTTGGTAGAAAGCTTCCCGCTCCCTTGTACTTTCTGCATGACAGGGCTCATGTTTGCGTCGAGCGGGGCATCGATTCGCAGGTTGCCCGAGAAATTACCTTTCAGTCCTTCGAAAATAGGAGCCAATTGCTGTACCAACCCTAACTCTTGATAAGCTTTCGCAAAAGCGATATCCTTTAAGTCGAATCCGGCATTGAGATGGGGCTGGCTGGCTTTCGGGGCTGAATAAGAACCGTTGGCGGTAATGCTTCCTCCCATGGTACCGAAAGAAAGGTTTCGCATATCTATCGTACCGTTTTTTACCAACAACGTACCGTTTACATTCTCTAACGTCATCTTATCGAACAACACTTCTTTCAAATTGGCTTGCATATTGAAATCAATGTTTTCGGGGATACGGATGACTCCGGCAGATGTCGCGGCTGCGGTTGTGTCGGCCGGGGCTTGTACCTGTGTTGCCGTTGTATCCGTACTCATGAAATCATTCAGGTTGATATGATTGCTGTTGATGTTGAGGGTTCCTTTTAAAGTAGAACCTTTCAGTGCATAGCCTAAATAGTTTTCGAAACGGCTGTCAAGGGTAAGGTCGTTGTCTCCGACGTTGACCGTGGTTTCGCTTAACTGGAGGTAACGGGGCGAGAAGGTGAAGGTAGAACGGCGGATATCAATCGTCGGGATGTCTTTCATATTCAGTTTCATGCCGTTCAAGCGAATACTTCCTTCGGCTTGCATCTTGTCGTATTGTGCCTGTTCGATATACGATAACCGTCCGGCAAGATTCATGTCTGCTTGAATGGTACCGCTAAGTGTCATGTCCTCTAATGGATACACATCTTTTATCTTGCCCAAGTCGAGTGTACCTTTAGCCGTGGCTTGCAGGTCGGGGTCGCTGACAGGAGTCTTTACAATGGCTTTCAGGCTGAACGGGTTGCCTGCTAAGGTGAAGTTGAATGGACTGATATTTACTTCGGTTGCATCAATGTTTCCGCCCGGATTCTTGACAATGGCAGCTATATTGATGTCTTCCACTCCTGCGGGTAAAGACGGGTAACGGAACATGGCGTTCTCTACATGAAGCGCAGCCTCGAATTGTGGCATTTTATCCTGACTCAGCGTGCCTTTGGCAAAAGCCGTGAGCGAGGCTTTTCCGTCTGTTTTCAAATCCTGGAAATCTTTAGCATAGATAGCGGGAATGAGCGAAAGCAGTTCTTTGAACCCTACTTCGTTAGTGTTCAGCTTTACATCCATATCTATTCCGTTATCTTTCATGGCTGCCCAGCCGTCGATATTGAGCCGGATGGCATTGAGACTGATGGAATTGTCTTGTAAAGTGAATTTATTGTTCACAAAGTCGGCGTCAACATTCATATCGGTTTTTAGTGCAGCATGATTTAAGAACGGCACGCCTCCTGTGCGGTAAGTAAGTGAAGGTGTTTCCATTTCCAGGTCGACAATAGTCCGCTCACTTCCGAAATCGCCTGCACATTTGGCTTTCAGCTTGTCGATGGCGGCATACATACCTGCTTGGCGGTCGTCATAGCTGACCGATAAGTTGTTGATGGATAATTTTTTCAGTTTGATGCGGATAGGCGAACTTTCGGCAGATGTACTTTCTACGGTATCTGTTTCGGCAGAAGTCTTCATCACGTCCCAGTTGGGTTGTCCGTTTTCTAATACGATGGCTTTTACTTGAGTATCTTCGATGATAATCTTGGAAATATCGTACCCGCTGTTGCCGAAAAGCGAAAACAAATTGATTGCCGCGGTCAATTCTCCGGCTTGAACAAGCGTGTCGTTCGCAAACGCTCCCACCCCCTTCAGATAGAAGTCTTCCAGTGTGACCGAAGCAGAGGGAAAGTTACGCAACAAGCTGATGTCGAGTGCGCCGAAATCGAACTGCGCGTTGAGCATCTTGTTTCCTTCTTGCTTGACAATCTTTTCTATTTTCCCTTGAAAAGCAAAAGGAAGAACCAACAACAAAACAAGAATCACGCCAAGGGTGATACCTGCGATTTTCAATGCTTTTTTCATATATGCCTCCTATTGGTTAGTAGTTAGAAGAATTTGCCGGAAAGTTATCAAGAATATATGTGACTTGCAAGTAAGAGCCTGTTTAAATTTTCCGATAAAGTCATAAACAGGCTCTAAAGAAAACGTAAAAATGCGTATGAAGGAAAATGTTTGGATGACAGAACAGATAAATTTCATACCTTTGCGCAACGAATATACATTTGAAAAAAAGGAGGAATGACATGAAAATAGGAGATAAAGTACGCTTCCTGAGTGAAGTGGGAGGCGGTATCGTAAGAGGGTTTCAGGGAAAAGACATCGCACTGGTGGAAGACGAAAGCGGATTCGAAATACCGATGTTGGTAAAAGAATGCGTGGTGGTACAAACCGATGACTACAACATCCCGTTGAAATCAAATAAGAAAACAAACGTACCCGAACCGGAAGAAGAACCCGAAAAGGAAGAAAAGCCTGTCACGTATCGGGCACCGGAGATAAAGGGAAACGATGTGCTGAATGTGCATCTGGCATACGTGCCGCAAGATGTGAAAGCGATATCAGCTACAGCCTTCGATGCTTACTTGGTGAATGACAGTAATTATTTCATTGACTATCTGTATCTGTCCGCAGAAGGGAAAAGCTGGACCTTACGAAGCAGGGGAACGGTCGCACCCAACATGAAGCAACATTTGGAAGAGTTTGAAAAAGCGGATTTAAACAATTTGGAACACGTAGCGGTGCAGTTGTTGGCCTATAAGGACGACCGTAGCTTTCTGCTGAAAAAGGCCGTATCAATGGAATTGCGGCTGGATACGGTGAAGTTTTATAAACTACACACGTTTCAGCAAACCGATTTCTTTGCAGAACCGGCTTTGGTTTATGACATCGTGCGCGATGACGAGGAGGTAAAGCAAGTGTTTGTTTCGGCAGATGACATAAAGGAGGCTTTATTGCAGAAAAATGTTTCCGAAAGTCCCCAAGCATCCAAGAAACATCAACCTAAAGTGAAAAATGATATTATAGAAATCGACCTGCACATCCACGAATTGCTGGACGATACCAGCGGCATGAGTAACGGGGAAATGCTGAATTACCAATTGGATGTATTCCGTAAAACACTGGAAGAATATAAAAACAAGAAAGGCCAGCGCATCGTGTTTATCCATGGAAAGGGAGACGGTGTGTTACGTCGTGCCATATTGGATGAACTGAAACGCAAATATAAAGCCTATTCCAGCCAAGACGCTTCTTTCCGTGAATATGGCTTCGGAGCTACGATGGTCACGATACACTAACCCTTCTATTGGGGCATTAGAAGCTGTTTTGAATTTATCGTGCGATGATTTGGGATGAGTTTTTGAGGC
>URCM01000155.1 GCA_900546355.1 uncultured Bacteroides sp.
TTCAGCGGTTTTCTTCGTTAATTAACAACTATCACGCGAAATGTCGGATGAACCTAAATTTTTTCTCTGTGGTACCCTGTGACCTCTGTGGTGAGATTTTGTTCTACTATAAACCGACTTTTTCTTTGTCTGTTGAAGATTAATCGTTAACTTTGTAAACAAAATCAAACGTCCCAAGAACTTAAAAACTCAAAAAACTTACAGAGCCATGATGAAGTACCCCATAGGAATACAGAGTTTTGCCGACATCCGCAAGCGCGGATTCGTTTACGTAGACAAGACGGCATTTATTTACCGAATGGCGTTGATGGGGAAATATTACTTTCTCAGCCGTCCCCGCCGGTTCGGCAAATCCTTGCTGGTCTCTACTATGGAAGCTTACTTCTTGGGGCAAAAAGACTTGTTCAAAGGACTTGCCATAGAGAAACAGGAAACAGAGTGGATACAATATCCCGTGCTTCATCTGGACTTGAATGCCCAAAATTACACCAGTGAGAAAGCTTTGCATGAAGAATTGGACAAGCACCTCGTGATATGGGAACAGACATACGGTTTAGATACAGACAAATCCCTTTCTCCTGAAACCCGTTTCTACAACGTGATACGTAATGTCTACAAGCAGACCGGAAAACAAGTGGTAGTACTGATTGACGAATACGACAAACCGCTTCTCAGCACTATCGACAACGAAACGTTACACGATGCGTACCGGAAAACCTTGAAAGCTTTCTTCTCTGTGCTCAAGTCGCTGGATGCCTGCATCCGTTTCGGTTTCATCACGGGCGTGAGCAAGTTCAGCCATGTCAGCATCTTCAGCGACCTGAACAATCTGGATGACATCTCCATGGATCCCCGATACGTGGACATTTGTGGCATATCCGAACAGGAACTACACGTTTATTTCGACAGCTCCATCCGCGAGCTTGCCGATGCAAACGGCATGACTTTTGAAGAGGCTTGTGAGAAATTACGTCAGCAATACGACGGCTATCATTTCCGGCAAAACAGCACAGGGATTTATAACCCGTTCAGCCTGCTCAACACGTTTGCGAAAAAAGAGTTCAATGACTATTGGTTTGCCACAGGCACACCCACGTTCTTAGTCAAGCTATTGCAACAGAACGACTATGAGTTGCATGATTTGAAAGGCATTTATGTGGACGGAGATGTACTTTCTTCCGTAGACGAGGGATATGATGACCCCGTTCCCGTACTCTTCCAGAGCGGCTACCTCACCATTGCCGGTTATGACCCCGAATTAGGTTACCGTCTGGACTTCCCCAATCAGGAAGTTGAGCGGGGTTTCTTCCGTTTTCTGATGCCTTACTACACGTCACAGCAGCAATCGAGCGTCAGGGGCATTCTCAACAAGATGACTTCAGCTGTCAAACGGGGCAACCCCGATGACCTGCTGCAAACCATCCAGACCATGCTGGCAGGCAGAAGCTACATGGTGGCAGGAGCTGATAAAGAAAAGGATTTCCAAAACACCCTCTACCTGATTTTCACCATGCTGGGCTACAATGTGCAGGTAGAGCAGGCGACCAGCCAAGGCCGCATAGATATTACCATTCAGACAAAAGACTACATTTACATCATAGAACTGAAGCTTGACAAGACCGCCGAAGAAGCCCTCCGGCAAATCAAGGACAACCATTATGCCCTCCCTTTCCAGACGGACAAACGCAAGCTTTACCTGATAGGCGTAAACTTCTCATCGGAAACAAGGACGGTGGAGAAGTGGGTGACTGAAGAGCACTCACGGTGAGTTTTCGCATTTTAATGACATTGTAAACAGATTTGATAACTTATGCGTACTTTCTTACAGACAACTGCCGGCGGCACATTTATGGCGGGCGAAGCGATGACATTTGTAGTCCGTAAAGATTATGCCGAATATATATTTAAAGCAGGAAAAGGCTTTTACGGAATAGTAAACTTCCTGTTTAAGGGAAAAAACGAGGTAATGCTTTTTGCGGGTTGGGGCACTTTTTTCAAGCGCATCACCAACCATGCAGACGTAAATAAGCTGTTACAGATGCTCGAAAAGCCCTGTCCACAAGTGATAGACTTAATGACTTGTAAATCCGATTACAGCCTGGTAACATTAAGCAACAACGAGATGGGTATTCGTAAGACGATTAATACATCCACCTCCCGCTCGTTGATTGAAATCATGGGTGACCCCATTGTAGTGGAAGAAGCCCGTAATTTGGTGAATTACTGTCTAAAGCTTTTCCGTGAGATCCACGACCACTGCCCTTTCCCCGGTTGGAAGCAAGGATTGAAGGAAGATTTGTAGAACAACCGTCTGAATCCCCCAACCAGGAGGTGAAGCAGGGTTTCTTCCGGTTCCTGCAGCCTTACTATACGCCACATTCCTTATGAGAGTATATGCCCGTGTCCTCTATGTTGAATCTCATTTATGAGCAGTTACTTATAACATTACGGGACTTATCCGATTGATTCACATCATCCGGACAAGCCCCGCTTTCTTTGGGTTAACTTAGAAGCTGTTTTGAATTTCTCCAAAAAGTTTTTCTTGGCTTGATGTATCCGTTTTCGTGTGTGCTTTGGGCGATTTTTTGGCCCTTTTCGCTCCTGTTCTTCGTCAGATAGCCCGCTATCTTCCTCATCACAGAAGCAAAAAAGCCTCAAAAACTCATCCCAAATCATCGCACGATAAATTCAAAACAGCTTCTTAACAATATCTATTCACGGTAAAGCATCAAGGTTGCCCAACCCAATTGGTCGAACGCACCGCTGTTTGTACCGTAACGGTTTTCCGGTTCGCCTACGCCGCCTTCTGGACGAAGCTTGTCGGCGAACTGCTTGGCATACGTATAGCCACTGCCTACATTCGCCACCTTTGCATAATGATTGTACAAGATTTCCCATCCAGGACGAACGCTGCCACGCCCTTCATCATCTGCCATTTGCATATGGATTGCACCGTGGTTCTTATCGCGGCAAGAGCAGTCGATGCAATATTCATAGGTCGTAAACGGCATCTGAGTGGCACTTACCAGCCAGCTTCCCGTATTGTTCCGGTTATCCGTACCATTGCGCAAGTTGGACAACGCTACGTATTCGCCCATCTTCATCATGCCGAACTGTCGCACATCATCGGCTACGACCGCGACCGCTTGGTAAGAAACATCCGCTTCGAGAACCTCCGCATCAATGGTACGGTTATCTCCGACGACATGCCCGGCAAACCTGCATGGTACAAAACAGGCGATATGGCACGGATTTTCATCGGCGAACATGTAGAAAATGTGACATTCAGCAAATAAGGTGATGCGGATTGCGACTTAACTGCTATGCCGACACGATTAGTAATCGTACACCGATACGATTACTAATCGTCACACTGTACGATTACTAATCGTACAGTCGGAAGATTAATATGCATCGGGCAAAATAAAAGGCACAAAGAGGAATAGAGCCTCTTTGCGCCTTCATGACACTGTAGGTATCATTTCTTAACGGTTCAACTGCTTGATGTATTCACTCGGCGTTATACCTGCCACCTTCTTGAAATAACGGAAGAAAGAGGCACGCGAACTGAAGCCGCATACTTCTGCCAACGCCTCCAGCGTGTACTTGGCATATTGCTCATCCACAATCAGCCGTTTGAACTCTTCCACCCGGTATTCGTTGATGTAATCGTAATAGTTCTTCTTCAGGTATTGATTAAAGAAATAAGAAAGCGCATGCGAAGTCACTCCCGTCATTGTTGCCAAGTCGGCTATCTTCAAGTCGGGATTACGGTATGGTTTGGCTTTCCGCATGGTTTCTTCCAAGGTATTTTGAATCCGGCGACACTCTTCCGCATTCACCTTAGAAGCTTTATACTTTTCTTTTTCCTCTTTCGTTTCTTCCTCTTCATCGGCAAACAAAGGCATCTCGGCTCCCAGCGAACCGTCCATAATGCTTTGAAGCACTTCCTGATTATCCGCAGCCGGCATGATGTGTTCCTGTACCGACTGAACGGCTACTGGCAAAAAGCGCAATTTCCTCCTCCGCCAAATGTAAAAACCGACTCCGCTTCCCACAGACAATACCAGCAAACACAGCACCGCATACAGCCACGCTCCCATCGGCGAACCAATCTGAAGCGCAAGCACGGCCTCGGTATCGGGTAAGCCGATGCTCCGCACCCGGAACATATAATTACCCGAAAACAAATCATAGAAAGAAACAGACGACTTGCCAATCAACGGCTTCCACTCTTTTTCCGCCCCTTCCAGCTTGTATTCATAAAACATATTGGAAGGGTCGGTATAATTCAATGCCGAAAACTGGATGGTCAAGTTATTCTGCGCTTTATCCAGACACATCTTTTTGGGATTTCCAGCGTTCCACACCTCAGAAGATACCACACTCCCGTTCACCCACACATCCGAAACCGCCAACGTGTAAGGCGGTTTCTGCAAGGCTTTAATCTGACGGGGATCCAAATAAACCAAGCCTTTCGAATTACCGAACCACAATATGCCTTGCTCGTCCTTCACCGGAAAACAATTGATGAAAATGGGGCTGAGAATACCGTCAGTCAGGTTAAGGCATCACGATGTCCTTTTTGTCATACCGGTAAATGCCGTTATTCGTAGTAATCCACAACCACCCTTCGTTGTCCTCCACGATAGACATCAACGCCTTGTTCCGAAGCAACGCATGGTCATAGCGGTTAAGAAGCTGTTTTGAATTTCTCCAAAAAGTTTTTCTTGGCTTGATGTATCCG
>URCM01000156.1 GCA_900546355.1 uncultured Bacteroides sp.
CGGATACATCAAGCCAAGAAAAACTTTTTGGAGAAATTCAAAACAGCTTCTAAGAGGCTTTTGCCACAAATCCAAAGAGTTCTACAGGGATTTGGTTTGGGTTACAACCTTACCCACGGTTTTATGCCTTATATGAAATTTCTATTCGTCAGACCAGATGTTTGCCGCCAGCTTCTTTCAGATTCCACCTCGCAGTGGACACCCTTGCTTTTGGCTGTATGATTCCCGCTATTAGGGCTCATTGGGGACTTGCACCCGTTAGCTAATACTTATGCCGAACATACAACTCATATTCGAACAACTGCCGAAAGCGTTGTTCCGAGCTATCCGAGTAACGGCCCATTTGGGTGAAATTAATCTTTCTTGGCAGTAGAACCGGACACCGGACACCCTATCAAATAAAACAAAAATCGGCCGTAAAACAAACAGAGTTTCCAAAAAAAACGTACCTTTGTTCCCACTATGCTTCCCGGCGTGACATACGGGGCAAAAACAAGGTATCTTTTAGTTCATAAAACAAAGCGGATTGTATCTATGGCATCGTCTATACTGATAGTGGAAGATGATTTGGTGTTTTCGACCATGATGAAAACATGGCTGACCAAAAAGGGATTCGAAGTGGACACGGCAAGCACCAACACACGGGCGCGAAAACTGCTTGCCGAACGTACCTATGACCTGATTCTGTCGGACTTGCGCCTGCCCGACCGGGACGGCATCTACCTGCTGTCATGGCTGCGGAACCGCTCATGCCACACACCTTTTATCATCATGACTGGCTATGCCGAGATACAAAGTGCCGTAGAAGCCATGAAACAAGGGGCAAGCGACTACATAGCCAAACCTATCCAGCCCGATGAGTTGCTGAAGAAAATAAAAGAAGCGATAAAGACACCCGAACCGCCAGCGTATGCAGAGGCGGAAAAGACGGCACAACCTGCTCCCCTGAACTTTCTGGAAGGCGAAAGCGAAGCAGCACACCAGCTTTTCAACTATGTGCGTCTGGTGGCTCCCACCCACATGTCGGTACTGATAAACGGTGCCAGCGGAACAGGGAAAGAATACGTAGCCCACCGCATCCACGAACTGAGCAAACGGAGCGACAAACCTTTCATTGCCATCGACTGCGGCTCGATACCCAAAGAGCTGGCGGCATCGGAATTTTTCGGTCACATCAAAGGTTCGTTTACGGGAGCACTGACCGACAAGAAGGGTGCTTTTGAAGAAGCCAACGGAGGCACGCTTTTCCTCGACGAGATAGGAAACCTGAGCTATGAAGTGCAGGTGCAACTGCTACGCGCTCTGCAGGAACGGCGCATCCGGCGCATCGGGTCGACCAAAGAAATAGAAGTGGACGTACGCCTTATCTGTGCCACCAATGAGAACCTGAAAGAATGCATCGCCAAAGGCACTTTCCGCGAAGACCTGTATCACCGCATCAACGAGTTTACCTTGCGTATGCCCGACTTGAAAGACCGCGCCGAAGACATCTTGCTTTTCGCCAATTTTTTCCTCGACCAGGCCAACCGAGAACTGGAACGCAACCTGATAGGATTTGACGCCGCAGCCAGCGAAGCATTGCAACGCTATCCGTGGCCCGGCAACCTGCGCCAGCTGAAAAACGTCGTGAAACGGGCTACACTGCTGGCGCAGGGCGACTTCATCACCCTTGACGAACTGGGAGAAGAGATCCTGACGCCGCCCGCAGAACCCCACACGGCATCGCTCAACCTGCACGATGAGGAATTAGAGAAACAACGCATCGTAAATGCCTTGCAACGCACTGGCTACAACAAAAGCAAGGCGGCACAGCTACTGGGCATCGACCGGAAAACCCTCTACAATAAAATGAAACTATACAACCTATAAACGGGAAAAGTGTGGAATAATTCCACAAAAACATCCCTTCATTCCACACATTCCCCATCTGCACCACAATCCCCATTCTTCAAAATCGCCTTGTTTATCAGACTGTTAAAGAAAAACCGGCATTTTGGCACAGATTTTGCACTTGACATGACAGAGGAGAGAATTGAAACAAAGACTGAAGATAAAAACAAAGACAA
Organism: uncultured Bacteroides sp.; assembly: GCA_900546355.1. GTDB lineage: Bacteria > Bacteroidota > Bacteroidia > Bacteroidales > Bacteroidaceae > Phocaeicola. The sequence continues at coordinate 2,067 of URCM01000156.1, forward strand.
ACTGAACAGACAAGACTAAACTGTAAACCCAACCCATAAGAATAGGTCAAAACATAGTATTTCCAAGATACTACTTTTTGATAAAATGAAGATGCCTATGTGTTAATAAGAAAAGAGGACGTTGTGAAACGTCCTCTTTTCGCTTATTTTACCGTCTGAAACGCTTTCCATAAATTACCATCGGGCAAAGGAGCCGTCACTTCCACAGGCTTTTTAGATACCGGATGGATAAAACTTACCGTACGGGCATGCAGGCAGATGCTTCCGTCGGGATTGGAGCGCGGAAAACCATACTTCAAATCCCCCTTGATGGGGCATCCGATTTTCGCCAACTGGCAACGTATCTGGTGATGGCGCCCGGTCTTCAAGTCGACTTCCAGCAGATAATAGTTATCCGAACGGCCGATAAGACGGTAATGCAATACCGCTTTCTTCGCGCCTTTCACTTCGCGGTCGTAAGCATACGACTTGTTCTGCTTCTCGTTGCGCACCAGATAATGCACCAGCTCGCCTTCTTCGGCAGGAGGACATTGCTTGACTATTGCCCAATACGTTTTTTTCACCTCCCCGCCGCGGAACATATCATTCAGCCGGGCCAAGGCTTTGCTGGTTTTCGCAAACACCACCAGCCCGCTTACCGGACGGTCTAACCGATGAGCCACCCCCAAGAACACATTGCCGGGTTTGGCATACGTTTCCTTGATGTATTGCTTCACCGTTTCCGAGAGAGGCACGTCGCCCGTCTTGTCGCCCTGCACAATCTCGGAAGCGGTCTTATTGACGATAATGATATGATTGTCTTCGTAGACTACGGTCATACACTCCGTACCGTTTACATATTCATACCGCCATCTACCTGAATCACCTGGCCTGATACATACGACGACATATCCGAAGCCAGGAACAAAGCGATGTTTGCCACATCTTCGGGTGTACCGCCCCGACGCAACGGAATGCGCTTGTTCCATTCGGCCTTCACTTCATCGGACAACTGAGCCGTCATATCGGTGATGATAAAGCCCGGAGCAATAGCGTTGGCACGGATGCCGCGCGAGCCTAACTCTTGGGCGATTGACTTGGCCAACCCTATCAGACCAGCCTTCGATGCCGAATAATTACACTGTCCGGCATTGCCGTGTACACCTACCACCGAAGCCATATTGATGATGTTTCCGCTGCGCTGGCGCATCATAATCGGCGTGCAGGCGTGGATGAAGTTGAAAGCCGATTTCAGATTGACATTGATGACCGCATCCCATTGCCCTTCGCTCATACGCATCATCAGGCCATCTTTCGTAATGCCGGCATTGTTGACCAGAATGTCAATGGAGCCGAAGTCGGCATGAATCTGTTCTACCACCTTTGCCGTGTCTTCGAAACTGGCCGCATTCGAAGCGTAACCTTTCACTTTCACTCCCAGTGCCGCAATTTCGGCCTCGGTATTCTTGCCGTTTTCATCAATCACCAAGTCTGTAAACGCAATATTCGCACCTTCTGAAGCAAACTTCAGTGCAATCGCCTTACCGATGCCGCGTGCAGCACCCGTAATAATAGCTGTTTTTCCTGTTAATAATCCCATAATTATTATATTTTTAAGTTGTTGTTTCAGTTGACGTAATCCGCCTTCCCAACGCTCCGTAGACTATCTTCGCCACGTAGCGCCAGCCTATTTCATCATCAAGGTTCTCGCCTATCTGCCCCCGGATGTAAGGCACCTCTATCCCCTTTATGCAATAATGCAGGATGTCGGCGGTAATCCCCACATCGTCTATATCGAACAGTCCTTGCTCTTTCCCGTCTTTCAGCACTTCCCGGAACAGTTTCACTTCGTTTTGGTCGAAATGCTTGCGCATGGCCTCTACCCGCCAAATGTCGCGGAAGAAGTTGGCCCGCAGCGTACCATTACGGTACACCGCCAGTTTCACAATATCCAAATGCGTGGAAATCAGTTCCAGAATCTTTTCGTCGGGGGGGATGGCTTTGTGCGCAACTCTTTCCATCGTGTCGGAAAGCATTTCCAGTTCCGACTCGACTACAGCCATATAAATCTGCTCCTTGCTCTTAAAATAGGTATAGAGCGTACGGCGTCCTTTCTTCGAAGCCACGGCAATATCATTCATTGTCGTAGCATCTACCCCCTTCTTGGCAAAGAGCTGTCGGGCTACGTCTACAAGTTTGGCTCGTGTCTTCTGTACAGTCATTGTATCTTCTTAAATTGCACAACATTCAAAAGTGTGAGCAAAAGTACAGCTTTTCTTCCGACTACACAAATTTTTTAGAAACTGTTTTGAATTTATCGGATACATAGAGGGAAGAGAAAAAACTTTTGTAGAAATCCAAAACCGTTTTCCCATTTACGACTCCATGCAGACACGTCAAAACAATACAAAATAGAAATATGAATGCCCGCATTTTATGGATTTTATCAAACGCAGTGAAAAAAAACCGCAAAATATTTGCATATTTAAAATAAAACCTCTACCTTTGCACTCGATTTAAGAAAACAATGACTAACATCGCGGAGTGGAGCAGTTGGTAGCTCGTTGGGCTCATAACCCAAAGGTCG
>URCM01000157.1 GCA_900546355.1 uncultured Bacteroides sp.
GGCTTTGTGGCAGAAGCCGCTTAGCCGATATGGTGAATTTTTAACGGACTATTACCAGAATAGACAATTCTATTTTGACATACCCGCCGTCTGTTAATTTCTATGTCTTTATCAGATAGCGTTTATCTTACCTGCCCCCACCGAGGGTTTTCCATACCAACGAGCTGAACGCCGCACCTATAAACGGAGCCACGATGAAAAGCCAAAGCTGTTCTAAGGCTTGTCCTCCTTCTACCAACGCCGGACCAATGCTCCGCGCCGGATTGACCGAAGTGCCCGTTATCGGGATACAAACAATGTGAATCAATACCAATGCCAGACCGATAGCCAGACCGGCAAAGTTGCCCGCCCCTTTCTTTTCATCGGTAGCACCAAGCACCACCAATACAAAAATAAAGGTAAACACCGCTTCGGCAATAAAAGCCTGAGCCATCTCGCCTTGGTCGAACGAGTTGGCACCCGATATGGTGGGTCCTCCATGACCGCCCGTAGAAATCAACAGCACCAGAATCAACGAACCGATGATGCCGCCGATAATCTGGAATATCATATACATCAACGCATCACGGCTGCTCATGCGCCCCGACATCCACACTCCCAACGTTATAGCCGGATTGATATGGCATCCAGAAACATTTCCTATGGTATAAGCCATAGCGACCACCGACAAGCCAAAAGCCAAGGCAACTCCGATTGTGCCTACTCCTGTACCCAGTGCGTCCGCCGCATTTCCGGCAAAAACCGCACTTCCGCATCCCATCAAGACAAGCACCATTGTCCCGACCATTTCTGCCAAATACTTTCTCATATTTTTTACTATTAAGGTTAAACATTCGATTTATTGCCTCTAAGTTACAAAAAAAGTTGGAACTTATCGTCATATTCGTTATATTTGTAACAAAGTTTAGGTAAGAATCCCGACAAGGAGATTATCTATCACTGAAAAAACTATACTGTTTAACCTCTAAATACCTACGATTATGAATATGCAAAGTATCGGCGAAAGCGCAGGCGTCATCTGGAGACTGCTCTACGGTGACAACAGAAAATGGGAGTATCAGGAACTGAAGGAAGCAACCGGTTTACGCGACCGTGAACTGAATGCCGCTATCGGATGGCTGGCACGTGAAGGGAAAATCCAATTCGAAGAAGGAGATACGCAACACCCATCCACATTGTATATCGAATTAAGCTATTACATAGGATGAAGTTCCCCACCTCATCCACAGGCAATACAAAAGGCGCTGGAAAAAACTCTTTTCGGTTTCTCCAACGCCTTTTTTACGTTTTGCAAGATTTTACTATTTCAACTTTACAGACATCTCACCCTCTTTTTCCTTTGTTTCAATCTTGTCTTCTCTCAACAACCAACCCAAACCTAAAAACAAATCCTTGTCCGTTTTCAGCTTGGCCGCTTTCTTCAGCTCTTTTTGAGTCAGTCCTTTTTCTTTTCCATTCAGTGCTTCCCAGATTTGTCCAGCGATAACACCTGCTTTTTCCTTTAACATAATCTTTTGCTTTTAAATCTAAACGTATATCTAACTCATCTACATAATCGGTGCAAAATTACGGAAAAAACCACTTCATTGTACATTTTCATTTAAAAAACTTTCAGGCTATCTCACAAAAAATGAACAAGAAACGACTTTTTTAGCTTCTTCCTTGCAACATCTATTTAACAAGTTTGCCTTCTTCTTCCAGAAAATCGCCAAAGATACGTGCGGCCAGTTCTATCATGCGGGGACAAGGCCGCTTGGCATAATACTGCGGCGTACGCTCTTCGGGAATTGCGCTGACCGGCTCTTTTTTAGTCAAACCTAACAATTCGCCGCAACACAACGTGCCAGTCTGCTCCTTGAACTTCGCGGCAAGTTGTTGCACCAAAGCATAATTGGCGGACTTACCGGCACGGTCTGCCCCTATCACCGCGCTACGCTCCAGCCCGGCAAGCAGAAACATCCCGCACGCCGCACCACACGTCAGGCGCATCCGCCCGATACCAGCTCCAAACGAAGCCGACATCCGAAACGCCTGCTCCGGCGTAAAGCCATACAAATCGGCGTATGCGCCTACCACCGATTGCGCGCAATTATATCCTTCCTTAAACAATGCCACCGCTTTCGCTATCCGTTCTTCTTTTGTCATCATCAGTCCTCCAATACATTATTGATAGGTGTACCGTTCATCCATGCCTTCAAGTTCGCCACCACTTGCGCCATCAGCCGTTCGCGGGCTTCGTAAGTGGCCCAGGCTATGTGAGGCGTTATGAAGCAATTCTTCAGTTTCAAAAGCGGATTTCCCGGCGAAGGTGGTTCGGATGAAAGCACATCCAGCCCCGCACCAAGCAATTTGCCGCTCATCAGGGCACGCTCCAAAGCTTTTTCGTCTATCAAGCCTCCCCTGCCCGTATTAATCAAAATCGAACCTTGCTTCATCAGTGACAAACGAAACGAGTTTACCATTTCTTTGGTTTCAGGAGTCAAGGGACAATGCAGGCTCACGATATCACACGTCGAGAAAACATCATTCAGTTTGGCTTTCTCGTATTCGTTGGGCAATTTCGTATCCATATTATGCGGGCAAACCACTACTTTCATGCCGAACGCCGAAGCTACCTTGGCCATGGCCTGACCGATATGACCGAAACCGACCAACCCGATGCGCTTGCCCTTCAGCTCAACCAGAGGCGTATCGCGATACGAGAAATCAGACTGGGCACTCCACACCCCATTATGCACTTCGTGCGCGTAATGCCCTACCCGAAGCGTGATGTTCAAGATATGGGCAAAAGCCATTTGCACCACCGAGTCGGTGCTATACGCCGGAATGTTGGTCACTACAATACCCCGTTCGCGCGCGGCGTTCAAGTCGATGATGTTATATCCCGTAGCCAACACGCCAATGTATTTCAAGTCGGAAAGGCGTTCGATGGTAAAACGGTCGAGCACTACTTTATTCGTCAATACCACCTCGGCTCCTTCAGCTCTCCGTACCACATCATCCTGCACCGTACGGTCGTGCACCGTCACCTCTCCCAGTTCGTTCAATTCTTCCCAATCCCGTTCGCCTTGATTCAACGTATATCCATCCAATACTACTATTTTCATACTCTATATCTTTAATTATTCTTTAAATCGTTCTCCCCATAATTGTACCATGCGGTCCTTCAGCTTCTGCTCGGCAGGATTCTCCTGGGCATGCCAGAAACGTTGCGCCTGAATCCCGTCGGGCAAGAATTGTTGCACTACAAAATGGTCTTTATAATCGTGCGCGTATTTGTAATTCTTGGCATAACCCAATTGCTTCATCAGCTTAGTCGGAGCATTCCGCAAGTGCAGGGGGACGGGCAAGTTTCCCGTACCGCGCACGGTTTCGAGTGCCGCATTGATACCCATGTATGCCGAATTGCTCTTGGGACTTGTAGCGAGATAAACCGTAGCCTCCGCCAAAGGGATGCGTCCTTCCGGCCAGCCGATTTTCATTACGGCATCGAAAGCGGCATTCGCCAGAAGCAAGGCATTGGGATTTGCCAGACCGATGTCTTCGGATGCCGAGATAACCAGACGCCGGGCAATGAACGCCGGGTCTTCGCCTCCTTCCACCATGCGGGCAAGCCAATAAAGCGCCCCGTCCGGGTCACTCCCCCGGATAGACTTGATGAAAGCCGAAATGATGTCGTAGTGCATTTCTCCGTCTTTATCGTATGCCAACGGGTTCTGCTGCAAGCGTTCCACGACTTTTTTGTCCGTAATCACAATCGGGTCCGAATCATCCGCCTCTACCACCAGCTCCAGGATATTAAGCAATTTCCGGGCATCACCTCCCGAATAGCGGAGTATCGCATCGGTCTCTTCCAATTCGATGTGTTTCTCCTTTAATATAACGTCCTTCTCCAACGCGTGATGAAGCAACTCCAGCAAATCATCTTTCTCGAGCGACTTCAATACATAGAGCTGGCATCGCGAAAGCAGGGGACGGATGACCTCGAACGAAGGGTTCTCCGTGGTAGCTCCTATCAGTGTCACCACTCCCGTTTCCACCGCCCCCAACAACGAATCCTGCTGGGACTTGCTGAACCGGTGTATCTCGTCGATAAACAGAATCGGGCTTTGGCTGGAAAAGAAACGTCCGTTGCGTGCCTTTTCGATGACATCGCGCACTTCTTTCACCCCCGATGTGACCGCACTCAACGTATAGAACGGGACTTCCAAACGATTGGCTATAATCTGGGCCAACGTGGTCTTCCCTACTCCCGGAGGCCCCCATAAGATAAAAGAGGATATGCGGCCCGCATCAATCATCCGCCTCAACACAGCCCCTTCTCCCACTAAATGTTTTTGTCCTATATAGTCGTCCAACGTCCTCGGACGCATCCGTTCTGCCAATGGTTGTGCCATAATCCAAATATTTAGTCCGTACAAAAGTAACGAATTTCATGAATCAATGAAGAAGCAAAAAGATAAATTTATAAAAAAACGCAAACGTACGGGCAATAAAAAAAGCCTCTTTTCACAAAGAAGCTTTTTTAAGTTTTCAATAGGTATT
>URCM01000158.1 GCA_900546355.1 uncultured Bacteroides sp.
ACGGGTCTGTGTATCGAATGAACCGTTACCCAGCAACTCGATGGTGCCATTATTGATTACCGTAGAGTTTTCGCCTGCCAATAATGTTTCTCCATATACAGCCGTTTCCAAATCCTTGTCTTGGTCGAAATAAATCCGGATGGTTCCCTCGTTGATAATAGTCGAATCCTTACCGGCAGCCATGGCAAAACATTTCACGAAACGATATGTTCCGTTCGGGTCATCAGGCGTAGCTTTTACTTGCGCCTTATAAGCGTCAACAATGTCATGCATGTGTATCTCGATGACGCCTTCATTTATCAAAGTCGCATTCGGGGCCAGACGCTGCTGTCCCGGATTTTCTTCATCATCCATCATTGCCGCCAAGGCATACAGAACGATATTACGTCCCTTAAGCACTTTACCGGCGGCAATCGCCTGCTCAGTAATATCCGCTACATTACCTGCCTCTGGCTTAGTGATAACCAGATGTTCACGGTTGACATAATACCCTGCGCTCCCTACACGGACACTTTTTCTTACTATATTTTCCATATTCTATTTTCTGTTTTATTTGTCAGACAAAGACACCTGATTATTTTCTTTATCCCATGTCAGATTAACATTGCTTTCATCAGCTGCTTTTATCTCAAAGTTTTCATATCCGGAATACTCATAACGGAACATCGTTCTTCCTCCATTATAAAGCAATGCTTCCGGAGCTACACTGTAAGAAGTTCCGTCCACATAATCTTCTCCTTTCTTCAACAGCAATTCTCCTCCGCCAAAATCCATATTGACACCTTGACCGTAAAACAAATCCTGAGTCTGGGAAAAATCGCGTAACGTCGTATTCCAACGTCCCAGCTTTATGCAGCAAGTTTCTTCTCTTACCGCAGGACGGGTAATGAATCCAGCCTCTGCCATCCTGAAATCTACCGGACCGCTTTGTGACACCTTGATGCTTCCATCATTGATGACATTCACCTGCAAATCTCCACCGCCGGCACCCATCAAGTCACAATACATGCCATAACCTTGACTTACCGAATTAGAGCGTTCACTTCCTTCAATGGCAATGCTGATACTGCCCCGGTTCACCAAAGAAGGCATCTGCGTACGTCCGCCCGACAAAGGGTCGTACATCGCACAAACGACAGGATTCTCAGCGTTGCCCACAGCGGTATATCCTTCAGGAAGGTCAACCATGGTCAAGTCAACCACACCATTGTTTATCAAATTAGAATCCCCGTAACGGGTCATGCAAAGTATATAACCAGGCAACCGCATCTGCATCGTACCATCGTTTATCACATTCGATTTAGTACCGCCCGTAGTAATCATACGTGCGTCTTCACACATATCCAATTCTGCGGTCATGACACCGTTATTGAATGCGGAAATGCTATTACCGAATGTTGCCATACCACGCAAACGGGTAGCTACAGAACCATTTCCATAAAAATGGATTTCGCCGTTATTAATCATCGATGAGTTTCCACCTCCGTTCATTCCCATGACATAAATCGTAGAAGTCACAGACGGATCATGGTCAAAATATACATTAATGATTCCTTCATTAATAATCGTACTGTTCGTCCCGGCAAACATGGCGAGCAAACGAAGATAAGTATAAGGACGTTCCGGGTCATCCGGAGTCTGAATCTGATCCTTATACCGTTCCACTAAGTCTTTGGTATGAATGGTAATGGTTCCCCGGTTGATAAGCACCACATCCTCTACCATATTCAACGTATCCATTGCAAGCATCCCGCCATTATCCGTAAAGTTAATGCCAGCCATAGCGCAACAATTAAGCGTTGTCTCCGTCACACGGCCACTTGTCGTCAGAATAGTGGAAGTCATTTCGAATACCACATCGTCCTCGCTCACCCCCAAGACAATATCTTTCGTATTGACCACCGTAGTACCCGACTCGCCCGTTATCAATATTTCTTCCTCTTCTTCCGGAACGAATACAGGCTCTTCATCCTCCGAGCAAGACGATATGGCAAACAGCAATATGCTCCAAAACCATAATCCAATAAATTTTTTCATCGAGAATCAACTGTTTTGGTCCGATACTCATGTTTATTTATCCCACGGAAAAACCGTCTTGACTGGAGCGAACACATCAATGGCTTCTGTCTCACCTATAGCCACAAAACCATGAGGCACATCTGCGGGAACCAAATAAGCATCGCCTTCTTTCAGTTCATATTCCTTATCGCCAATCGTAAGGCGGAAACCACCCTTGATGACATATCCGAATTGTTCCTGCGGATGCGTATGCATACCTACCACACTTTGGTCAGACATATTCCAGTGCAACACATTCAGGTTCTTGCCCATGGCGAAATCTTGACGGATTACACCTTTACCCATATCTACTTTTTCTACTTCTTTGTGATTAATCACCATCTTATTGTCCATAATTTTTGCATTTTAATTGTATAATATAAATTCTTACTTACTGACTATACAGGTGTCCCCCCGATGCAAAGCAACAGGAAGCTGGTAAACCAGTTCAGACACATCAGGTAGTACACCTCCGCCTTCCAAAATTAAGTTTAGCCCCGATAAGTCAAAACATGCGCTTTGGCACACGAACAAATCATGTGTCTGCGAGAAGTCACGGCTGTGCGTTTTCCATGTACCGATTTTCAACTTCACCGGATTGTCTTCTTTCAACTGCATGTTCACGCCCAATTCTCCCGTTACATATTTTATCGGACCTTCCTGAGTCACTTCCACTATCCCTTCATTGGAAACAATACGTACAGGAGTTTCTCCTTTATCTTTATTTTCCATCTGATAATAAAAACCAAAAGCAATCGCATCAGGACCAGAGGCTTCACTACCTACCAAATGCACCTTAATCACTCCCCGATTGACGATTGGACTCGGCAATAAAGCACCCGGGCGAAAATGCTCATACATACCCGTGGCCATTGGCGGAAAATTAAATAAATAAGGAATCTTCCCTTCAATCAAAGTGGCCAACGATGTAACATGGATTTCACCGTCATTAAGCATTTGTGTACCTGTCACGCTTCCCATCGTCATCACACGTCCGGCTACACGCACTTCAATATGCCCTTTATTCCAAAGCGAACCATACATACCGGCTGTATGTAACACACGAGTCTGGAAAGCACGTTCCACATCTACCGTAATCAGCCCTTCATTCACCACATGCAAATGGTCGGCTACACCTCCTACACCACGCACCAATGCTTGCCAGGAACCATTGCCATAGAAATGAATTTCGCCTTTATTAACCAACATTGAATCAGCTTCCGCCCACATGGCGCAACAATACATCGTAGTCTCGGCATCAGCATCATGATCCATATAGACATTAATGACACCTTCGTTTATCAATACCGAATTTGCGCCGGCAGCCATTGCATACCCACGCAAGGCATCTACCTGATAAGCATCCCCACACCGCTGTGCATTCCGAATATGAGCAGCATACAATTCTTTGAAATGAATGTCAATGACACCTTTATTCATAAGAGTAGCATTCGGAGCCAACATCATATCCCCTGGCGAAGAAGGATCTTCCGTCAATGCCACCAATCCGCAAATCACATTATTCTGCAGCTTCCGGCTGACATTGAATTGTGCTCCGGCGGCATAACGGTAAATAAACAAATTCTGCTCCGATGCATCTTCTATGTTTAAATGAAGTTCATTGACAGCATAAGCTCCTTCTCCAACTATCATCGCTTGAGGTGATACGATATTTTGCTTCATATCCGATTCCTGTTTTATTCAATTCATAAAATTTATTTTGCTAAAATGCATGTCAAAGCTAATACAAATTAAAGATTTGACCTACCTCTTGCTTCTACACTTTATTTCAAAAAGTCCGGAAAGATGTATCAAACGCCTCTTAATGCAGTATCAAAATGTCCAAAATCAAATATCAAAAAGTCCATTCTTCACTCTTTACAATTGATTTACAACGGACTACAACATGCAACATATAATACACCTTTGTTTCAGATTTCATCTTAACCTATTCTGCCCAAACCCAAAATCACCTGGAAGACAAACAAGAATAATGTGCATCTCGCAACATCTGCCCGGACGCAGCCAGAATACTCCACCACGTTAAGCATGGCAAAGCGGTTTCCCCAATTCTGCGCTAATTGGGCTGTCATGCACATTATACAAATTTGTATGAACAAAGTTAACTAATGCGGAAAAACCTGCCCTACGAAGCAAGCAGGAAAAGTTTCACGAAAATCACCACTATGTCTCACGAAAATCACAAACAGGAATCAACCAACTGATTATCAGAATAGTATTTACGGATGCTCCTATTTAGCAAACAGCCATACAGGGACAAAATCAACTCCGCCCTATATCCACACGCAGAAAAAGGGTAGGTAAACCCCACCCCTACATAGACGGTTTGCAGACATCCGCCAATAGATTCCCCTTATTTCCTCTCGCCCAACGAAAGTTCTCTGCTTCTAAGAAGCTGTTTTGAATTTATCGTGCGATGATTTGGGATGAGTTTTTGAG
>URCM01000159.1 GCA_900546355.1 uncultured Bacteroides sp.
CCTCAAAAACTCATCCCAAATCATCGCACGATAAATTCAAAACAGCTTCTTAATCAAAAATTAATTATAAACAGAAAAAATCTGCGTAATCTGTGGTGAAAAATATAACGTGTTATCTGTGTTCTTCCTCGTAAGCCTCGATTTTATCCTTGTTTTCTACAAGGAAATCGATGTCGTCCAGCCCGTTCATCAGACAATGCTTCTTGTAGGCGTTGATTTCGAAGGTTTCCGACTTGCCTGTCGCCTTATTGGTAATGGTCTGGGCAGGCAAGTTCACTTCTACCTCTGTTTTCGGGTCGGCAAAGATGGAATCGAACAGCTCTTTCAGGAAACCTTCGCTGACCACCACGGGAAGCACAAAGTTATTCAATTCGTTATTCTTGTGGATATCGGCAAAGAAACTGGATACTACTACACGGAAGCCGTAACCGGCAATCGCCCATGCGGCATGTTCGCGACTGGAACCACTTCCGAAGTTCTTGCCTGCCACCAGGATTTGCCCGCTATATGTCGGATTGTTCAACACAAAGTCTTTGTTCAGCGAACCGTCCGGATTATATCTCCAGTCGCGGAACAGGTTATCACCGAAAAATTTTTCATCGCGTGTAGTGGCCTTCAGGAAACGTGCCGGAATAATCTGGTCGGTATCTACATTCTCTAATGGCAAGGGAACGCATGTACTGGTAATTATATCAAATTTTTGTTTCATGATTCATCTTTACATTAATGTTCTCGGATCTGTTATCACTCCCGTTACAGCTGCCGCAGCTGCAGTCAGCGGACTTGCCAACAAGGTACGTGAACCTGGACCTTGACGACCTTCAAAGTTACGGTTGCTGGTAGAAACAGCATACTTTCCAGCGGGAATCTTGTCATCGTTCATCGCCAAGCAAGCCGAACATCCCGGCTGGCGGATAGCAAAGCCCGCTTCTTCAAGAATCTTGTCTAAACCTTCTTCACGAATCTGTGCATCCACCATCCACGAACCCGGTACAAGCCAAGCGGTAATATTGTCAGCTTTCTTACGTCCTTTCACGATAGAAGCAAAAGCACGGAAGTCTTCGATACGACCGTTGGTGCAAGCGCCGAGGAACACGTAATCGACTTTCTTGCCCAACAAAGACTCGCCCGGCTGGAAGCCCATATAATGCATCGATTTCTCGAACGAACCTTTCTCTACCTCGCTCATGCCTTCGGTGGTAGGGATATGGTCCGTAATCGCCATGCCCATACCCGGATTGGTTCCGTAGGTAATCATCGGCTGGATATCGGCTGCATCATAACGCACTTCTTTGTCGAACACCGCATCATCATCGCTCTTCAGGGTTTCCCAGTATGCGACAGCCTTGTCCCAGTCTGCTCCTTTCGGGGCATATTCACGTCCTTTGATGTATTCGAACGTCACTTCATCGGGAGCAATCATTCCACCACGGGCACCCATTTCGATAGATAAGTTACACAAAGTAAGACGTCCCTCCATCGTCAGGCTCCGAATCGCTTCGCCGGCATATTCTACGAAATATCCCGTAGCCCCGCTGGTGGTCATCTTCGACATCATGTAAAGGGCTACATCCTTAGCGGTCACGCCTTTGCCCAACTTGCCATCGATAGTGATGCGCATAGTCTTCGGACGTGCCTGCAAGATGCATTGAGAAGCCATGACCATTTCCACTTCGCTGGTGCCGATACCGAAAGCAACCGCTCCCATCGCACCGTGTGTAGAAGTATGCGAATCACCACAGACAATCGTCATGCCCGGCAACGTCAATCCTCGTTCGGGCCCCACCACATGGATAATCCCGTTCCGTTTATCCATCATACCGAAATGGGTCAGACCGAAATCGGCTGCATTCTTCGCCAAAGCGTCGACCTGCGCCTTCGATACCGGGTCTTCGATAGGTTTGTCCTGGTCGTGTGTCGGCGTATTATGGTCGGGCATACAGTATATCCGCTCCGGACGGAAACATTTCAACCCGCGTGCCCGCATACCGGCAAATGCCTGCGGACTGGTTACTTCGTGACAATACAGACGGTCGATATACAATTGCGTGGGACCGTCTTCCACTTTCTGCACCACGTGTGCGTCCCAAATTTTATCAAATAATGTGTTAGCCATAATAAAATGTATCTCGTTTCGTTATTTTCTGAATTTATTGATACAGTCGATGTAAGCCTCTACCGAAGCCGCGATGATATCGGTATTGGCACCGAAACCGTAATACATCTGTCCGTCGTATTCCACCTGCATGTGTACTTTACCTACATCGTCACTTCCCTTGCTGATAGCCTGTATGGTAAACTCTTTCAAAGTCATCTGGCGCTTGATGATTTGCTTTACGGCCTTGATAGCGGCATCCACCGGCCCGTTTCCGGTAGCGGCTGCCTCAAAATGTTCACCTGAAATGTTCAATCCCAAGCTTGCCACCGAACGTACTCCTACGCCACTGGTCACTTGCAGATATTCCAACTTGATATGGTGGTTCACGTTGCGGTCGGCCCCTGCAATCACCAGAATATCGTCGTCGGTAATGTCTTTTTTCTTGTCGGCAAGCTTCAGGAAGTCTTCGTACACCTTATCTAATTTTTCCTGACTCATCTCAACACCCAACACATGCAAACGATGTTTCAACGCCGCACGTCCGCTCCGGGCAGTCAATACAATCGCATTATCATCAATACCGACATCCTTCGGGTTGATGATTTCGTAAGTCTGCACATTTTTCAACACACCATCCTGATGAATGCCCGAAGAATGCGCAAAAGCGTTACGCCCGACAATCGCCTTATTAGGCTGGACAGGCATGTTCATCAGGCTGGAAACCATCCGGCTGGTAGGATAAATCTTTTGGGTATTGATGTTGGTATCGATATTCAGATGCTTGTGACAACGTAAAATCATAGCCACTTCTTCGAGGGAGGTATTTCCGGCACGCTCGCCGATACCGTTGATAGTCACTTCCACCTGGCGGGCACCATTCAGCACACCGCTAATGGTATTCGCCGTAGCCATGCCTAAATCATTGTGGCAATGAGTCGAGATAATCGCCTTATCAATGCCGTCTACATGCTCCATCAAGTACTTGATTTTCGCCCCGTATTCATCCGGAAGGCAATACCCCGTCGTATCGGGAATATTCACCACGGTAGCACCCGCTTTGATAACGGCTTCGATTACCCGTGCCAGATATTCGTTTTCTGTACGTCCGGCATCTTCGGCATAAAACTCCACATCGTCTACATAACGGCGGGCATATTTAACGGCCGCAACCGCACGCTCGATAATTTCCTCACGGGTAGAATTGAACTTATACTTGATATGCGAGTCGGAAGTACCGATACCCGTATGGATGCGTTTGTGCTTGGCGTATTTCAAGGCTTCCGCAGCCACATCAATATCCTTCTGTACGGCACGGGTCAAAGCGCAAATAGTAGGCCACGTAACCGCTTTTGATATCTCAATCACCGAATTAAAATCACCCGGGCTGGAAACAGGAAAACCTGCTTCAATCACATCTACACCTAACGCTTCCAGCTGCTTTGCCACCTGAATCTTCTCTACCGTATTCAACTGACAACCGGGAACTTGCTCTCCATCACGTAAGGTCGTGTCAAAAATAAACAATCTTTCACTCATAAATATATTATCTTTTAATCATTATCCAAACAAAAAGCCTTTCGCACAGGGAAGTGAGAAAGGCTTTTCAAAACATCTGTCATCATTGTGTTTCTACATTTACGCACACGCCCCACTTCCCACTGGCTTTACCAATAGAATAATCAGACCGCATAGCAAAATATGTATAAACAATGTATTCATGTTTCTAATTTTATTTTCGGATGCAAAGGTATAGCTTTTTTTGAAACGACAAAACAAAACAGTAATTTTTTAACCAATAAAAATTATAATTTATCACAAGTGAAGGTCTTAAGCATACTTTCTATTCAGATAAATCCAATATCATTGACAGAATGGCATCAAATGAAAGAACATAGCCCTTCCATTTGCCTTTCGAAATCCTCACGTGCGATTGCCTTGTTCTTCACGGCACTCCGATCATTGTAGATGGTTTGCGGCGAATAAAACAATAACGCCGCTATCTTTGAACTATCTTTAATGCCAATCCGGATTAAAGCCAAAATACGAAGCTCCGTATTCAGGGTTTCTCCCTTTTTAGGAACAATCTGCTCGTTTTCACGCCCAATATATACCTTCTGAGAACGAAGATATACTTCATCGGCAGTTGAATATATACTGCAACCGCCAACGAAGATATACTTCATCGGCAAACGAAGTATATCTTCATTTTTAACGCGGTCGAATTGGCCAATCTAAAGGAACTCCTAAAAATGTGGCTGCATGAGAAAAAGTTAGATTAAGAAGCTGTTTTGAATTTCTCCAAAAAGTTTTTCTTGGCTTGATGTATCC
>URCM01000160.1 GCA_900546355.1 uncultured Bacteroides sp.
GCCTCAAAAACTCATCCCAAATCATCGCACGATAAATTCAAAACAGCTTCTAAATCGTAAATTGCCAATCGATTATTTCCTCTGTGTCTTTGTGCTCGATTTCTCTGTTGTGATACATTTGCCAGACACTGAACCTCATCCGATGAAAATGTTCACATTTAAGAACACACGGTCACCCTCTTCGTTTATATCGAAGTCTATTTTATCTTCGCGCGCCAGCCAGCCGATAGCGGCGTTCAAGTCTCTGTCGCATAATCCTGTAGTGGTTTTCAGGTCTTCGTATTCCCAGTGCTTGTTGTCTTTCAGTGTATTCCAGACAATTCCCGCGTTTGTTCCGATTTGTGCTTTGTTCATTTTGTTTGGATATTAAGTTATTATTACAGGTGTTTCAACACTACGCAGGCAAAGTAAACGAAATTCATTTAAAAAGGCAACTTTTTCTTTCTGTTTTTTTCGATTTTGCAGGTTTTTTTGTTCGAATGAATATTTCCCGGAGGCAGAAGCGGGGGGATGTGAATTCGGCAAAAGACAGCCAGGACGGTTGGTGCAAAACCTTATTTGCCTTTTCCTGAAGAAACAGATTGGGATATGGTTTTATTTTTTTTATCTTTGTCCGGAACTTTAATCAAAAACAAGGTATGATGATCAACGAAATGAACGAAATACTTCAACATTTACACATTGAGGCATTGAATGAGATGCAGCAAACGGCTATGGATGCTTTCGATGAAGGAGGCGACTTGGTCTTACTTTCGCCTACAGGGTCGGGCAAGACATTGGCTTATCTGTTGCCTTTGACGGCTTTTTTAAAGCTTGATGTAAAAGGGGTGCAAGCAATGGTACTTGTACCCTCGCGCGAACTGGCTTTGCAGATAGAACAGGTGTTCCGTTCGATGGGAACATCGTTTAAATCAATGAGCTGTTATGGAGGTCGTCCCACGATGGATGAGCATCGGGCGATGAACAGCTTGCGCCCTTCGGTTATTATTGGTACGCCCGGAAGAATGAATGATCATTTACAGAAAGGGAATATCGACGCTTCGACGGTACGCTTGTTGGTGATAGACGAGTTTGACAAGTGCCTGGAGTTCGGCTTCCAAGAGGAAATGGCTTCGGTGGTTGGGCAATTGCCCCGGGTAGAACGGCGCTTCTTGCTCTCTGCTACCGATGCCGAAGAGATTCCCCGTTTTACAGGAATGGGGCGTACGCGCAAGTTGGACTTCCTGCATGCAAAAGAATCCTTGCGCTTACATTTATATAAGGTGGAGTCGCCCGAAAAAGATAAATTAGAAACCTTATATAAATTGCTGTGCTGTTTAAATGATGAGTCGACATTGGTATTTTGCAATCATCGCGAGAGTGCGGAACGAATCGGGAAGTACCTGCGTGGGATGAAAGTATATGCCGAAGTGTTTCACGGAGGGATGGAACAGGATGACCGCGAGCGGGCATTATACAAGTTCCGCAACGGGAGCTGCCCGGTGTTGGTGTCGACCGACTTGGCCGCACGGGGATTGGACATTCCCGAAATCCGTAACGTAGTCCATTATCATTTGCCCGTAACGGAAGATGGGTTTATCCACCGCAATGGGCGTACGGCACGTTGGGAGAGTGAAGGAGACGCATACGTCATTTTATATCGTGAAGAACAACTTCCTGCTTATTTGGACGGAGCGATGGAAACCTTTGCCTTTCCGGCTAAACTCCCCGCTCCAGCTTTGCCCCGTTTTGTAACGCTATATATCGGAAAAGGGAAAAAAGACAAGATAAACAAGGTGGATATTGTAGGATTCCTGTCGAAGAAAGGCAATCTTGGACGCGATGAAATAGGTAAGATAGATGTGAAAGAACGTCATGCGTATGTTGCCATAGCTCGCAGTAAATGCAAACAAACATTAAATCTTATACAAAATGAAAAGATTAAAGGGGTAAAAGCTTTGATAGAATTGGCGAAATGATAACTTTGTGTCAGCAAATCGATGCTTATACCGAGAAGCCGTGCAAAATGCCATGATTGACTGGTAATAGGCAATCATGGACGGCTTTGAGTGTGTCGATATGTAATTAAAACAGATTAAAGTTGTGTCTTTTGTAAGAAAAACAACAGTCTTGATATAAAAATATCAGAAAACCTTTGGGGAGTCTGAAAATAATTACTAAATTCGCCGTCTGTAAGAATTAATGATATTGTATAACCAAAACAAACTACCCATGAAGAAACATAATTTTAATGCGGGACCTTCTATATTGCCTCGCGAAGTAATCGAGAAAACAGCTCAGGCTATTCTGGATTTCAATGGTTCGGGACTTTCGTTGATGGAAATCAGTCACCGCGCTAAAGACTTCCAACCTGTGGTAGACGAAGCAGTGGCGTTATTTAAGGAATTGTTGAACATCCCTGATGGCTATTCGGTACTGTTCTTAGGCGGAGGAGCGAGTCTGGAGTTCTGTATGGTTCCTTATAATTTCCTGGAAAAAAAAGCGGCTTATCTCAATACGGGTGCATGGGCGAAGAAGGCGATGAAAGAAGCCAAGGCATTTGGCGAAGTAGTAGAAGTTGCTTCGTCGGCCGACGCTAACTATACATTCATCCCGAAAGGTTACGAAGTGCCCGCCGATGTGGACTATTTCCACATTACGACCAACAATACTATCTATGGTACTGAGTTGCACGCCGATCCTGAGGTTAATGTGCCTTTGGTTGCGGATATGTCATCGGATATCTTCTCGCGTCCGGTTGACGTATCGAAATATATCTGTATTTATGGTGGCGCACAGAAAAACCTGGCGCCTTCAGGGGTAACTTTTGTTATCGTGAAGAATGACGCGGTAGGAAAAGTTTCACGTCACATCCCGACTATGTTGAATTACCAGACTCATATTGAAAAAGGCTCCATGTTTAACACACCTCCTGTCGTGCCTATTTATGCTGCATTGCAGACATTGCGCTGGTTGAAAGCGCAGGGGGGCGTAGAAGAAATGCAACGCCGTGCCAAATTGCGTTCAGAAATGCTATATGCCGAAATCGACCGCAATAAATTATTCCGTGGTACGGTAACAGCACCCGAAGACCGTTCGTATATGAACATTTGCTTCGTAATGGCAGACGAGTATAAGGAATTGGAAGCCGATTTCTTGAAGTTTGCTACCGAAAAAGGTATGGTGGGTATTAAAGGTCACCGCTCGGTAGGCGGATTCCGTGCTTCGTGCTACAATGCATTGCCGGTGGAAAGCGTACAGGCATTGATAGACTGTATGCAGGAATTTGAGAAAACACATTGATTTTTTGTTGAACACAGCGACACAAAGGCATGGAGAATAGGGGGGGAGCCAGCCGTAAAAAAGTGGTTTCTTGATTCACTTTCCGTATCTTCGTGTCTCTGTGTTTCTAATTCTAATGACAAACACTTAAAATTGAAATCCTATGAAAATACTGGTTGCAACAGAAAAACCATTTGCCAAAGTAGCGGTAGATGGTATCCGTAAAGAAATAGAAGCGGCAGGATACGAATTGGCTCTGCTGGAAAAATATACCGATAAGGCTCAACTATTGGACGCTGTAAAAGATGCGAATGCACTGATTATCAGGAGTGATATCATCGATAATGAAGTGCTGGATGCCGCTAAAGAATTGAAAATTGTAGTACGTGCGGGAGCCGGATATGACAATGTAGACCTTGATGCCGCTACAGCACACGGGGTATGCGTGATGAATACACCGGGGCAGAACTCGAATGCGGTGGCTGAACTTGCTTTCGGGCTGATGATTATGGCTGTACGTAATTTCTACGACGGCAAGTCGGGTACAGAATTGAAGGGTAAGAAGTTGGGCATTCATGCCTACGGAAATGTCGGGCGTAACGTAGCCCGTATCGCGAAAGGCATCGGCATGGAGATTTACGCATACGATGCATATTGCCCGAAAGAAGCAATGGAAGCCGACGGTATTATCCCGGTAGACTCTGCTGAAGCGTTGTATGAAACTTGTAATGTGGTATCTCTTCACATTCCTGCTACCGCCGAAACCAAAAAATCCATCAATTATGAATTGGTGAACCGTATGCCGAAGAATGGTTTGTTGGTGAATACGGCACGTAAAGAAGTTATCGACGAGGATGGCTTAATCCGTTTGATGAACGACCGTCCCGATTTGAAATATGTGACCGATATCATGCCGGTGCGTCATGCGGAATTTGCCGGACAATTCTCCGGACGTTATTTCTCTACTCCGAAGAAAATGGGTGCACAGACAGCCGAGGCCAATATCAACGCGGGTATTGCTGCTGCTAAGCAGATAGTAGGCTTCCTGAAAGACGGATGTGAAAAGTTCCGGGTGAATAAGTGAAAATAATTAGAAGCTGTTTTGAATTTATCGTGCGATGATTTGGGATGAGTTTTTGAGGC
>URCM01000161.1 GCA_900546355.1 uncultured Bacteroides sp.
CCTCAAAAACTCATCCCAAATCATCGCACGATAAATTCAAAACAGCTTCTAAAAATCGATTGAAAAATCTGTGTAACCTGTGGTGAAAAAAGGAATCGTATGGGAAAGAAAAGATTTTACGTTGTTTGGAAAGGCGTGGAGCCGGGCGTATATGGCTCGTGGACGGATTGCCAACTGCAGATAAAAGGTTACAAGGGTGCGCTTTACAAATCGTTTGACACACGCGAGGAAGCCGAAAAAGCCTTGGCTACTCCCCCACATCATTATCTGCATCCGAAGAAAGACACGGAAAACCAGCCGCTTGAAAAGCGGTTGCCTGCCAACTTCGACCTGAACTGCCTTGCCGTAGACGCGGCATGTAGCGGCAATCCCGGCCCGATGGAATACCGGGGCGTTTATCTCTTGACCGGACAGGAAATCTTTCACTTCGGTCCCGTATACGGAACAAACAACATCGGAGAGTTTCTTGCCATCGTGCATGCCCTTGCCCTCTTGAAGCAAAAAGGCATACAGATGCCCGTCTATTCGGATAGCCGGAACGCTTTGAGTTGGGTGAAGCAAAAGAAATGCAAAACCAAATTAGAACGGACTGCCCGAACCGAAGAACTGTTCCGATTGATAGAACGTGCCGAAAAGTGGCTGAAAGAAAATCCCTACACAACACCGTTATTGAAATGGGAAACCGAAAAGTGGGGGGAAGTGCCAGCCGATTTCGGACGAAAATAAGAAACTGTTTTATGAATGTCCGCATTTTACCAATAACCTGTAGGGGCAAGATGCGGACATTCACTATTCAAAATAGTTTCTAAGAGTGAATAATGGAAAGCGTATCTATATCTGCACACCATTTAAGATCTATGATAAATAAAAGGAATCATCCACAATGAAAACAAGACTTTCTTATCTCCTCGGCTTTTTTGTTGTCATCCTGCTGTTCTTCATGGTGCAAAAGCCGGGATTCATGTTCTACAACGACGCCCTCGGACGAGGCATTTCCGCCCTCGACTATTTCCGTGTAATTGGGCACGGCATCAGTTTGGATGCAGCGACAACAGGCTATCTCACCGCTTTACCGTGGCTTGTTATCGCCATCAGTATCTGGTTCAAGAAATTTCCGCTCCGGCGGATACTCCTTATTTATTACATACTTATCAGCCTGGTTGTATCCATTATTTTCGTGGGCGATATGTGTCTGTATCCGTTCTGGAATTTCAAGCTCGACGCGTCAGTTTTCTTCTATCTCGATTCACCTAAAAACGCGGCGGCCAGTGTGTCGGCAGGATTCATAGCCATCCGACTGTTACTCATTCTGCTGCTTTCGGGAGTCATGACATGGGCTTTATCGGTCGTCACTCCCCGCTACCTACCCCGCGTCAAACGGAAAATAACTTCTACATTGGCTTCCATTCTGATTGGCGGACTTATCTTTTTAATCATCCGAGGAGGCATCAGCGAATCGACCAGCAACATCGGACAAGTGTATTTCTGCAACAACGAGTTTTTGAACCACTCCGCCATCAACCCGGCTTTCAGCTTACTGGCTTCTGTAAGCAAGACCAAAGACTACGCCCGGCAATTCGACTATTTTAATGAAGCCGAACGCAAAACATTATTCGACGGGCTTTATCCTACAAAAGGAGAAAACACCACGGAGCTGCTCAATACCCGACGCCCGAATCTGCTGGTCATACTCATGGAAGGATTCGGAGCAACCATGGTAGAGTCGTTAGGAGGAGAAAAAAATGTCAGCCCGAATATCGACCGTCTATCCAAAGAAGGAATCTGGTTTACCCGCTGCTATGCCAACAGCTTCCGTACCGACCGTGGTACCATTTGCGCCTTAAGCGGCTATCAAAGTTTTCCCGATTTATCGGTTATGAAAATACCAGCCAAAAGCCGCACCCTTCCTTCTATCGCCGGGAAACTGGTCAAGGAAGGCTACCATACCGATTTCTTATACGGAGGCGATATCAATTTCACCAACATGAAAAGCTATTTGCTGCAAAGCGGATATCAAAAGCTGACGGCTAATACCGATTTCCCCTTGGAGCAGCATCAGAACGCATGGGGAGTGAATGATGACATCACGTTCGAACACCTCTATCAAGTATTGACCGAACGCAAAGAAACACCCTGGCACACCACATTCCTGACGCTCAGCAGTCATGAACCGTTCGAAGTGCCTTATCACCGCTTGCAGGAAGCCAAACCAAACGCCTTCGCCTTTACCGACCATTGCTTAGGGCAATTCATCGACAGGCTGAAACAAACGCCCGTATGGAAAGACTTACTGGTAATCTGCGTACCCGACCATGGCTTTTATTACCCCGACAATAGCGGGCACGGACATGACGACCGCATTCACCACATACCCATGCTCTGGTTAGGCGGTGCTATCAAGCAACCGATGGTCATCGACCGCTTAATGAATCAGTCCGACCTTGCCGCTACACTGCTTGCGCAATTGGGTATCGACCACAGTGAGTTTAATTTCAGCCGCAATGTTTTAGGTACAGAATATACCTATCCTTTTGCTTATTGGAGCTTTGGCGGAGGATATGCTTTTGCCGACAGTACCGGTGTAACGGTTATGGACCTGAATGCCGACCGTCCCATTATCGAACGTCCTTCGCCTGACAAAAACCGCATATTAAAAGGGAAAGCCATCCTGCAAAGCTCGTATGATGATTTTGGAGCACGCTAAAAACAAGAATCCGCCACACCCATGCCGGTATACTCCGACGCTGAGTGTGGCGGATTTCTTCTATATATGTCCTTGGAAACTGTTTTGAATTTCTACAGAAAGTTTTTTCTTCCTGACGCATCCGTCTTCATCCCCAACCTGCGATGATAAATTCAGATACAGTTCCTTATTTTCTCATTGTACGAATCAGGCTACTTGCTCCACCAAAAGGCAAGTAAACATTTTCCAGGCGCGTGCCAACCAGCTTCTGTGCCATCAAGATACGGGCGGTAGCATAAACATCTGTCAAGACAGCTTCAATAAACCCGTTGGGAAATTTATATTGATGCGTTCCTTTTTGGGGATTGGTGACATATTCCAAATTGCTGAGACTATCCACTTCCAAAGAGAAACGGAAACGCAAAGCCGCTCCTACTTCTTTTGCAGCTGTAACATAACCTACGTGCGCCACAATAGTCAACATATTCTTTTTTATATCAGAAAGCAACTCGAAACCCATTTGCGGAACCAATGTCTTCGATTCATCTGCCAGTATTTCATCGTTGCGGGTAAAGCCATCTTCGGCTATTCTTTTAAGACTAACTTTCAGTTCATTCATAAATTCGAATTAAGATTGTTAATTACACGGCGCAAATGTATATAAAAAGGATTGATTTAGCGAAGATTTAATACTTTTTTTTGCTTTATTCTGATTAATAAGACATCAAACATCCCTATCCAAACCTTCTTCCGTACCTTGCTACACACCGGTTGAACCGCATTCAAAGCGGCAAATCGGGCAAACTTTCTACCGCCTGCCGCTTCTGGTTGTCAATGATGTGTATGTATTTCTCAGTATGCCGGGTACTGGAATGACCTGCCAAAGAAGCCGCAGTCTTGATATTGGCCCCGCGTGCCATAATCGAAGTAATGAAAGTATGGCGGGCACAATGGAATGAAATGTGTTTGCGGATTCCGGCACGGCGGGTCCATTCGTTTATTATCCGCAAACAATAGGAATGTGAAGGCAGGGTAAAAATAAAATCATCGGGCGTCCCTTTCGATTCTTGCAACAAACGCATCGCATTCTCGTTCAGATGAAGGTGCAGCACCGACTTTTGCGAATGCCCCGCCACTTTCTTTTGCACCAACATCAAGTGGCGTTGCGCGAAATCAATGTTCTTATAGCATAACTCTTGAATATCGCACCAACGCAAACCGCTCTGGCAAGAGAATAAAAAAGCCCGCTTTACTTCCGGATTCCGGCAAGGTGTAAGCGTGAGCTTGACCAACTCCTTAGACGACAAGATTTCTTTGGTCACATCATTGTATTGCGGCAAACGGATGCCCTTACCCGGATTATCAGACAAAAGTCCTTCCTCTACACAATAGTCTAAACACATTTTGAATTTCTTGAAATAGTTGACCGGCGTATTGCCCCGTAGCTTTTCTTGCAAAAAACAAAAGAACCGCGTACAAAAGCCGCGCGTAATGTGATTGACCGGCAAAGTTGAAGGATGAAACCTCCGTAAATACGAAAATGCAGCCTGTACTACCCTGTAGTCTTTTTGATGATACAGGTTAACCTTAATTCCGCAACACTTTGATTTAACTTTATTTATAAGTTCCTGAGCAA
>URCM01000162.1 GCA_900546355.1 uncultured Bacteroides sp.
TGCTTCAGCCCTTAAAGAAATTCAAGCAGGAAAGAAGCAGTCACATTGGATGTGGTATATTTTCCCACAACTGCATGGACTGGGGCACAGCAGCAATTCTAATTACTATGGTATCATTGACAGAGACAAGGCAATAATGTTCCTGCATCATCCTGTCCTTGGTAAAAAACTTTGGGAGATCACAATGGCAATGCTGGCGATTGATGAGAAATCGGCTGATGAAATTTTGGGTGGAATAAATGCCTTGAAATTTCGCTCATCGATGACTCTATTCAATGCTGTCTTTCCGGATAACATATTTGCGGAAGCATTGCATAAATTTTACGACGGTAAAAAGATGAGCGCACATTGGAGATGCTGAAAGCCGACAACAGTGAACAATTTGTAGATGGAGGTATCATAGGGGCTATAATCGGAGATGTTGTCGGTTCTTTTTATGAATTCTATAATTGCAAGTCAACTAACATTGCCTTATTCACAAGTGGTACTACATTTACGGATGATACGGTGATGGCCATCGCAGTTGCAGACTGGCTTTTGAGCGGTGTGCCGTTGCAAAAGACCATGCCTGATTGGAGCATAGAATACCCGAACAGAGGATATGGGGAATGTTCTATGAATGGCCTTTTTATAGCAAAAATAAAGAACCTTACAATAGTTTTGGAAATGGTGCAGGTATGCGCGTAAGCCCATGTGGGTATTTCGCTAATTCACTTGAAGAAGCCCTTGACCTCGCCAAACAATCAGCCGAAGTGACCCACAATCATCCTGAGGGTATCAAGGGTGCCCAGGCTATAGCAGCCGCGATATTTTTAGCGCGGCAACATAAGTCCAAGGATGAAATCCGAGAATATATTGAACGGACTTTTAATTACAACCTCCACCGGACTTGCGATGAGATCCGACTGGCATACAGATTTGACGAAACCTGCCAGGGCTCTTGCCCCGAAGCGATAATCGCTTTCTTGGACAGTCACGACTATGAATCGGCAATACGACTGGCGGTATCGCTTGGTGGAGACAGTGACACGATTGCCTGTATGACAGGAGGCATTTCCGCAGCTTATTATGGTATTCCGGCATGGATAGTCAAATACGTTGTCACGGAATATTTACCTCAAAACATAAGGGATATTATTGGTTGTTTTGATGAAGCCTGTACTGACCATAAGCATGAATCCAGTTGATTGTAGCAAAGAGGTTATCTTACCTAAGTTTAAGTTTAAGATAACCTCTTTTGTCCATTTTACTCAAACCAGTCCGGATTGCTTTCCTTCAAGACTTCAATCAGTTCCTTGTCCGGCAGTAGAAGATTCTGCGGCTCCGTGAAATAGAACACCTCGTCGTAGAGGTCTTCCGCTTCCTTGCTGGCAAAACCTTCGTTCACATCCTCGAAACTGCCCGGCTGTAAGGCGTCAAGCAGTTCGGTTGAACCAATCAACAATTCTTCTCCGTCGATTGAATCGACGATACGGCAGATGTATGTCTTGCCGTCAAATTCCAATTCTTTTGTTCTCATATTCGATTTATTTTAATGGTATATACTTTCCGTGTTCATTGAGATATTCCATGATGCACTTCGCCTCCTCATGCGATGCCCTGTTGCGGTCATCGTAACGGCGGCTGTCGTCTGCCATGACCTTGAGGCACTCCCGGATAAGCCGGTAAAGGCTCTGCTGATTTGTCGGGTGCATGCCCGGGATAGCCGCAGCGAATTTTCTGGGGTCGAAACTGTAGCTGTTCACCGCCATCTCCCACTCCTTTGCGAGTCTGTACTCTTTCGATTCCTGAATATTTCTGTCCATAGTTTTGATTTTTAATAATTCTCATTACATATCCCATCAAGTTCCTTGACTATGCTTGATACACTTTCTCCTGTCAATCCTTCAATGTCATACAGCAAATCCAACAGAAAACGATATGCCTTGTCTCCAGCTTCTGTAAATTCTCCTGTACTGTCGAATGCGTCACCGACACATCCAAGCCCTTGTAACAATTCTTCCAATGTTTTCATCTTTTTGAATTTAAGTTTTTTCTTCCCTCTGTTCGGCATCCTGCAACCGGAGCCGCTTCGGGTTTTACGGTGCAGGGAGAGGCCGCCGGATAAGCCATTCCCGATGTTTTTTCCTGCCAATTACTCTTGCCCCGGCAAGGAAGAATTTGCAGGAAATCCATTTCAAAACGGAGGGAACAGGCGCGGTAGCCTACATTCGCACCGTAGAAAACCCGTGCGGTGACGGCATGGAGGTTGAAACATGGAAAGACTCAAAACGATATAAAGGGAACGAGCCTTGTGAGGCAAGGCTTTGGAAAAGGTCGGCAGGCGGTTAGAAAGGGATAGCAGCGGCATGGTGCCGCCGTCGCACCTTGTGGCTTTCACTAAAAAAGGCATGACCGACGCACCACATAACACAACAGTATGCAGGACGGATTTCTCCGCCCTGCTTCTGAACTGAATTATGGAAAGGTCAAGCCGCTACATCTTCGGCTTGTGGCGTTTCATCGGGTTGCGGTTCTTCTTGCTGCTCCGCTTCCTGCCTGGCCTTGTCCTGCACCATGAGGACTGCTTTCTTTTCCTCGATGCGCTGGTGGCGTTTCTCATAGACTTCATCATAACCCTTTCGGATTTCGGCAAGCGTTTCGGGCATGTGCTTCTCCGCAAATCGGAGCAAGAGAGTGGCTGCGGCATCGCTGGCCGGTGCGTCTTGGAACTCGGAAATCAAGAAGTCCCTGCGGATAACGGCTTTCGCCTTGCCATTCAGGTTTTCAATGATACGCAACTTGTCCTTGTCAGAAAGGCAGTACACCTTTTCGCTGTCGATGCCTACCGCTGCGTAATGCTCCCTGCGGAGATATGAAAGGAGGAAGTAATAAATCATCTTGTCCTCGTCAGCTCCGAACTTGGTATCTGTGGCATCCACCTCTAAAATCCGCTTCTTGGTGTCTGCAACGGTCTTTTCAAGGGCGATTTCCTTATTGCGCTTGTCCTGCTTTTCCAGTTTCTCAAGCGGAGTAAGTTCTTTCTCCTTTGTCGATAATGTGCCGTTTGACGTATTCGTTGCGGAGTTCTTCACATGACCGAGAAAGAGGTCTTTGTTACCGATAAGAACATAGAGCGATATTTCCCCCTCTTCACTTCGGCGTAATATGTCCTCGCATTCAGCCTTGTAATCTTCCTGCTCCTGCTCGAAGTCCCTTTGGGCTTCTTCGTATTCTTCCGTGGTCTCGTAATCTGCCGCTTCGGGTGCTTCGGGCAGTTCGGGATAGTCCTCATGGCGGCATGATAATCTCTCCACCTCGTAGCCAAGTTCCTCAAGCCGCTTGACAGTCGTGTCGTTGTAGGTGTAAAAGATAGAATAAGCAAGCGAAGCGGTAGGATGGTCTGCCAACATCTGCATGGCCTTTTCCACAAGATAGGCTGCATTCATGTCCTCAAGGCATTTCCTGTTGGCACACTTTCCGCAACTGCCCTCGCAAAACAACATCATGTTGTTGGTGTTGTGCGGGCAGGACTTGCAGAGGGTCTTGTCAAAGGAATAGCGGTCAAGGTCAGTTGTATAATCACTTTCTATACGTTTCGCCACATCTACGGCTTTCATGCCACGCCAACTGCCGTATATGACTCCCTCTTTCAGATGCCTGTCGTACACCTCACTCTGTATGTCCTCACCATATCGGCAGATTTCACTTGCCACACTGATTGTGATTTCGTCCGTTTCTAAAAGGGCAGCGATTTCGGGTATCAAAGTAGCAAACTTAAGGCGTGTGCGGATATAGTCTTCCGACTTGCCGAACTGAACAGACAATGAATGCACATCGTGCCGTCCGCTCTCTATCAGTTTTTGATATGCGTTCGCTTCCTCTATGGGGGTAACGTCCTTGCGCTGCAGGTTTTCCGTGACCGCCATTTCCTCGGCTACCTCGTCCGACACTTCGTATATGACTGCCGGGACGGTTTCCAGTCCTGCCATGAGCGATGCACGGTATCTGCGTTCGCCAAAGACAACTTCAAAGCGATTTTCACCAATGGGGCGTACACCTATGGGCTGCAAGACACCCTGTTGCCGTATGCTCTCGGCAAGTTCGGCAAGGCTCGCCTCGTCAAAGGTCTTGCGTGGGTTGTAATTACTCGGCTGAATGTCTGCCAATGCTACTGATACGATGTTCTTTTCTACTGACTTCATGTCTGTTGCTTCCATAATTCAAAAAA
>URCM01000163.1 GCA_900546355.1 uncultured Bacteroides sp.
CGAATACATCAAGACAAGAAAAACTTTTTGTAGAAATTCAAAACAGTTTCTTAGTTAAGAATGAATAATGCCCGCGAAGGGTATACAATATTAATTTATAAAAAGA
Source organism: uncultured Bacteroides sp. (assembly GCA_900546355.1). Lineage (GTDB taxonomy): Bacteria > Bacteroidota > Bacteroidia > Bacteroidales > Bacteroidaceae > Phocaeicola. Next base: position 107 of record URCM01000163.1, read on the forward strand.
AGAAAGAATATGGCAGAGAAAGAAAACAGACAAGAAGGTGAAAACTACCAGTCTGGCCGTGATGGTTACAAATCGTATAACAAAGAAGGGTATAACAAAAACAATCGGGGAGAAAGAGGAAATGGATACGAACGCCGTCCCCGTTTCAGCTCGAACTCGGAAGAACGTCAGCAACGTCCGTATCGTCCGCGTTACAACCAGCAGGGCGAAGAAGGCGGTTATCGTCCGCAACGTTCCTCTTATAATCCTCGCTATAACAATAAAGAGGAAAGCGGTTATGGCGAACAGCGTCCGTATCGTCCGCGCTATAACCAGCAAGGCGAAGGCGGTTATCGTCCGCAGCGTTCTTCTTACAATCCCCGTTATAATAAGGAGGAGGGGCAAGGCGAACAGCGTCCGTATCGCCCGCGTTATAACCAACAAGGTGAAGAGGGCGGTTATCGCCCGCCACGTCCACGCTTTGGAGCCAATAACGGGGGCGGTTACAATCGTCAGCAGGGAGGACGTCCTTACCAGGGAGGCTATAACTCGAATACGCATTACAATCCGAAGAAACAGATTGACTACAAGGATACATGGACAGACCCGAACGAGCCGATTCGTTTGAATAAGTTCCTTGCCAATGCCGGTATTTGCTCGCGTCGCGAAGCCGATGAGTTTATTACCGCCGGCGTAGTTTCGGTAAACGGACAAGTGGTTACCGAACTGGGAACGAAAATCAAGCGTACAGACGAGGTGAAGTTCCACGACCAGCCGGTAAGCATAGAGAAGAAAGTGTATGTGTTGCTGAACAAACCGAAAGATTGTGTGACAACATCCGATGACCCGCAGGAGCGCAAGACGGTGCTGGATATAGTGAAAGGTGCTTGTAAGGAACGCATTTATCCGGTAGGCCGTCTGGACCGCAACACCACGGGCGTATTATTGCTTACGAACGATGGCGATTTGGCATCGAAGCTGACCCATCCGAAATTTTTGAAGAAGAAAATTTATCACGTATATCTTGACAAGAATGTGACAAAAGCTGATTTAGACCAAATCGCTTCGGGAATCACGCTGGATGACGGCGAAGTGCATGCCGATGCCATCAGCTATGCTTCGGATACGGATAAATCGCAAGTAGGCATCGAAATCCATTCGGGAAAGAACCGTGTCGTGCGCCGTATCTTTGAATCATTGGGTTATCGGGTCGTGAAACTGGACCGTGTTTATTTTGCCGGCCTGACTAAAAAGGGAGTACGTCGGGGCGACTGGCGCTATCTGACCGAAAAAGAAGTGAATATGCTTCGCATGGGAGCTTTTGAATAAGTGAAACGTTAATCAAAACCAATCATGATGATGGAGGCACAAAGGTACGGAGGTTTTATCTGGGGATAAGGAAATGCTCTGTGTCTTTGTGTTTCTGTTTTCGATTAAAACAAATAGTAAGATGGAGAAAATTCGTAGAACAAAGATTGTTGACCTGTTGAACTGCCGCGATTTTGGTACGATGGTCAATGTAAAAGGTTGGGTGCGTACCCGCCGCGGCAGCAAGCAAGTGAGTTTCATCGCCTTGAATGACGGTTCTACTATAAATAATGTGCAAATTGTTGTCGACCTTGCTAACTTTGATGAGGAAGTATTGAAACAAATCACCACCGGAGCGTGCTTGAGCGTGAACGGTGTGCTGGTAGAGTCGGTAGGTGCCGGACAGGCAGCCGAAATACAGGCTCGTGAAATCGAAGTGTTAGGGGTATGTGATAATACCTATCCGCTTCAGAAGAAAGGCCATTCGATGGAGTTCCTGCGTGAGATTGCCCACTTGCGTCCACGCACCAATACATTCGGCGCAGTGTTCCGCATCCGTCACCACATGGCGATTGCCATCCATAAGTTTTTCCACGACCGTGGCTTCTTCTACTTCCATACTCCACTGATTACGGCATCCGATTGCGAAGGCGCCGGCCAGATGTTCCAGGTTACTACAATGAACCTGTATGATTTGAAGAAGGACGAGAATGGCTCTATCATTTACGACAATGATTTCTTTGGCAAGCAAGCCAGTCTGACGGTATCCGGACAGTTGGAAGGAGAATTGGCTGCAACGGCTTTGGGAGCGATTTATACCTTTGGACCTACGTTCCGAGCCGAGAACTCGAATACGCCGCGTCACTTGGCGGAGTTCTGGATGATTGAACCGGAAGTGGCTTTCAACGACATCAACGACAACATGGACTTGGCGGAAGAATTCATCAAATATTGCGTGCAATGGGCACTCGACAATTGTTACGACGATGTGAAGTTCTTGAACGACCATTTCGACAAAGGGCTGATAGAACGCCTGCAAGGTGTATTGAAGGAAAGCTTTGTCCGTCTGCCTTATACCGAAGGCATCAAGATATTGGAAGAAGCGGTAGCGAAAGGACATAAGTTCGAATTCCCTGTATATTGGGGCGTGGATTTGGCTTCGGAACACGAACGTTACTTGGTGGAAGAACACTTCAAGCGTCCGGTTATCCTGACCGATTATCCGAAAGAAATCAAGGCGTTCTACATGAAGCAGAACGACGATGGCAAGACCGTTCGCGCGATGGATGTATTGTTCCCGAAGATTGGTGAGATTATCGGCGGTTCGGAACGTGAAGCCGATTATGACAAGTTGCTTACCCGCATCAAGGAACTAAACATACCGATGAAGGATATGTGGTGGTACTTGGATACCCGCAAGTACGGAAGCTGCCCGCACTCAGGCTTCGGTCTTGGTTTCGAACGCCTGCTGTTGTTCGTGACCGGTATGGCGAACATCCGCGATGTAATCCCGTTCCCGCGTACACCGCATAATGCGGAATTCTGATAAGGAAAAAGTCTTTTTCAGATAAGCCAATAGTTAAGCTTGATAATGAGCTTACTATTGGCTTTTTTGTTATTGCTTGGATGTAATCGGTGATTTAGTTGACGGAAAGTGATGGGGAGCCAGTCTTGGAAGTATGGGATTGGGACGGGAAACTAACCGCCCGTTATAGCTTGCCCTACGCTTTTACTGCTTTGGCGTATGCTCCGCATGACGGGGTTTTGTATGCGGTCTGTGCGGGTGAAGAAAAGGATTTGCTATATAAATTGCTGTTATAAAATAGTTTTTCTCTTTTTCCTGAAATTTCTTTGTCCAAACGTAAGGTTTTCCGAAAAAAGTTCTATATATTTGTGCATCAACTTATTCGTTTAACTTTAATAATTTACGTCATGAAAGCACGTTCTTTATTTATCGCAGTATTGAGTTTGTTTATGGGTATAGGAAATTCGTATGCTCAAGATTTATTTAGTGATGGTACTCCCGTTTCTTTGAAAGGTGTATGGCAAATGTGTTTCTACAGCTCTTCCTTGCCTGCCCTTCCGGGGGATTTGAAACCGAGCAATTCATTGAAGATATTGGGCGAAGGCGGAGAATTCACCAATGTGGTCATGATGCCGACGGGAGCCATTATTATCGGTTCGGGCACTTATACCCAGAATAATGACTCCATCTTTACCGAGCATGTCAAGAAGAACATCCATCTTCCGGAATTGGACGGTAAAGACAATGTAATGCATTTCGAACTTGCGGAAAACGGCACGTTGATGTTTGTGAAGTTCAAGTCTTCTGAAGCGGGTGATGAAGTGTGGTCGCATGAAATTTGGCGGAAGATAGGTATGCCGTCTTCTTACCCGACAGACATTGTGCGTTGACGTTGTGGCTTCCGCTGCTCAAGTGTGGGGTTTTAGGGAAGTGTTTCCTTTCTGTGCATATCCCTGCCTGCCTATATTTTTCTGCGCGAAGTGGAAAAATGGATAGCAGGAAGGGATATGTGTGTTTTATTTAGAAGTTGTTTTGAATTTATCGTGCGATGATTTGGGATGAGTTTTTGAGGCATTTTCGCTT
>URCM01000164.1 GCA_900546355.1 uncultured Bacteroides sp.
TGTGGCAGAAGCCGCTTAGCCGATATGGTGAATTTTTAACGGACTATTAATTATAATAAAAGGAACTCTTTTCATCTTTAAACATTTTGTGCCTTTCAGTTCCCCAAGGCAATATCAGTTAACAAAAAAGAAGCGTGGAACTGCGTGCTATTTCCACGTTCTTGAAGGTCCTAGGAAAACCCAACGTACAATGATAATAGACAGCAGACCCACGCTATACAGCGTGGGAACCGCCAACGTCCATCCTTGTACAATCATGAAAATTTCCTAGGTTTTCAAGAACAAGAATGAAGCATGACGCTTCTCACATAATATTTTTCCCACAAAATAGTGAGCCGCAGACGCTTCTGCCTGCTCGCTGCCACAAAAGTAAGCAATAGTTACGAATAAATCAAACGAATCAAGAAATTTTGTTGGGTAAAATATTTGTCATTGAATCGGATGGTTAGATAAATGGAAATGCTTGTTCCGGACTTGATTATTTTCAAATAATCCTCCAAATACTTGACATTGCTTTCGTCTCGTATTATCTTTGTGACAGGCTTGGTTTTATGTCCTCCGATGCGGGGATATACATCCTTGCTGCCGAGGATGTACGTCCTTGCATCGGAGGATGTACATCCCCGGTACGGAGGACGTAAAACCAAGTGATAAGCAAACGGATTATTAACCTTAATCAAAACAAAACGATGAGTGCTCTTTATGATTTGTTGCCTGTGCCCTTTGCGGGCGATGCGGAAAACGCTCCGAAACTTTATCCGAAGATGGTTGCCTACCAGACCGTTACGTTTGATCAGCTTGTCGAGAAAATCGCCAGCCATTCCGGACTGACCAGAGGGAATATCCTTGCCGTGATGGAAGAGATAGAATACTGGACCACGCAACTCCTTTCGGAGGGATACCGTGTGCAGATAGGGAATATCGGCACGGCTTCGGTCTCGCTCAAGGCAGACGCGGAGGTGTACGATAAAGAGGATATACATGCTCAGTCCATCCGTTTCGATAAGGTGAGGGTGACGGTATCCAAACAGTTCTCGAAGCAATGCTGCGGGAAGGTGTTGCGTGCCCCTTCGTGGAAGAAGTTCAAGCAAAGTTCCAGCCGTTATACGGAAGAAGAGCGGTTTGCCATGCTTCAGGCGTATCTGGAAGAGCATCCGTATATCACCCGCGCCGAATACGGGGAGCTGACCGGACTGTTGAGGAACAAGGCGTGGCAGGACCTGGACAAATGGGTGAAGGCACACCTTATTGATATCAAGGGGCGTGCTCCTCACCGGGTGTATGTGAAGCGTAAGGATTAGTGCCTCTGTGTTCGATAGAAAGAATCTTGATTGTCTTTGTTTGAGGTGACTGAATAAAAAAACGGTCTAAAATTAGGATATTTAGAATGAATCTTTTATTTTTGGGGTGAAAAATAAAAACGTACATTATTAACTCAAATAAATTCATTAACATCATGGAAAACGAAGAATTAATCAAACTTTGCACAGAGAAAGCACAGAGCTGGTTGACTCCTGCTTATGATGCTGAGACACAGGCTGAAGTAAAACAGATTCTTGAAAATCCCGACAAAACCGGATTGATAGACGCTTTTTATAAAGACCTGGAATTCGGTACGGGCGGTTTGCGCGGCATCATGGGCGCAGGTTCCAACCGTATGAACATCTATACCGTGGGAGCCGCTACGCAAGGTTTGGCAAATTACCTGAACAAGAACTTCGCGGGAAGAGACACAATCTCGGTGGTAGTAGGCCACGATTGCCGTAACAATAGCCGCAAGTTTGCCGAAATATCTGCTGACATCTTCTCGGCCAACGGCATCAAGGTGTATCTGTTCGACGATATGCGTCCGACTCCTGAAGTATCGTTTGCTATCCGCCATTTGGGATGCCAGAGCGGTATCAACATTACTGCTTCGCACAACCCGCGCGAATACAACGGCTATAAGGCTTATTGGGACGACGGTGCGCAGGTACTTGCCCCGCACGATAAAGGCATCATCGACGAAGTAAACAAGGTAAAGGTGAACGACATCAAGTTCCAGGGCAACAAAGACCTGATTCAGATTATCGGCAAAGATGTAGACGATGTATACCTGGAAAAGGTGCATGGCATTTCTATCGACCCGGAAGTGATTAAACGCCAGAAAGACCTGAAGATTGTTTATACGCCGTTGCACGGTACAGGCATGATGCTGATTCCGCAATCGTTGAAGCTTTGGGGATTTGAGAACGTGCATTGCGTGCCCGAACAGATGGTGAAGAGCGGCGATTTCCCGACGGTCGTATCTCCGAACCCGGAAAATGCCGAAGCCTTGACCATGGCTATCAACCTGGCCAAGAGTATTGATGCTGACATCGTGATGGCTTCCGACCCCGATGCAGACCGTGTAGGTATGGCTTGCAAGGATGACAAGGGCGAATGGGTATTGATTAACGGTAACCAGACTTGCTTGATTTTCTTGTATTACATCATCAAGAACCGTATCGCGATGGGCAAGATGAAGGGCAACGAATTTATCGTGAAGACCATTGTAACGACTGAAGTCATCCGCAAGGTAGCCGAAAAGAACAACATCAAGATGCTGGATTGCTACACCGGATTCAAATGGATTGCCCGCGAAATACGTTTGCGCGAAGGCAAGGAGCAATACATCGGTGGTGGTGAGGAAAGCTACGGATTCCTTGCCGAGGATTTCGTGCGTGATAAAGATGCCGTATCGGCTTGTTCTTTGTTGGCTGAAATCTGCGCTTGGGCAAAAGACCAGGGCAAGACCTTGTATGATATCCTGATGGAAGTTTACGTAGAATACGGATTCTCGAAAGAAGTGACCGTAAACGTTGTAAAGCCGGGTAAGAGCGGTGCAGATGAAATCAAGGCGATGATGGATAACTTCCGTGCTTGTCCTCCGAAGGAACTGGGTGGCTCGGAAATCGTATTGATTAAGGATTACAAGACCTTGAAGGCTACGGATAACAAGGGTAATGTGACCGACCTTGATATGCCCGAAACTTCGAATGTACTTCAATACTTTACCGCAGACGGTACAAAGGTATCTGTACGTCCGTCGGGAACAGAACCGAAGATTAAATTCTACATTGAAGTGAAGGGTGAAATGGGTTGTCCGAAGTGTTATACACGTGAAACGGCCGCTGCGCTTGAAAAAGTAGAAGCTGTTAAGAAATCGCTGAATATCTGATAGACTGAAAAAGTGCTATATGCATCTGAAAACAGGCTGCTCATCTTGAGACAGCCTGTTTTTTTGATGTTATGAGAACCGGGGGTTATCTGACCAGCTTTTCAGGTGGAAGGGGAGCTTTGAAGGGACGTTTCTCCGGAGTGAAACGTGGTGCATGCTTCTTGGGTTGAGGAGCAAAAATCTTTTCTACCTGACGCATCGTAAGGATTTCCTTGAATTTCTTATAGTAGGTTTCCTTGACATCCAACCGCTTCTTCTGAAGTTCGAAACGGGCCTGCATGCGTTGGTCTATTGCTTCATCGGTCAGTTTCTCCTGACGTGGTTTTATCTTTTCTTTTGGAGCGGCAGGACGGCATTGAGCCAAGGCTTCTATGTATTCTTTATAGAGAGGAGCGAACTTTGCCGCGGTTTCGTCATCCAGCAAAAGTTGTTTTTCCATCCGTTCTACCTGTTGTTCCACACGCTGTTCGGGAGTAAGTTGTTTCCGTTGCTTTTCAGGAGTTTGTGCGGAAAGAGCGAGTACGCTCATCGCAAAAGCTAAACATACATACATTGTTTTCATCTTGTTTCAATATTAAAAGTTATACATTAAGCGCGCCTTTACTCTTCAGACATCTGTTTTGCCGAAAAGTTTAATCCGTTTGGGATATTTTAAGCAAGTGCATCCTGTGTGGGATATAAGAAGCTGTTTTGAATTTCTCCAAAAAGTTTTTCTTGGCTTGATGTATCC
>URCM01000165.1 GCA_900546355.1 uncultured Bacteroides sp.
GCCTCAAAAACTCATCCCAAATCATCGCACGATAAATTCAAAACAGCTTCTAAAACTGTTTATGAAGTTCGTTGGCCTGTTTGGTAGGGATGTCCGCGTCTGCCCATATAGCCTGGAGGGGAAGGGTTTGCCTGCCCGAAAAGCATCAACGTATAGGGACAGACGCATCCGTCCTGCAGGAATTGGTTGTTGGTCTTCAGATAATTAACTGGTAATCCTCTTTGTTGTTAATAAAATCTGTGCGACCTGTGGCGGGGATGTTCATAGACTTAAGATATACAGGTAAACTACCGACGCGGGTATCGCCATCAGGGTACTGTCGAAGCGATCCAGCATACCTCCGTGTCCTGGAAGAATATTTCCTGAATCTTTAATGCCTAAGGTCCGCTTAAAGAGTGATTCGGTAAGGTCTCCCCATGTGCCAAACACAACAATGGTCAGCCCCAGTCCAATCCATTCGTACACATTGAGGAAGAAGAAAAATTGCGAAAGCACGATGGCCGCAATGATACAGCATACAGCTCCGCCGATAGAACCTTCCCACGATTTCTTAGGCGAGATGCGTTCGAACAGGCGATGTTTGCCGAAAAGCATCCCTGTGCAATAGGCTCCTGTATCGTTGATCCATGTAAAAATGAAAATAGATAAGGGTAATACCGGATTGTATTGCGAAACGCTGGTGGCTGCGCTTGTGTGGTAAGCAAGCACGTTCAGCAGGGCGAACGGCAACCCAATGTAGAGCTGGCTCATCATGGCATACGCCCAGTTGTTGATGGGATTTTTCTGCTTCTTATAGAGTTCGCTGATAAACAAATACATAATCAGGAAAAGATAGGGGATGAATATTTCATTTGTTCCCGGAACAACCCCGGTATATCCGAAGCAAAGAAATAGGAAAACTCCAGCCAATATGGTGATAGGTTTATTCATTTGCACTTGTCCGGTAGCATTTGCCAGGGTTCCGAACTCATGGATGGTCAGCGCGCTGACGATAGAAAACAGAATCGTGAACGAGATGGGACCTCCCAGGATGCATCCCACCAATACGGCAACAAAGATAATGCCGGTGATAGTCCGTTGTAAGAAATTGTTTTTCATATTGTTGTTATTTATTAGCCGGACAATCGGCAAAGACGTGCGTGATGCCCATTGTCCGGCTTTTCGGTTTATTGCTTCGGTGTGTCTTCCTTCGGTCCGTCGTCTTCCGGTTGCGGACTTTCGGGAAGTGCTTTCGGCTGTTCTGCTTCGATGGATGCAGTTTGTGATTTGTTTTCTTCCGCCATGATTTCTTCCGAGCGTGAAGTCCATGGGCGTTTGCCGAAAATCTTCTCCACGTCTTCGGCGTAAATCACTTCACGGTCTATCAGCACCTGTGCCAGTCGGGCATGGCCTTCACTGTGTTTTTGCAGAAGTTCCTTGGCGCGTGCATACTGTTCGTTTATCATCTTTTGTACTTCTTGGTCGATGATTTCAGCGGTATGCTCGCTATACGGTTTGTTGAAAGCGAATTCATCGTTGCTGTAATAACACAGGTTGGGCAATCGTTCGCTCATGCCTGCGTATGCAATCATGCCGTAAGCTTGCTTGGTGACACGTTCCAAATCGTTCATGGCACCGGTAGAGATATGGCCTATAAACAATTCTTCGGCGGCTCGTCCGCCCAATGTGGCGCACATTTCGTCCAACATCTGTTCTTTTGTGGTGAGTTGGCGTTCTTCTGGCAGATACCACGCAGCTCCCAGTGCGCGTCCGCGCGGCACGATGGTCACTTTAATGAGCGGGTTGGCATGTTCCAGGAACCATGAAATGGTGGCATGGCCAGCTTCGTGCAAGGCGATAGCGCGTTTTTCAGAGGCGGTCATTACTTTGGTTTTCTTTTCCAGTCCGCCTACGATGCGGTCAATAGCCGACATGAAGTCATCTTTGCCGACCGCTTCTTTCGAGTGGCGTGCGGCTATCAAGGCGGCTTCGTTGCATACGTTGGCGATGTCGGCTCCGCTGAATCCCGGCGTTTGGCGTGCCAATAAGTCTACATCGACCGTGTGGTCTAACTTCAGCGGGCGCAGATGAACGCCGAATACTTCTTTGCGTTCGTTCAGGTCGGGCAAGTCTACATAGATTTGCCGGTCGAAACGTCCGGCGCGTAGCAAGGCTTTATCCAAAATGTCTACACGGTTGGTTGCCGCTAAGATGATGACACCGCTATTCGAGCCGAATCCGTCCATTTCGGTGAGCAATTGGTTTAATGTGTTTTCGCGTTCATCGTTTCCTCCAATGCCCGGATTCTTTCCACGGGCACGGCCTACCGCATCTATTTCATCGATAAAGATAATGCACGGCGCTTTTTCTTTCGCTTGACGGAACAGGTCGCGTACACGTGAAGCTCCTACGCCGACAAACATTTCCACGAAGTCGGAGCCTGAAATGGAGAAGAAAGGTACATCGGCTTCGCCTGCCACCGCTTTGGCAAGCAATGTCTTACCTGTTCCCGGAGGGCCGATCAATAAAGCTCCCTTGGGGATTTTTCCTCCCAATTTGGTGTATTTTTCCGGGTCTTTCAGGAAGTCTACTATTTCTTGCACTTCTTGCTTGGCCGCAGCTTGTCCCGCTACGTCTTTGAAAGTAATGCGGTTGGCTCCTTTCTCAAACAGTTGCGCTTTGCTCTTTCCTACGTTAAATACGTTTCCGCTACCGCCCGGTCCCGTTGTTCCGCCCATCCGCCGCATGGCGTATATCCAGATGGCTATTAACAGAATGAAGGGGAACGTATTCCAGAAAATCATTCCGAAATAATTGTTCCGTTTCTCGTAGCTGATGGAGCCGGTAAAGGTGCCGTTGGTTTGCGCTTCATCCAGGAACTTGTCTAATGACTCGACAGAACCTACCTGTACCGTCACCGCTGGGCTTTTTCCTACTTTATCCGCGTCTTGCTTGAATACATCAACGATGTGTTCGGGTTTGATGAACATTTCTACCGTGTTGTCATCGTAAGCGATGATTTTGCTGGCGTAGCCTTTGTTCACCATGTTCTTGAATTCGGTATAAGTTATTTCTTTGCTTGCGCTTCCCTCATCGGTCGACAAATAAAGGAAGCCAAGTACAAGCGCAATCACCACGTATAGCCACGTCAGGTTGGGGCGGGGCACGTTAATCTTTGGCTTGTTGTTCGGATTGTTAAAGTTATTGTTTTTGTTTTGCTTCTCGTCCATGATAATTAATATGAAATGGTTAGTCCAAATCGGGTATTGAGGTCAGTTTGGCATCTGCCCAAAGGTTTTCTAAATTATAAAAGGTGCGTATTTCGGGAAGGAATACATGGACAAGGATATCTCCGTAGTCCAGTGCTACCCATTGCGCGTTGCGTACTCCGTCCATGCCGTATGCTTTTTCGCCGGTTGTTTTCTTTACATAGTCTTTTATTGAATCTACGATAGCCAAGACTTGGCTGGGTGAGTTACCCTGACAAATGACGAAATATTTGCAGATTGTATCTTCAATATTCGTTAAGTCTGCGATTACGATGTTTTTGCCTTTTTTCTCTTGAATGCCTTCTGTTATTTTTTGCACTAAAAGTTTTGTTTCGTTCATTATACTTTCGTTCTTGTTTTGTTTTTTAATTTGGTTTTAAAATGCCTCCTTATCTCATCAAAAGAGGAATATGCGACAAAGATACTTGGTTTTCTGTATATCACGAAAAGTTTAAGTCTTAATTCTCTTTTTCTTATGTATTTTTTTGAAAAAAGTCTTCAATTTCCTTGTCGGGTTGAAGAAAAGTTGTACCTTTGCACCGTCAAAACGAGATGAAACGAATGACAACTGATTTTGGGCTATGGTGTAATGGTAACACAACAGATTCTGGTCCTGTTTTTCTTGGTT
>URCM01000166.1 GCA_900546355.1 uncultured Bacteroides sp.
TACCTTATCTCCCGGAACGGTCAAAGCCTTGATGACTGCCGAGATGGCTGGGACTACGCCCGATGTGTAAATTATCCATTCACGGTCAATCGTCCAACCGTGACGACGTGCGAACCAGCCTGTAACAGCCTCGTAGTAACTGTCGGGCACACGGGTATAACTGAAAATACCGTGTTTCACCCGTCGGCGTAAAGCATCGACGATAGTGGGGGCTGTACGGAAATCCATGTCAGCCACCCACATCGGCAATATATTTTCGCTTTCTGCGCTATCCCATTCTTTTTCTTGAAGCCTTCTATTTTAAGTATTCTTTGAAAAATTCCTCCAGCTTATCGAATGGAATAATGTCTGTCCGGTCATATAAATCCGTATGTACGGCATCGGGAATAATCATCAGTTCTTTATTATCGTCTTTCAGCTTCTTGAAAGTATCCTCACTAAAATAGCGGGAGTGAGCTTTTTCTCCATGAATGAGCAACACGGCACTGCGGATTTCATCGGCATACGCAAGGATAGGTGCGTTGAGAAATGCAAGATTGGAGGTTTTGTTCCAGCCCAAACCGGAGTTGATGGAACGAGGATGATAACCCCGTTCGGTTTTGTAATAATCGTAATAATCCTTCATGAACTGCGGTGCATTACCGGCAGGCTCCGGATTCATCACGGTGCGGGGATAAGTGTCAGTACGGTAGTCTTCCGTGCGCTGGGCGTTAAACTCCTGACGCATTTTGTAGCGTGCATCTGCATTGTCAGCGGCATCGAAGTAACCGTTTGCTGTACAGCGGCTAATGTCGTACATTGTGGAAGCTACCGTTGCCTTGATACGTGTGTCGTTGGCAGCCGCATTGATAGCAAAACCACCCCAACCACAAATGCCAATGATGCCGATTCGTTCGGCATCCACATCCGGACGTGTCGCGAGGTAATCCACCGCCGCCGAGAAGTCTTCGGTGTTGATGTCTGGCGAAGCTACGCTGCGAGGCTGTCCACCGCTTTCACCGGTAAACGAAGGATCGAAAGCAATCGTCAGGAATCCTCGTTCGGCCAATGTCTGGGCATACAGCCCCGACGACTGTTCCTTTACAGCTCCAAACGGACCACTGACAGCAATAGCAGGCAGCTTACCTCCGAAAATCGTTTTCGGTGCATACAGGTCGGCAGCGAGCGTGATGCCGTAACGATTTACGAAAGTCACTTTGCTATGGTTCACCTTGTCGCTCTTCGGGAACGTCTTGTCCCATTCCTGTGTCAGATTTAACTGTTCCATATTTTTGTGAGTGTTTTGTGCCGGGCTTTCCGTCAGGCTGAAGAGGCAGAGGAAAGCAGCCATTAAAATAGTTGTACGTTTCATAACCGATGTAATTTAAATTTTTATTGTTTCTTGTTTTCTTTTCATAGTGCAAAATTACAGCGGATTACAGGAAAAGCCGGTAGATGGATTACTGATTGTATAACCTCAATTACAGACATTATTTTACATGCATCTCATCCAACGTTCCCACTTCAAGCAGATCAGGAAAATCAGCCTCTTTTTCTTGCCGCATTGGTGATGATGATGGAGAAACCGATATCGGACAGTAGCAAGAGTCTTGTGCAAAATCTGCCGTCGATAAAGATGTATTGCAGATTATGATACGGCCGACTCCGGCAGTAGGCATGGCACTCGTCGTTTCAACCGGAAGAAGGGAATACAACGAGAACTCCGGAAAGTTGGTCAGTGTAATGCCCGGTAGAACCAATCCGCACAACCCGTTCAGTATGGTGTACCGTTCGGATGGATCTGACAAGGATGGCAGTATGGTTGGTTAGTGATTCCGATTCCATAGGCTATCACTTTTCGTTCCTGTCGATATCTCGGATATGCCTTGCCGGTACACCTCCTACAACCGTGTTGGCCGCTACGTCTTTCGTCACCACAGATCCGGCGGCGATAATGGCGTTGTCACCCACGGTCACACCCCGCAGGATGGTGGAGTTGGAACCTACCCATACATTTTTGCCTAACCGGATAGGCGCCGGATACATCGCCCCGCGGTCTTCGGGAGCCGTACCGTGATTGAGCGTGGCAAAGACCACATTATGCCCGATAAGACAGCCGTCACCCAACGTCACACCGCCATGATCCTGGAAGTGGCAACCGGCATTGATAAAGACACGACGCCCGATGGTAATATTCTTGCCGAAGTCTGTGTAGAACGGAGGAAACATCTTGAATGTTTCGTCCACAGGTTTACCGGTCAGGCGCGACATGAACGCACGCAATTCTTCTTGTGAATGGTACGAGTTGTTTATCTCACAGGTAACGCGCCGGGCTTCATCGCTCATTTCATCCATCAGCCGATAGATTTCCGGTGTATTGAGTGCACCGCCGGCTTCAATATGATTCAAAAAATCATCTAATGTCATAATATTCTTTTTTCCTATACTTGTTTACTCGTTTTGTATGCCTCTTGTGATTTCGGGTTTCCTTTGATTTCTTCCATGTGCCATACACCACAGCGAAACAGTGTACCCTTTACCATCGGTTTTTCCAAACATCCATTCGCTTGTTGCGCTTGAAATAGGTGACAGACCGCCCCGTTATCTGTACGTTTTTCGTAAAGCACATACTTATTACCATTTTTCTTGGGAACCGGATCGGACTGTGTTATGGCAGGTATTCCTATAACAAATAAACTTGCAATCATGATGACTGGTATACGTTTCATTATCACTTGATTTTATTAAGTTTTGAATTCCAGAATCTTGATGCAAAGATAAGTACATGACTGAAAATACAGTGTAGATAAATTACAGATGTTATAACCCTAATTACATGATTTCCGGAAAGAATAGCATAAATCTGTAGCCAAGGTTGATACAATGTCTCAATCTGTTATTCTAGAAAATGATAAGTATAGAATTTGAAATCTTAAATTGATGTTAAACAGAAGGGGATGTGAGAATTATAGCCGTGCAATACCCCGGAATTGAGCGAGTGGCTACAATATAGGCATCAGTTATGTTATTTTTACCAATAGTAAACCGGAGCGTATTTGTAACAGATGAGAAACCGAATACTGCAAGAAATTATCATGTTGCCTCTTTGGTTGAAATAGTGTTATGAAATAGAGATTTTAATCCATCGAAAATGGCAGGAAGAGCAATGGTGCCATGCACCTCGTCGGGAAATTTTTTATAAACGACATGCAAATGCTTGTTTTTCATTTCAGGGATGATCTTATTTTTTAAGCTGTCGGCCAATGAAAACTGGATAAGTTTGATTGCAGGACGTTGGCGGGTGGCGAAAGCAACATACAAATGTTTGCCGGAGAAGTCTTTTTGATAAACATTCTTTGCTGCTTGTTGTAGAAAGACTCCTCGGTCCCACCATAAACTTGGGTCTATTGCTATATACGAGTCAAAAGACTCGGGATGATTTGACAGTGTCTGTAGGGTAAATAAACCTGCGTATGAATGTCCGACAAGAAAGTTTGTACCGTTGGCAGGAACTTTATTTTCCACTTCCAGACGTAGTTCCTCTATCAGAAAGCGATGGAACTGTTCAGCTCTACCACCTGCCGGCTTATCATAGGGACAAATGGTACCATCCCGGCGGGCGGCTGAGCAAGTAGGAGTGAAATCTCTGGTCCGGTCTGTGTTTAAAACAGCCACAACGATGCAAGGAGGCAAGTTTGAGGTTTTAGAAGAAGAGAAGAAACGCGTAAAACCA
>URCM01000167.1 GCA_900546355.1 uncultured Bacteroides sp.
TCAAAAACTCATCCCAAATCATCGCACGATAAATTCAAAACAGCTTCTTAGAAACTGTTTTGAATTGTATCTGTTTTATATCCTCCGTGGCGGGGATGTACGTCCTCCAATCGGAGGATATACGTCCTCGCTACCGAGGATGTACGTCCTTGCTGCGGAGGACATAGAAAACAATGGTCTTCGTACAGGAAAGTATCTGTCCGGAAAGGCGAATCGAAATGGTTGCTTCGGCATATCCGGTGAAAGGGGGAAAGCTTTTTAGAAAAAACCGTAGGCATTTGCTTTTTTCTCGTTTTTTTGTTTCTTTTGTGGTTGTGTTGAAAGGAAGTGGCACAGCTTCGGATTATTCGTAATACACCATGTTTGTTGATGTAGGTCAATTAATTGCTTGATTCCCGCAAAGAAGGCGTTTCCGATGACTTCCGATGCCGAAAAACAGGAAAGGTTTGCTTTACAATGTTTTTAGGTTTACTCCTGAAGGTGGGCAGTAATCAACAAATTTATGGTTTAACTTTAAACATCAGTTGGGTATGAATATGAAAAGCATTTCTTATTGCCTGCTCGCCGGATTATTGTTTGGTGCATGTTCCGGAAACGTTTATGAAGAGACAGACAAGGGTGTAATCGTAAAAGTACAGCAGAAGGGCGACATGGATGTGCGTCTGGTTCGTTTTCAGGTGATGGGTGAAAAACTTATCCACGTGTCGGCAACGCCTGAAAAGAAATTTGCCGACCGGCAAAGTCTGGTTGTTGTTCCTCAAACGGAGCAGACTCCCTTTACGGTAGCGCAACAAGGCGATACCATTACGGTATTTACCGATGAGGTGCGTGCTTCGGTGCTGGCGTCTACGGGTGAAGTATGGTTTACCGATGAAGACGGTAACCTGATTCTGCAAGAGAACAAAGGAGGAGGGAAGACCTTTACCCCGATTGAAGTGGAAGGAACCAAAGGATATACCATTCGGCAGGTGTTCGAGTCGCCCGATGATGAGGCGTTCTATGGTTTGGGACAACATCAGGCGGACGAGTTCAACTACAAAGGTAAGAATGAGGAGTTGTTCCAATATAATACGAAGGTGTCTGTGCCTTTTATCGTATCGAACAAGAATTACGGTGTGCTGCTTGACAGTTATTCGCTCTGCCGTTTCGGTAATCCCAATGATTATTCACAATTGGGGGAAGTGTTCAAACTTTATGACAAGGATGGAAAAGAAGGTGCCATCACCGGTACATACGTGCCTGCAGAAGGTTCAGGTGCGGAGACCTTGGTGCGCCGTGAGGATTCGCTCTATTTCGAGCATCTGGTAAGAGGCGATTTGGGACATGTGGTGAACTTGCCTAAAGATTTTCCTTTTTATGGTTCGAAGGTGACGTATGAAGGTTCTATCGAACCGTCGGAAAGCGGAGAATTCAAGTTCATCTTGTACTATGCCGGTTATACAAAGGTGTATATCAATAATGAATTGGTAGTGCCTGAACGTTGGCGTACGGCGTGGAACCCGAACAGCTATAAGTTCTCGGTCAATCTGGAAGCCGGAAAGCGTGTGCCGCTCAAAGTGGAATGGGTTCCCGATGGCGGCGTGTCTTATTCCGGACTTCGTGTATATAGTCCGGTAGACCCGAAAGAACAGGGCAAGCAATCGTGGTGGAGCGAAATGACGCGGCAACTGGATTATTATTTTATCGCGGGTGACGATATGGACGAGGTCATCAGCGGCTACCGTACGCTGACGGGCAAGTCGCCGATTATGCCGAAATGGGCGATGGGTTATTGGCAAAGCCGTGAGAAATACAATACGCAAGCCGAGATGCTGGGTGCTTTGAAAGGGTTCCGCGACCGCCGTATTCCTATTGATAATATCGTGCTTGACTGGAACCACTGGCCCGAAAACGCTTGGGGAAGCCATGAGTTCGACAAGGCACGTTTCCCCAATCCGAAAGCGATGGTAGATTCTATCCATGCCATGCACGGACGGATGATGATTTCCGTATGGCCGAAATTCTATACGACAACCGAACATTTCAAGGAATTTGATGAGAAGGGCTGGATGTACCAGCAATCGGTAAAGGACAGCCTGAAGGACTGGGTAGGTCCGGGTTATACGTACGGATTCTATGATGCCTATAGTGCCGATGCACGCAAGTTGTTCTGGAACCAGATGTACGAGCATTATTATCCGTTGGGCATTGATGCCTGGTGGATGGATGCCAGCGAGCCGAACGTGCGCGATTGTACCGACCTGCAATACCGCAAGGACTTGTGCGGTCCTACGGCATTAGGTCCCTCGGCTGAATACTTCAATGCTTACGCTTTGATGAATGCCGATGCTATCTATAACGGCCAGCGTGGAGTAGACAACAATAAACGTGTATTCTTGCTGACCCGTTCGGGCTTTGCCGGATTGCAGCGTTATTCTACCGCTACGTGGAGCGGTGACATCGCTACCCGTTGGGAAGACATGAAGGCACAGATATCAGCCGGACTGAACTTTGCCATGAGCGGCATTCCGTATTGGACGATGGACATTGGCGGATTCTGTGTAGAAAACCGTTACGTGGCGGGTCAGAAGCAATGGAACGAGACAAAGACCGAGAATGCCGACTCTAAGGAATGGCGTGAGCTGAATACGCGTTGGTTCCAGTTCGGCGCGTTCTGTCCGCTGTACCGTGCCCATGGCCAGTATCCGTTGCGCGAGCCGTGGGAAATTGCTCCAGAAGGGCATCCGGCTTATAATTCCATTGTTTATTATACGAAGTTGCGCTACAACCTGATGCCGTATATCTATTCTCTGGCAGGCATGACCTGGTTTAAGGATTATACGATTATGCGTCCGCTGGTGATGGATTTCACATCTGACGCGAATGTGAACAACATCGGAGACCAGTTCATGTTCGGTCCTTCCTTTATGGTGTCTCCGGTATATGAATACGGTGCCCGTTCGCGTGAGGTTTATTTCCCGAAAGCGGAAGGCTGGTATGATTTCTATACCGGAAAGTCCCGGAAAAGTAGTGAGAGGGTAGAAGTGGAGGCTCCTTACGAGCGTGTACCGCTTTACGTACGTGCCGGTTCTATTGTTCCGTTCGGTGAGGATATGCAATATACCGATGAAAAGCCGGCAGACCGCATTGTACTTTATGTATATCAAGGTGCCGATGGAGAGTTTACGCTGTACGAAGACGAAGGTGTGAACTATAACTACGAGCAGGGCAAGTATGCCATGATTCCGATGGAATACGATGAGGAAGAAAAGACTTTGACCATCGGCAAGCGTGAGGGTTCATTCCCCGGTATGCTGGAGAAACGTACCTTTACCGTGGTAAAGGTGAATCCTGACAAGGCACAGCCTTTCGACTTGAATGCCAAAGGTGTAACGGTGGACTATACGGGTGAAGAAGTTTCGGTGAAATTATAAATGAAATAGAACACAGAGACACGGAGGCACAGAGGATTTTAAAAAGCGATAACAAACAGCGATTGATAATAGGTGTGGGTGTCGCGTTTTCTCTGTCTTGCTATGACGCGGAATCTTGAATCGTTGCATTCGGAACTGCTTTGAAAATAAAGAATGAGAAATCAAGAATGAAAGTGTGCAGACTGTTTCTCGTTTTTAATTTCTCATTCTTATATGTAATATGAAGCTGTTTTTAATTTCTCCAAAAAGTTTTTCTTGGCTTGATATATCCGTTTTCGTGTGTGCTTTG
>URCM01000168.1 GCA_900546355.1 uncultured Bacteroides sp.
GGATACATCAAGCCAAGAAAAACTTTTTGGAGAAATTCAAAACAGCTTCTTAAATCGTTATGCCTAAGCCTTTCATAATGCAAAAAGCTATAAGCCGATAAAGCCTTTATATCCGCAGCCGCCCGGATATAGTTGTACACGTCTATTAGATTTTCCATAAACTTCCTATCACGGGAATATTTTTTATACTTCCGATTCATTCCCGTAAATATCAGAAGCTGTTTTGAATTCCTCCAAAAAGTTTTTTTCTTGTCCGGATGTATCCGTAAATAAAAAATAAAAGCTATCTTTGCCGGAAATCAAGATGGAACCATAACCATGACAGAAAAACTGAAAGAGATAAAACAACGGATGGATGAAGGAGAAGTTGATACCGTCATTGACCAATTAAACCAACTTCTGAGCCAAAAGCCCGAAAACGCCGACTACATTTATTATTTACGGGGAAACGCTTTCCGCAAACAAGGAAACTGGCAAGGTGCACTGAACGATTACCAAGAAGCCATCGACCTTAACCCCGATAGTCCAGCAGCCGACGCCCGGAAAATGGTAATGGACATCCTCGAATTTTACAACAAAGACATGTTTAATCAATAAAATAATAAGATAAGGAAATTTCAATATGGCTAAAATGAAAGGTGTGGTAATCGTGAATACAGAACGCTGCAAAGGATGCAACCTGTGTGTGGCAGCCTGTCCGCTGCACGTGCTGTCACTTACCAAAAAAGTAAATCAGAAAGGATATAATTATGTACAGCAAGTGCTGGAAGACACTTGCAACGGCTGTACGTCGTGCGCCATCGTGTGCCCCGACGCTTGCCTGACTGTATATAGAGCAAAAGAAGCGTAAGAAACTAAAAAACTAAAAATATGGCAGAAGAAGTAGTCTTAATGAAAGGAAACGAAGCCATCGCCCATGCCGCCATCCGGTTTGGCGTAGACGGTTACTTCGGTTACCCCATCACCCCCCAATCGGAAGTATTGGAAACTCTTGCCGAACTGAAGCCATGGGAAACAACCGGCATGGTAGTATTGCAGGCGGAAAGTGAAGTGGCAGCTATTAATATGGTATATGGAGGTGCAGGCACCGGCAAAATGGTAATGACCTCGTCATCCAGTCCGGGTGTCAGCTTGAAACAAGAGGGCATCTCTTATATCGCAGGTGCTGAGCTGCCTTGTCTGGTAATAAATGTCATGCGTGGAGGGCCTGGACTGGGAACCATCCAGCCCAGCCAAGCCGATTATTTCCAGACCACCAAAGGAGGAGGACATGGCGACTATCACGTCATCGCACTGGCTCCGGCATCGGTGCAGGAAATGGCAGACTTCGTAGGTCTGGCTTTCGAACTGGCATTCAAGTACCGCAACCCGGCCATGATTCTTGCCGACGGCGTCATCGGCCAGATGATGGAAAAAGTCGTATTACCCGAACCACGTCCGCGCCGCACCGAAGAAGAAATCATCGCTCAATGTCCTTGGGCGGCTACAGGACGCAAGGGACGCAAACCCAATATCATCACTTCGCTCGAACTTGACCCCGCTGTAATGGAGCAACGCAACCTGCACCTGCAAGCCAAGTATGCAGAAATCGAAGCAAACGAAACCCGTTACGAAGAAATCGACTGTGAAGATGCCGAATACCTGATTGTAGCTTTCGGCTCGTGTGCCCGCATCGCACAGAAATCAATGGAGCACGCACGTGAAGAAGGTATCAAGGTAGGACTGTTCCGCCCCATCACCTTATGGCCGTTCCCCAGCAAAGCTTTGGCAGAAAAAGCACAGCACATGAAAGGCATTTTAGTTGTCGAACTAAACAGCGGACAAATGATTGAAGACGTCAAATTGTCTGTAGAATGCCGCATACCGGTAGAACACTTCGGACGCTTGGGAGGTATCGTACCTGACCCAGACGAAGTCATCGAAGCGTTGAAAGAAAGAATCATTAACAAGTAATCCGAATATGAACAAGATAGACCAAATCAGGACCGTACTGAACATCGCATTCATGATAGGAGCCGTAGCTTCTGTCGTGTTGTTCTTTACCGACATTGACCAAACCGTCTTCTTCTATGTATGCACTGTGTCCATTATCATCAAGATGGCAGAGTACGCGCTCCGATTCTCTATACGTAACCGACAAGGAGGAAAACCATGACAAAAGAAGATATCGTAAAACCCGAAAACTTGGTTTACCAGAAACCTCGTTTATTGAACGATAACCCGATGCACTATTGCCCGGGATGTAGCCACGGCGTAGTGCACAAATTGATAGCGGAAGTCATCGAAGAAATGGGAATGACCGAAAAGGCCATCGGCATCAGTCCGGTAGGCTGTGCGGTATTCATGTATAACTACTTGGATATAGACTGCCTGGAAGCGGCTCACGGACGTGCTCCCGCTCTGGCTGGAGCTATCAAGCGCTTGTGGCCCGACCGTCTGGTATTCACCTACCAAGGTGACGGCGACTTGGCTTGTATCGGTACCGCCGAAAGCATCCATGCCCTGAACCGTGGCGACAATATCACTGTCATCTTTATCAACAATGCCATCTATGGCATGACGGGCGGACAAATGGCGCCTACTACCCTGATTGGGATGAAAACCGCTACCTGCCCGTACGGACGTAACCCCGAAATACACGGCTATCCGTTGAAGATGACTGAAATAGCAGCTACCCTACAAGGCACGTGCTACGTAACACGTCAATCGGTTGAAACCGTGGCTGCTATCCGTAAAGCCAAGAAGGCCATCCGCAAAGCGTTTGAGAACTCCATGCAGCACAAAGGCTCCAGCTTGGTAGAAATCGTATCAACCTGCAACTCGGGATGGAAAATGAGCCCTGAAGCCGCCAACAAATGGATGGAAGAACACATGTTCCCGTTCTATCCGCTGGGCGACCTGAAAGATACTACATCAGAAGACAAATAAACCTATAAATAGAAACGTATGACAGAAGAAATCATTATAGCGGGATTCGGCGGACAAGGTGTCTTGTCTATGGGAAAAATCCTCGCCTATTCCGGACTTATGGAAGGCAAGGAAGTGACTTGGATGCCGGCATACGGCCCCGAACAACGCGGAGGGACTGCCAATGTCACCGTCATCGTAAGCGATGAGCGTATCTCTTCGCCCATCTTGAGCAAATACGATACAGCCATCATCTTGAACCAACCGTCATTAGCTAAATTCGAAAACAAAGTAAAACCGGGTGGTATCCTGATTTATGACGGTTATGGCATCATCAACCCACCTACCCGTAAAGACATCCATATCTACCGCATTGATGCCATGGACGAAGCCAATGAGCGCAAAATGGCAAAGACATTTAACATGATAGTATTGGGCGGGTTGCTGAAGCTACGTCCAATCGTGTCGATAGGAAGTGTGGTGAAAGCACTTTACAAGACACTGCCCGAACGTCATCACAACCTGATTCCGATGAATGAAGATGCCATCCACATCGGCATGGACATCATCAAGGAAGTGAAGTGATTTTTCATAGGGGTGAAAAAGTCAAGAAGTGAATTCAATAGCTTTATAATAAAAAAGCATAAAACCATCAGCTTTACTCCTTAACTTTTTCACTCCTGTATTTATCAACTCCTTTAATAAATATAAACTCCATACGCAACTTAGAAGCTGTTTTGAATTTATCGTGCGATGATTTGGGATGAGTTTTTGAGG
>URCM01000169.1 GCA_900546355.1 uncultured Bacteroides sp.
ACACGTCGCCAATCGTGGAAGATGAAATAGCACGATGAAATGATAACGATGTCGCAATACATCATCATCCGTCCCAATGTCACATCCTTGTATTTGTTGATAATCCAGGCGATGATATCGGTTCCGCCCGTACTTCCGTTGTTACAGAATACGATACCGATGCCGAATCCCAGCATACCCGCTCCGATGACGCATGCCATAAAGTCTTGTCCCGGTCCCAAGAGTTGAGGCAGGTTTCCGCTTTCGTCTTTCAATATCCATTGGAAGAACCAAAGGAGAAAGGTCAGCATGAAAATGGCGTAAATGGTCTTCACACTGAACTTCGGTCCCAATATCTTTAAGGCAAAACCGAGAAAGACGGCATTGATGAGGAAGTAGGATATTTGGATTTCCACGCCTGTGGCATAGTAGATGATGGCAGAGATACCTGTTACTCCTCCCGTGGTTATCTGATAGGGGAGAAGGAACATCGCCCAGCCCAAGGCATAGATTACCAATCCAAAGGTAATGGCAAGGTAGTCTTTCGATTCCCTGCTGAATTTTTTGATGAATGTTGATTCCATGTTTATAATTAATAGTTAACAATGAACAGTTAATATCGAATCATGTAATGTCCGATTCATTACTAACTCGTTATTAACTATTCATTATTAACTGTTTATTATCAAAGTACGATATTGACAATCTTTTTCGGCACGATGATGACCTTCTTCGGAGTTTTTCCGTCAATCCATTTCTGTGATTGTTCTTCCGCCATTACCGCCGCCTGGATTGTGTCGTTATCGGCATCGGCAGGGAATTCCATAGTGAATCGTGCTTTGCCGTTGAAAGAGATGGTGTATTTCACCGTGTCTTCCTTCAGATAGTCTTCGTTCCACGCAGGCCATTGTGCGTCGCATACCGTAGTGGTGTGTCCTAAGGCTTCCCAAAGCTCTTCTGCCAAGTGGGGAGCGAACGGAGCAAGCAGGACAATCAGGTTGCTTAGTACCTCTTTGTTACGGCATTTCAACGAAGTCAACTCGTTGACGCAAATCATGAAGGCACTGACCGAAGTATTGTATGAGAATGCTTCGATATCGCCTGTTACTTTTTTAATCAACTTGTGAATAGACTTCAGCTCTTCCTTGGTAGCTTCGCCTTCGGCAGGCAGGAACTCTCCCTGACGTCCGTAGAACAGGTTCCAGAGTTTCTTCAGGAAACGGTGTACACCGTCTATACCGTTCGTGTCCCAGGGTTTCGATTGCTCTACCGGGCCAAGGAACATTTCGTACATACGCAAGGTATCGGCTCCATATTTCTCAACTATCATGTCGGGGTTCACCACGTTGTACATCGACTTGCTCATCTTTTCTACCGCCCAACCGCAAATATATTTGCCGTCTTCCAAGATAAATTCGGCATTGGCATATTCAGGACGCCAGTTCTTGAAGGCTTCGATGTCGAGCACGTCGTTCGATACGATATTCACGTCTACATGGAGCGGAGTCACGTCGTATTGGTCTTTCAGTCCGAGAGATACGAAAGTGTTCGTGTCCTTGATGCGGTAAACGAAGTTGCTTCGTCCTTGAATCATGCCTTGGTTCACTAACTTTTGGAACGGTTCTTCCTTGATGCTTACGCCCAGGTCGAAGAGGAATTTGTTCCAGAAACGTGAATAGATAAGGTGTCCCGTAGCGTGTTCCGTACCTCCTACATAGAGGTCGACGTTTTGCCAGTAGTGGTCTGCCTTTTCCGATACCAGTGCTTTGTCGTTGTGCGGGTCCATGTAGCGCAGGTAGTAGGCACTGGAGCCTGCAAAGCCCGGCATGGTGTTCAGTTCGAGCGGGAATACATGTATGTTGTCTATCTTCGAGTTTTCTACCACTTCGCCTTTTTCTACATCCCAAGCCCACTTGGTAGCGTGTCCCAACGGAGGTTCACCTGTTTCGGTGGGCAAGAACTTGGCTACTTCGGGCAATTCCAGCGGAAGTTTGCTTTCATCTATCATGTAAGGCATTCCGTCCTTGTAATATACGGGGAACGGTTCGCCCCAATAGCGTTGGCGTGAGAAGATGGCGTCGCGCAGACGATAGTTCACTTTCACACGTCCCAAGTTGTGTTCCTTTACATATTTCTTTGTGGCTGCAATGGCTTCCTTGATGGTCAGGCCGTTCAGGTTCAGGTCGCAATACGGTGTTGCACCGGCTTTCGGCGAATTGCATACGATACCTTCCTTGGCATCGAAGCTTTCTTCTGAAACATCGCATCCCTCTACCAGCGGAACGATGGGGAGGTTGAAATGCTTGGCAAAAGCATAGTCGCGGCTATCGTGGGCAGGTACTGCCATGATGGCTCCCGTACCATAACCCGCCAAAACATAATCGCTTATCCAGATAGGCACGGCATCACCCGTGAAAGGATTAATGGCATACGAACCGCTGAATACACCCGTTACGCGGCGGTCGGAGATACGTTCGCGCTCGGTGCGTTTCTTGGTGCGGTCCAGATAGGCTTCCACTTCGGTACGCTGTTCATCGGTAGTGACTTGCGGAACCAGTTCGCTTTCGGGAGCCAATACCATAAAGGTCACACCGAACATCGTATCGGCACGGGTGGTGAAGATGGTAAATTCCAACTCGCTGTCTTTTACCTTGAAGCGCACTTCCGTACCTTCCGAACGGCCAATCCAGTTGCGTTGGGTTTCTTTTAAAGAGTCGGTCCAGTCGATGGTTTCCAGTCCGTCGAGCAAACGTCCGGCGTATGCCGACACACGCAAACACCATTGGCGCATCTTTTTCTGTACCACGGGATAGCCTCCGCGTTCACTCACGCCGTCTACCACTTCATCGTTTGCCAGCACCGTACCCAGTTGCGGACACCAATTCACCATGGTTTCGCCCAAATAGGCGATGCGGTAGTTCATCAATGTTTCCTGCTGTTGCTTTTCGCTCATCGCCTTCCATTCATCAGCACTGAAGCTCAGTTCTTCCGAGCAAGCTGCGTCCAGTCCTTCAGTTCCTTTCTCTTCGAAATGCGCGATAAGCTTTTCGATGGGTTGCGCCTTGCCGCAAGTATTGCAATAGAAACTATTGAACATTTTCTGGAAAGCCCATTGCGTCCAGTGATAATATTCAGGGTCGCAGGTGCGTATTTCGCGGTCCCAGTCGAACGAGAAACCTATCTTGTCCAATTGCTCGCGGTAACGGTTGATGTTGTTCACCGTGGTGATGGCGGGATGTTGACCCGTCTGTATGGCATATTGCTCTGCCGGAAGCCCGTAGGCATCGTAGCCCATCGGGTTCAGCACGTTGAAGCCTTGCAGGCGTTTATAGCGTGCGTAGATATCGTTGGCGATGTATCCCAGCGGGTGTCCTACGTGGAGCCCCGCTCCCGACGGATAAGGGAACATATTCAACACATAGAACTTCTGTTTCGATTCGTCTTCGGTAACCTTGTAGGTCTTCTGTTCCACCCACTTCTGTTGCCATTTCTTTTCAATCTCTCTGAAATTGTATTCCATTGTGATATTGTGTTGTGATTTGATTTTACACCTTAATAATATTATAAGCTGCGCAAAGATACGAGTTTTTTATGGAATACGAATTATCCCCAATAAAATACATTTGTCTTATCCTAAAAAACAATATGGGGCATACATCCTTATGCGAATATTTAGAAGCTGTT
>URCM01000170.1 GCA_900546355.1 uncultured Bacteroides sp.
AGGAGGATATGCAGGACAGGGTAGAGAATGCAATGCGGGAAGGAAGAGAAAAAGGTAAATTGGAAGACGCACAGAACCTGAAGCATTTAGGCGTATCGATGGACATCATAGCGAAAGCCACAGGGCTTAGCATGGAAGATATTGAAAAATTATAAATGAGGAAAGAATGACGTGGATAAACATAAACGTGTTTATCCACGTCATTCTTTTTAAAACGGTGCGTCTGGCATTGGTCCGCCAAAAGGATTCTCCGGTTGTGGAGGAATGTCTACCGAAGTCGGCGGTACATATCCTGAATTTCCACCTCCCCTATTCATCTTAGAACGAAGCACGGGCGAAGCATTCTCCTCACCAGGCATCGGCACTATCAAATCATCATCCGGGTTTTGGAAACGGGCAAACTCTGCACGGAAACGCAGGAGTACATCACCCACCGCACCGTTACGATGCTTTGCTATGATGATTTCGGCCATCCCATGCAAATCATTTCCTTTCTCGTCCTGATAAATTTTATAATATTCAGGACGATGGATAAAACATACCATGTCGGCATCCTGCTCGATAGCTCCCGATTCACGCAGGTCACTCAACTGAGGACGTTTCCCATCGATACCTTCACGGTTCTCCACACCACGGTTCAACTGACTCAAAGCAATGATAGGGATATTCAACTCCTTCGCTAATCCTTTCAAGGAGCGCGAAATGGTACTTACTTCTTCCTGACGGCTTCCGTACGACATACCGCTGGCGTTCATCAACTGAAGATAGTCGATGATAATCACTTTCACATCGTGTTCGCGTACCAAGCGGCGCGCTTTTGTACGGAGTTCGAACACCGAAAGCGAAGGCGTATCGTCGACATAAAGCGGTGCGTCATAGAGTTCCTTTATCTTATAGTCGAGCTGTCCCCATTCGTAGGGAGCCAACTGTCCGCTCTTGATTTTTTCACCCGGAATCTCACACACATTTACAATCAGACGATTCACCAACTGCACGTTGCTCATTTCAAGCGAAAAGAGGGCTACCGGCACCTTATTGTTCACCGCCATGTTCTTCGCCATCGAGAGCACAAACGCCGTCTTACCCATCGCCGGACGGGCGGCTATGATAATCAAATCGGAGTTCTGCCATCCCGAAGTCATTTTGTCCAACTGATGGAACCCGCTGGAAAGCCCGCTCAATCCATCGGTGCGGGCAGCTGCTTTCTGAAGCATCTCGTATGCCTCTTGAATGACAGGATTGATTTGCGTATAGTCTTTCTTCATGTTCTGCTGGGAGATTTCGAAAAGCTTGCCTTCCGCCTCCTGCATCAAGTCGTCCACGTCTTGCGTCTCATCGAACGCTTTGGTCTGTATGGCACTGGTGAACGAAATCAATTCACGCGCCAGAAACTTCTGGGCAATAATACGGGCATGATATTCGATATGAGCAGACGAAGCTACCTTACCACTCAGCTGAGTGATATAGAACGGGCCGCCTACTTCCTCCAAGTCTCCCCTTGAGCGCAACTGCTCGGTCACAGTCAAAATATCAATCGGCTTCTGTTGGATAGCCAAATCTGTTATCGCCGCATAAATCAACTGATTCCGATGTTCATAAAAAGACTCGGGACGGAGTATTTCGCTAACCAGCGAATAAGCGTCCTTTTCTATCATCAATGCTCCCAGTACAGCCTCCTCCAACTCGGGAGCCTGAGGTTGCAAGTGCCCATATTCGTCTACAGGCTTGGCCTTCGCCGTCTTTGGGACGCGTGTCGTTCTTCTCGTTTCTGCCATTATTCTTTCGTTTTTTTGGAAATGCAAAGTTAATGAAAATAATCCGAACGCAGAGACGTAGAGCCGAAGAGAATTTTACCAAACTAGCCTTTAAAAAGCCTGTCACTTGATTTTTACCCTAAGAAGCTGTTTTGAATTTCTCCAAAAAGTTTTTCTTGGCTTGATGTATCCGTTTTCGTGTGTGCTTTGGGCGATAAATTCAAAACAGCTTCTAAGTTACATACAACGAAATCTTACCTTATATCAGGACAGACACGTCTATATGCGCGTGCTCCCCGCGAATCACTTCGCAGGGAGCGCCCAACTAATAACTAACTTTTTACTTTTGTGGTTTACGTAATTTCATATGACTAACACTGCAAAGATACCGGCTTTCCCACTTTCAAGCAATACCCAAATATTGGTATTTTAGAAATGCTACAAACAAGAATGCCGGATCACAACTGCATCTTTACCTCACTCAATTCTACCAGCTTATTGACGATGGCATAGATAGTCAGACCCGCCGCCGAATGAATCTGCAGCTTACGGGTAATGTTCCGCCGATGGGTAATGACGGTATGTACCGATATATACAGTTTTTCGGCTATCTCCTTATTCGTCATGCCACGCACCACACAACAGATTATTTCTTTCTCACGCAGACTCAAAGCATCTTGGTCGCCATCATCTTCATCGGCAAAATTCATTAAAACTGATATTTTCTTTTCCAACGAATCGGCATCCTCGAACAAACTGATATGTTCATCGTATCCTTTCAAACGATTCGAATCGACAAACGAACTCAATAAAGCAACCACTTTTATATCCGGTTGCTGGTAATGTTCTCTAAACAAATCTGCATCGAACCAGCCTTCAAACTGTGGATTTACAATCAATATCTGCGGACTGTGCGCCTCCATGCAATGCTGTAATCCTTCTTTCGAAGTCACTTCTACAGTTTGTATATTCAAGTCCGACAAGCGTTTAAGCACCGTCACCAATCCTATCCGTACAATAACCGAAGTCTCGGCAACAGCTATCAATATATTTTCCTGAGATTTCATTTTACCCCCTTTTCCAACTCCATAATGGCAGGGACAAACAAATAGTCTTCCACCCTATTGTGCGATGCCAAATCTTCTTCACAACTGAAAATATCGAACAACGCCGCATTCAGCGACGGATTATCGCCATTGGCCGGATAATATTTGATAATGATATTCTTTAATTCGGTCAGCTTTACGTTAATCTGGTCATGATGGCGAGCGAATACCCCGATGCTATATCCTTCGGGAGCCTTTCCTTGCAAAAGGTCTCTTACATACGTAAAGACCTTTTCGTTCTCATACTCCATGTGTTTCCTTACCTCACTTACATAATCATCAAAGAATTGCAGAATGAGATAAGATACTTTGTCACTCAGCGAAAAGTCGATAGATTCAATCAGCTTCTTACGAATGGTGGTAAGCTGGAAATCGAGGAAATACGAATGCGCACGCTGCAAATAATCCATCAACGCCGGCACGGAAAGCCTCGACAAATGGTCCTGCATACGGTCGTTCTCCTCTGTCAGGAAATTAACAATAATCAAGAATGTGGGACAGTCCACTCCGTTCATGTCGCATACTTCTTGCACAGACTTGTCGCCAAACCCTAAAGATACTCCAAAACGGCTCAACACCTGCAGCAACGCATAATTCTCACAGATTAAGTCGCTCATCTTATCGCTCGGCTTGTATGTTTTAGGTTTACACATAGCAAAAAATGAATTCATATTGTTTCTGTTTGCAAAGTAAGACAATCCACGGACGCCAGACAATCCCCATTTTTAGGTATTTATTAAGAAGCTGTTTTGAATTTCTCCAAAAAGTTTTTCTTGGCTTGATGTATCC
>URCM01000171.1 GCA_900546355.1 uncultured Bacteroides sp.
TATTTAGGCGTGATTCCATTCGGTTTCACGCCTTTTTTATACCATTTTACGACAATCGTTTCATTGTCGTGTATCACCTATCTGATAATTTTTCACATAGCTTATTAATGCCGAAATTTACCGTAGAAATTTATAAATCAAATTCATACGGTATGACAATCTTAGAACAAATCTTGGCAGGGCTGCAACAGAAGTTTACTGGGGTGGACACTGCTATCTTAACCCGAATTGCCACTAAGAAGGCAGAGGGTGTAACGGACGAGACAAAGGTAAACTCCATTGTTGAGGGTATCAGCTTCTCGGACGTGCTAAATTCCTATGGTGATTTCCGTGCCGGGGATGCTTCCAAGACCGCAGTTTCCAACTACGAGAAGAAACATAACCTTAAAGACGGTAAGTCAATTGAGAATCCTAATCCCAATCCTAACCCTAATCCGAAGCTGGAAGATAAGACGGACGACATGGCGGCTATTATTGCTAACGCAGTGAGTGCAGCCGTTAAACCTCTTTCTGATAAGCTCGCTCAATTCGAGACAGAGAAGTTACAAGCTACCCGGCAGGAGCAGATTATGGCAAAGGCAAAGGAGTATGGTATTCCCGAAAACTACGCCAAACGATGCGCCATCAAGGACGATGAGGACTTGGACGCATATTTCAAGGACTTGAAGCAGGAGTTCGCAAATGACGGCTTCAAGGGCGTAACCCCTCCCGAAACGGCAGAAGAGAAGATTGAGAAAGAATCTGAATCTATCGCTAAGATGATTGACGAGGGAACGAAAACTATTGTTGAACAAAACAAGAATTAATTATGTCAGCAGGATTTAAGTATGATTTAGTTCCGCCCGTTGAGCAAGAGGAACGCTACGATGTCCAGACCGGTATTCGTAGACGTGGCCCGTTCAAACTCGACACGCAGAACCTGGTAGTGGGAAGTTTTCTTCCCGGATTTACACCGATTTGTGCGGACTTGAAAAACAAGTTCGCTTATGCGGTAATCAATGTGAGAGTTGTGGAAGCCTATACCACTGGTGAAGAGGCTTTGTCTATCAAAGTAGCCAAGAACTCTTTGGCTTATGTGGGTATGTTTGTCGGAAGTGGCAAGAAAGGTGCAGAAGTAACGGCAATTGATAAGTCTAATGCCGGTTATGATGTATTGACTATCAAGGCTGCTTTTGGTGAGAATATCGCCAAAGATGCCGTATTATTCAATGCGGTTGCAGTTGATGGTTTAAAGCAAAAGCATGTGGCTAATTCGGCTCTGTTTAACCGTACAAAGGTTGAGGACGGAATCACATTGGTTTCATTGCTTCGTACAGCCGCAGAAATTGAACCCTCAAAATTGGTTATGCCGTTCTCCGAGAACGATAAAGCCAACATGAAGGGATGGTTTGAATTTAACGAGTAAGGAGGTAGGATATGTTTTTAACGATTCAAACATTATTCGATGATGCGAATATTGTTTCCGCTATCATCAGACGTGTGAACCAGACACGCAAGGACACAATCTATTGGCAGCAGTATCTTACTTTCCGCAGAGTGACTACTCGTGTGTTCAAGGATTATATCGGTTCTGTAACCGGAGTTATGGCCGGCTCCATCAATTCGCGTTTTGGAGAGAAACCCATCCGTGAACGTCGGAACATCGGTTCCGGATATGGTGAGATTGCCTATTTGGGTGATGCTTATCAGATGTCTATTGACCGTCTTTCTGAATTGCAGGATTTGATTGACAAGTTCAATGCCGCTAAGCCAGCCGACCAAAAGGCTGCAATGGAAGAGATTGTAAACTTCCTGGCAGACGACTACCGTCAGATTACCCTTGCCGCCCACAAGCGTATGGATATTATTGTCGGTGCGCTGTTGATGCTTGGTGAAGCCACCGTTTACAACAAAGACGCTGCAATCACTTCCGGTCAGACCAATAATAAACTGCTGGAGATTACCCTTCCGTTCAATTTTATCAAGCCGAAAAGTGGAGATGTGGTTGTGGACGGAAAGAATATGTTTATCTCTTATTTGAGAGAGAAACTTCATTCCTTGGCACCGGACTATGGCGTTTATGCCAAGATGGTTATGACTCGTGCATCTTTCAACAAGCTTATTCTTGGTTCATCTGAATTTGGTGAGCAGTACAAGATGATTCTCGGCAGCAACGAAATGAAGTTGAGTACGGGATTGGTTTCCTCTTCTTTGGCTTCCGAAGTGTTCACCGGCATCGGTTTGCCGCGTATTGAAATCAAGGAGGACTACGTGAAAGACCAGACGGGAAAGAATGTGCAGATTTACGCGGATAACCGTATTACTCTGTTACCTTCTGACAACATTGGTTATATGCGCCATCATACCCCGTATGAAGCGACAGACCCAGTACAAGGACGTACTTATATCCCGTCAGAGGGGCAGATGCTTATCTCCAACTACCGTGACAAAAACGGTCGCTACATGGAATATACGGCAGAGTGGATTCCGCAGATTTCCAATCCAGATTTGATTACCAATTTCGATTTGAGCGAAATTGCATCCATTCAATCAGCATAAGGGGGTAGGATATGAAAGTAAAGGTTATATCAGTTTTCCGCGACAAGTTCACCGGAAAGTATTATACTCCCGGTGAAGTGATTGAAGTCGGTGAGGAAGCCCGTGTGCTGGATATGGAAAGCCGCAGACTCGCTGAACGGATTGAGGTAAAAAATCCCGAAGTGAAAGCCCCTGAAGAAAAGAAAGAGGTGAAAATTTCCCTCTTTGAAAAGGAGTTTGAGAAGAAGGCTTTGATTGATGCTTTGAAGTCTATCGGTGCGCAGGCTTCCGGCAATATGAAAGAGGAAACTCTTTTGGCTAAGGTTGCAGAACTGGATGAAGAATCAACAGCCAAACTGAAAGAAGCATTAGGTATCGAGTAAAAGGATAGGGTAGTGCTTCTACTCTTCCATTGTCTAATTTTATAAATCAGAAAAGGAATGAAGAATTTTATTTTTGCCATGTGTGGTTTTTTAATGATGTCTTTGGTTTCGTTGAGCGTGCAGGCATCAAGTGTGGAATCTCCTAAGTGTGAATACGTGAATCCATCGGTTGATGTTGGTCTGCCGGATATTCAGTTTATCACTTTGGAAACGGTTCCGGCTGATTGTGTTGTACTGACCATGACGCATCCCATGTTTTTGGTTGCAAATAACCCGGCTATGATGTGTTCGATAAAAGAGGGAATGGCTATTCAAGGGGTACGAATTAATGTTCCCAAATGTCCGTTCAGATACATCTATAAATCTAAACATTGTACGCATTATAGCTATACCGCATATAGTAAACTGATTACACCATATTGAATGATATCAGCCATGAGTAACAAGGAGTTTGTATTAAGCGTATTTGATAAGAACACCCCGTCTAATCTTGTAGTTGAAAATATACTTTCAAGAACGGGATTGGATGGTGAAGAACCTTTTGCCGAGGAAAATCGGGCAAGATTAGAGGTCGCTTGTGCAAAGCAAATTCCGTGGATGATACAAAATCCATCTTCGGTCAGCGAAAGCGGATTTTCTGTGTCTTGGTCTAATTATGTTGATAGCCTAATGAAATTGTACTCATGGCTGTG
>URCM01000172.1 GCA_900546355.1 uncultured Bacteroides sp.
AGTATAAACCTGTCCTGCTTTATGTGTAGGACGCTTAATATTTACGTATGAAAAGGTCGAACTGATAGATGTGTTGCAGGGTTACATCGTCAAAGGTCTTAAACTTACCGAACCGTTCAAGAGCCTTATAGGTGGTGAAATGCCCTTTACGAGTACCTTCACGAAGCGGACGGTTATTGATACGCTCCCTAAGCCAAGCCATGAAGTTACGTCGGTTGCCGCCGTCCGCACTCAAGTAGGTCTTGAATTGAGCAATAGTCATATCGTCCTTGTTCACCTGCATGGCGATAAGGATATGCTCAAACTCGGTTACTTTTTTCTGGATTTCCTCGTTGATGACAACAGCACGAGGATGATTTACCACAGTTCCATTCTCCCATTGGGCAATGGTAACGCTATGTCCTGAATGGAAATAACAGCGTTCACGCTGTAAACAAACCACGATTTCGATAGCGCCTGCCACTGTTGCCGTGGCTTTCTTCTTCCGGTTGAAGAACAGTCTTACGTACTTACTCATAATGGTAACACATTTGTGAGATTGGTAACACAGCTATGGTAACACAAAACCCGTCCAAAAGGGGATTTTTACGTCCAAGTGTGTCGCTTTTTCTCGTTTTTTTTGATGGTGTTACCACCTTGTATGCTGCTCAAAAGAAGATGTAACTAATTGAACGCCAGCAGTATTATACGAATTAAAAAGAAAAGGTCTTCATTGCTGAAGACCTTTCTTTGGTGATCCGCTTGGGGCTCGAACCCAAGACCCCAACATTAAAAGTGTTGTGCTCTACCTGCTGAGCTAGCGAATCAAACCTGCCTGCAATCATTTCTTGATTGCGAGTGCAAAGGTAGACATTTTTTTCAATTCTGCAAAGCCTTGAAGAATATTTTTCATAACAAACGTACCAGTATTTTTTTAATCTTTTATTTTAGCTCTGCATTTGTTTGATTTTCAGATGAGTTGCGTTTGCGCTCCTCTTTTATGGCTTTTTGGTAACAGTTACGGCACAAAGGCTCATATTCTTCTTTTTCGCCCAATAAAACCCGTTTGTTGTTGGCCACTGTACGGTGAGAAATATAAGCCAAATCGCCACATTTCACACAAATGGCATGCACTTTGGTTACTTCATCGGCTATGGCACACAAAGCTGGAATCGGTCCAAAGGGGATACCTTTATAATCCATATCCAATCCGGCTATGATGACCCGCACCCCTCGGTTCGCAAGTTCGTTGCAAACCTCCACCAAGCCTTCATCAAAAAACTGAGCCTCATCGATACCTACCACGTCTATTTCTGAACTGAACAAAAGAATGCTTGCCGATGCATCAACAGGAGTCGATTTAATCGAATTATTATCGTGCGAAACCACTTCAGCCTCGGAATAACGCGTATCAATGGCAGGTTTGAATATTTCTACGTGTTGCTTTGCAAAAGTGGCGCGCTTCAGGCGGCGGATCAATTCTTCGGTCTTTCCCGAAAACATCGAGCCGCATATAACTTCCACACGTCCCCTGCGGAAAGTCTCCCGTGTATGATCTTCTGAAAATAAAACCATAAATTTCACTCATTTTTGATTATTGCGGTTGCAAAAGTACGTTTTCTGACGCAAAAAATGCAGACTTCTCATAAAAAACAATGTTTTTGGACGGAAATAATACAACATCTGTTAAATAATGGAGCAAATTAACATATACAACCAAAAACTTCCTACCTTTGTTTTTATTATAATAAAAGAAAATGGGTAAACTATATGTGGTTCCTACTCCTGTAGGCAATTTGGAAGACATGACCCTACGTGCAATTCGGATATTAAAAGAAGCCGATTTGATATTAGCGGAAGACACGCGCACGTCGGGGATTTTGCTGAAGCATTTCGAAATAAAGAATGCTTTGCAATCTTACCATAAGTTCAATGAACACCAGGTATTAGAAGGCATTATCATGCGTCTGAAAGCTGGTGAGACCATTGCTTTGGTGTCGGATGCAGGTACGCCAGGCATTTCCGACCCCGGATTTTTGGTAGTACGTGAATGCGTACGAAACGGCATCGAAGTGCAATGCCTTCCTGGTGCAACGGCATTTGTGCCGGCATTGGTAGCCTCCGGACTGCCGGACGAACGCTTCTGTTTCGAAGGTTTCTTGCCTCAGAAAAAGGGACGCATGACCCGTCTGAATGCATTGGCGGAAGAGACACGTACGATGATTTTTTATGAGTCCCCTTATCGGTTGGTTAAAACCTTAACTCAATTTGCCGAACTGTTCGGCGGAGAACGCCAAGTTTCCGTATGCCGGGAAATATCGAAGATACACGAAGAAAGCGTGCGAGGTACCTTGACAGAGGTAATAGCGCATTTCACACAAACCGAACCGAAAGGAGAAATCGTAATCATTTTAGCGGGAAAAGAAAAATAATGTATAAATTCTAAACGGATTAAGAACTATGAAGAAAGTGGTTTTATTTTCATTGTGTACCGCTGCCTTATTGGCTTCGTGTACAAATGCAGGGCAAAAGAAAGATACCTTGCAGGTTCAAAACGATTCACTGATGCTTGAATTGTCTAACCGTGACGCCGAATTGGATGAGATTATGGGAGCTTTCAACGAAATACAAGAAGGATTCCGTGAAATCAACGAAGCCGAAAACCGGGTTGACTTGCAGGAAGGCTCTATGGAAAGTAAGTCGAGTGCCGAGAAAATCAAAGAAGACATCCGGTTTATCAGCCAAAAGCTGAAAGCCAACCGTGAACGGATTGCCGAATTGGAGAAACAATTGGAAAACAGCAACTACCAATCCGCCCAGTTGAAAAAAGCTATCAAGAACCTGACTGCCGAATTAGAATCGAAACAAAAACAAATCGAAACACTGCAAGCGGAACTGGCTTCGAAAAATATCCGCATTGCTGAACTGGATGAAGCTGTAGCCGACCTGAATAAGAACGTAGACGAATTGACCGCGGAAAACGAAGCAAAGACAGAAACCGTAGCGGCCCAGGATAAAGCATTGAATACCGCATGGTATGTGTTTGGAACCAAGTCGGAACTGAAAGACCAAAAAATACTGAAGCACGGCGATGTATTGAAGGATGATGAGTTCAACAAAGATTATTTTACCGAGATAGACATCCGCAAGGACAAAGAAATCAAGCTTTATTCGAAACGTGCCGAATTGCTGACTACACACCCGGAAGGGTCGTACGAATTGGCAAAAGATGATAAGGGACAACTGACACTGAAAATTACAAATCCCAGCCAGTTCTGGAGCGTATCGCGTTATTTGGTCATCCAAGTCCGTTGATATCCCCTCCTGAAAAAAGGCACGGAGTATCCCGGAAAAATGGATATAACTGCACCGCCGACACGATTAGTAATCGTCATGGCGTACGATTAGTAATCGTCACGCTGTACGATTAGTAATCGTGCCGGCGGTGCAGTTATACTTTTGCCGTTTATAGATAAATCAGGCAGGCGATGCGACGGCTTGTTGCGTCCGGTTTTTCGGACTGCCTTCTTTTTTTAGAAGCTGTTTTGAATTTCTCCAAAAAGTTTTTCTTGGCTTGATGTATCC
>URCM01000173.1 GCA_900546355.1 uncultured Bacteroides sp.
TCCTTGACGGCATCAATTTTCATGACGGGTTTTTGTCCGTCTCCTATTATGAGACAGACATTCTGCTGCAAAGATAGAAAAAATAATTGAACATCAACGGTTTTTGCGGATTTATTTACGACCGTTTCTTTATAAAATGTCAACAATCAGGCTTTCTGTTGACAGAATCTTTTCACGGGAATTTTCTAAGTATTTGACTGATAGCCGTTTTACGGGAATGTCTGTCTCATAATAGGAGACGGACATTCTGCTGCAATGATTTTTTGTACTAAAGGTCTTTTAGTATAATCCTGTTCACTTTATCTATTTCGCTTGATTTGATTGAATCAAGGTAAATTTGCGTGGTCGCTTCCGAGTCATGCCCGAGTCCTTCGCTGATGATAGACAATGGGACGTGCTTGCCGCGGGCGATGGTCGCCCAGCTGTGGCGGCTATAATATAAAGATAGAGGTAAGGATAGTCCGATTAACCGTGCTATGTCTTTTAGGTACCGGTTGACTTTCCTCATTTGGCTTTGGTATTGCCTGCGCTCGCTTCCGTCTTCAAGGGTGATGATGGGCAGGAGGTATTGTGTACCGTTGGGCGTATATTTGTCGAGGATGCCCTGCATCTGTTTTGTCCATTCTATGGTCAGTAATTGCCCCGTCTTTTTGCGTCGGTAGGTGAGGCATCCGCCGCTTAAGTTGGCTTTCTTCAGATAAGCCATGTCGATAAACGACATTCCGCGTGTACAGAAACTGAAGAGGAACATATCCCTTGCAAAGTCCAGTCCCGGCTTCTTCGACAAATCCAGTTTTTTTATTTTCTTGATTCCATCGAGTGGAAGGCTTCTTTTTATGGTCTTGTCCATGCCGCAGTAAACGTGCCTGAACGGATGGCGGTCTGTTGTAAGTCCTTTCTCGACTGCCAGTTTGTAGTTGGTGCGCAGTATACGCATATAAAAAGAGGTGGTGTTGCGTGTCAGTCCCTCCTTCAGCATCCATGCTTCGTAAAGTTCCATCAGTTCGGCATCAATCAGGTCGAATGTCAGGTCCATGCCATTACGGAAAAAAATGAAGCTTTTGAGTGTTGACCGATAGGTTTCCGATGAGCGTGCCTTGCCGAGCCGTTTCTTGCGTTGTATTTGCTTACGGATGAAGTTGAACACGCTGTCGGGGGTATCAGGGCAGGGCGATAAGCTGGCGGTGATTTCATTCAGGTTTACCGTTCCGGTAGTTTTCTTACTTTCCTGAACCATTCGTTTCAGCCTGCCGAGTTCCCATTTCAAGTCTGATTTTGCAGAAACTAAGTAGGCATAACGCGGCGACGATTTCGATGGCAGCATTATACGCCCGGTCTTTTCATTCCATTCTTCGGCGAAAATTTTATACTTGCTCGTTATCCGTTGTACCGAGCGTTTGTGAATCAATTGGAATATCAGCGAACCTTCCTTGCCAGATGTTGTAGGAGGCCTGAATTTAAGTTTTATTGATGTCATGTCCAATGTTTTTTGGTTTGTCATTTCTGAATTTGTATTGACAAAGTTGTAGAATCATAAGTTGATATGGATAAAATGATGAAAACCAATGGAGAAAACATGGGACGAATCGTCCAGAGAGCGGTGGAGGGCGAATTTCAGGAGAAAGGTATAGTGGGGCAAAGATGCTGGCTATTGTCCGGCAGGCAGGCGTGGCATGCTTGATGTTGCATTATTATTATAAAAGGTGGAAAATTGTTTCAAGCGGTCATGCTGCGGAAAACGCGTGGGACAGTCCCTTTTGCCGGGAATGTTGTTGCAATCTGGAAACTTTGGAAACTATTTGTGATGGGGAAGGTAGCGGGGTGTCTGATGGAGAATGGAAACAGGAGTGACTCCCAAAAACAAAAGCACACCTGGGAAACGGATGCATCAAGCCAAGAATACTTTTGGTGGAAACTCAAAAAACAGTACTTCTTGGCCTGATGCTATTTTTTTTCTTGACATATGATAAACATGGGAAAATAAAGACTCTGTGATATGTTGTGTCTTCTGTGGTGGGTTCCTGTCATATCCGCAATTCCCAAAACGCCACGGCAGATGCGGCGGCTACGTTGAGTGAGTCCACTCCGTGCGACATCGGGATGCGCACCGTATAGTCGGCTTTGGCGATGGTGTCGTGTGGAAGTCCGTCGCCTTCGGTGCCCATAATCAGTGCCAGCCGGGGTTCTTGCTTGAGGACAGGGTCGTCAAGCGGGATGGAGTCATCGGAGAGCGCCATGGCAGCAGTGCGGAATCCCAAGCGGCGGAGATCGGAGAGGGGTGTGTTTATCCATGTCCATGGGATAAGGAATACCGATCCCATAGATACCCGCACGGCACGTCGGTTCAATGGGTCGCACGAATCGGGAGTAAGTAATACGGCGTCTATCCCCAGAGCAGCGGCAGAGCGGAAAATGGCACCGATGTTGGTGGTATCTGTTACTCCTTTAATAATAACGATGCGCCGTGCTCCTTCGCATATATTTTCCACGCTTCTCATTGGCGGACGGCGCATGGCACAGAGTACGCCTCGGGTAAGTACGTATCCTGTCAGGCTGGCAAGTAAATCTCTTTCGCCTGTATAAACAGGTATATTGGGGCATCGGGCGAGGATGTCGGATGCGTCTCCTGTCAGGTGTTTCCGTTCGCAAAGGAGTGCCAACGGTTCGTATCCCGCATCCAACGCCACGCGGATGACTTTCGGGCTTTCGGCTATGAATATGCCTTTCTCCGGTTCTAACCGGTTGCGTAATTGTGCTTCGGTAAGGGTGCTGAATACATCTGCCCCAGGTTGGTTGAGTGAGGTAATTTCGATAATGTTATTATGCATCTTGTTTGTTTTTGAATATGGATAATTTACCACGAAAGGCACAAAGGCGTACAGAGGGAATATTTTTAGTAAGGAACTCTATGGTATTTAGTGTCAATATCATTCTTTCCCGTAAAACATTGTTCCTGCCCAGCCTCCGGCGAAAGCTGCCGTTACACCTAATATCACACTCACGATGACGTAGAGTAGGAAAGTGATGTAATTTCCCTGACGAATAAGCGTCATTCCCTCGTGGCTGAATGTGGAAAATGTGGTAAAACCTCCGCAAAGCCCAGTGGTGAGAAATAGGCGTGTCTCTTCCGATAAGTTGAAGCGGGTGGTAAGTGCATAGAATATTCCGATAAGGAAACTCCCGATGATATTTACGCTAAGTGTGGCCCAAGGGAAAAGAAACGGGGAGATATGTCCGTGCATTGCTGTTTGTACTCCGTAGCGCATTACGCTTCCGATACCTCCTCCCAAGAAAACAGTTATCAATATTTTAAGCATAAATCTTGATTTTATGAACTCACCACAAAGTACATGGAGGCATACAGAAGAATTTCTCTTTAAGAAGCTGTTTTGAATTTATCGTGCGCTGATTTGGGATGAGTTTTTGAGGCTTTTTCGCTTCTGTGATGAGGAAGATAGCGGGCTATCTGACGAAGAACAGGAGCGA
>URCM01000174.1 GCA_900546355.1 uncultured Bacteroides sp.
CCTCAAAAACTCATCCCAAATCATCGCACGATAAATTCAAAACAGCTTCTAAACTGTAGTTTTGTAAATTGTAAATTGAAAAATAGTAAATGAACTTATGTTAGCATATACGTATGTAGAACAAGGAAAGTTCGAATTGAAAGAGAAACCGAAACCTCAGTTAAAAGATGCACATGATGCGATTGTGCGTGTCACGTTGGGAAGTATTTGTACCAGCGATTTGCATATCAAGCATGGAAGTGTGCCGCGTGCCGTTCCAGGCATTACCGTAGGGCATGAAATGGTAGGTATAGTCGAAGAAACGGGCGATGCAGTTCGAAATGTAAGGCCCGGTGACCGTGTAGCTGTAAATGTGGAGACTTTTTGTGGGGAATGTTTTTTCTGCAAGCATGGATATGTGAATAATTGCACCGACCCGGATGGAGGTTGGGCATTGGGATGCCGGATTGATGGTGGTCAGGCGGAATATGTCCGTGTGCCCCATGCCGACCAGGGCTTGAATCGCATCCCTGATATAGTGAGTGATGAGCAGGCTTTGTTTGTAGGCGATATCCTTGCTACCGGATTCTGGGCGGCACGTATATCCGAGATAACTCCCGAAGACACGGTGCTGATTATTGGTGCGGGTCCTACGGGAATCTGTTCGCTTCTGTGTACGATGTTAAAGCATCCTCACCGCATTATTGTCTGCGAGAAATCGCCCGAACGCATTGGTTTCATCCGCCGGCATTATCCGGATGTGTGGGTGACTACTCCCGAAGAATGCCTTGCTTTTGTGCGTGCGCATAGCGACCATGGAGGAGCCGATGTAGTGATGGAAGTGGCTGGAGCACCTGATACCTTCCAGTTGGCATGGCAATGTGCCCGTCCGAATGCGATTGTGACGGTAGTGGCGATGTATGACGAACCACAGGTTTTGCCTTTGCCCGATATGTATGGCAAGAATCTGACTTTCAAGACCGGCGGGGTAGACGGGTGCGATTGCGCTGAGATTCTTCGTCTGATAGAAGCGGGGAAAATTGATACCACTCCACTCATCACTCACCGTTTTCCGCTTAGCCGTATCGAAGAAGCCTATCGGCTTTTCGAGTGCAGAGAAGACGGAGTGATTAAAGTGGCGATTGGATAAAGTGTTTTTGTTTTACCACAGAGGGCACAGAGGCTCACAGAGTTTTAAAAATCATTTTCTCTGTGTCCTCTGTGGTGAATAGAATCTCAATTACTTGATAATCCGATAATAATCTTCTTTGCGGGGTTTCGCCTGTGCGGGAGCTTCGGCTGGATAGCCTAAGGCAAGTGCGCCGATGCCCATCAGTCCTTCGGGCAGTCCCCATTCTTTCATCAGTTGTTTTCCTTCTTCTGTGCCGAACATTTCGCGTTCACGATGTATCCAGCAGCTTCCTAATCCGATGGCATGAGCGGCCAGCATCATGTTTTCCAGGACGCAGCTTCCGTCTTGTATCGGGTTGTTTGCGTCAGCCGGTGCGAATACCAATACATAGGTAGGCGCATCGTAATACGGATTAAAGGTTACTCCCATAATGCGGGCGTTCATTTCTCCTAATGTCTTACGTAAGCCTTCGTTTTGTACGGCTACGATGTAAGGAGCTTGCAAGCCACGTGAGGTGGGGGCATACGTACCGGCTTCGAGCACGGCTTCCAGCTCTTCGTCCGTAATCTGTTGCGCTTGGTATTTGCGGCAACTGCGGCGTGTCTGGATGAGTTCAAGAAATTCAGTTTTCATCATTTTGCTATTTAAAGATTAATATATTTCTGAATTCTGCGGTCAGCCAGTCTATCCGCATGAAAAACGCAGTAGTACTTACTTGGCCGATGAAGTATATATTCATGGGCGGATGAAGTATATATCCAACCGCGCATGCAGTATATATTCATTTTTTTGGGTATGTATTGGCTGAATGCAGACATTCATAATTTTTATGTGATGTATTATTTACCACCGGGAGCACAGCGTATCACAAAGAAGATGTTCCGATAAAAAACGTCGTGTGATGCTGTGCCGCTCTGTGGTGAAGTATTTATGATCAGTATAGTTTCCTTATTTCCGCATTCTTGTAATAATGCAGCAAGATGTCGTTGTAATTGAATCCTTGTTCGCCCATGACGGCGGCTCCTATCTGGCACAAGCCTACGCCGTGTCCCCATCCGGCTCCTGTCAGTTGGAACCATGCAGGCGCTCCGTCTGCGGTTTCACCTTTATCTACTACAAAAGCCGAACTAAACAAGTGGGTAGGCGAGAGGGTACGCCGTATCTCCAGTTCCTTTCCGATAATCAAGGTCTTTTCTGAGCCCACGATTTTCAGTTTGCTGATGCGTCCCGACTTCCCCCGTTCGATAGGGATGAGGTCGAGTATCTTTCCGTAGTCGCTTTTGGTCTTGCTGTGGATTAACTCGGCTATCTCGGCTTGGGTGTAACGGATTTTCCAGCGATAAAAGTTGGTAGTTTCACAATCGTAATTATTCAGAATCTGGCGGATAATTGCCTTATCATGCGTGTGGCAAAAGCTTTCCGGAGCAGAGCGTATCCATCGTTCGGCTTCTTCTTCACGGGTCAGATTGGGTATCGGTGTTTCTTTCGGAGTGTCGCGTACCGCACTCAAA
Source organism: uncultured Bacteroides sp. (assembly GCA_900546355.1). Taxonomy (GTDB): domain Bacteria; phylum Bacteroidota; class Bacteroidia; order Bacteroidales; family Bacteroidaceae; genus Phocaeicola. Next base: position 2,623 of record URCM01000174.1, read on the forward strand.
TAGGGGTAATGTTTGTCTTCCCAGCACGTATTGAACTCTTCGGTCACTCCTCCGCAACATTTTGAGAAGCGTGCATCGCAAATGGCGTTCTTGTACATCAGTACTTGTCCGCGGGTAGCTTTTACCGCTTCTTCCACCCGTTGGTTCGACGCCTTGGTGATGCCTTGGTAGCGTTGGCAATGGTCATCGGCACATACGTCGAAAATCGTATGGTCTTCCCGGTCGTACCAGCGGATGTATTCGGTTTCGGTCTTGATGAACGAAAAGAAACCGTTGTCTTTCTTGCTCAGTGCTTTCCGCTTTTCTATCTGTGCCAATAGCCAGCTTCGTGAGATAACGGCATGGGCTTTCAGAAATTCCAGTGAGGAAGTAGCATTCATTTCCGAAGAAATGACGCTGATAAGGTAATCTTCGGCAGGCAGGATATTGATGGCGGTAATGCCTCCTTCGTCTACTACTAATTTCAGTACGCCGAGAAAACGTTGGGTTTCCTGGCGTTCCCAGTGGAAATTGATGCCGATGGTCACATTGTGGATAGCGAAAGAGGCTTCTTCTTCCAGCGGGGTGAAAGTCAGTTCCTGATACAAGTTGCCGTTCCACAAAATGCCTCCCTCCTTAAAGGAGACGGTTTGCTTGCCGTCTACGCTTTCGCCTTTGGCAAGGAAGCGTCCGTTCAGGTTAAAATCTATTTCTTGCGTGTTGAGTATACCTACGCTTATTTCGGGTTCTTTCATGGTTGTGTTGTCTTATTTACCACAAAGGGTACAGTGTTTCACAGAGGAATTTATAGTAAAACAAAATTGGTTTGCGAAAAAATCGAACGCAGAGACGCAAAGA
>URCM01000175.1 GCA_900546355.1 uncultured Bacteroides sp.
GCACTATCTTAGAGAAAGCAGGCACGGGCAATGACTTGCTGAGCAAGCTTCCCGGCGTGTCGGCAGAGGAAGGTACGGTAAACGTGTTCGGTTCGGGTACGGCTGAAATCTACATTAACGGACGCAAGATTCGCAATGCTTCGGAACTGGACCAGCTTTCATCGGATAACGTAAAGCGTGTAGAGGTGGTTCGTAATCCCGGTGCACGTTATGATGCGACGGTGAAAGCCGTGGTGCGCATCTATACCAAGAAGGCGCAAGGAGAAGGATTCGGGTTCAACAACCGATTTGCTGCCAAATACCAATATGACTGGACAACCGTTGAGCAGTTTAACTTCAACTACCGTAAGGGCGGGTTCGACTTGGGCGGCACGCTTTTCGGGACGGACATCAATACGGAAGACAACAAACGACTTGTCCAGCATACCTTCTTGGACAAGGTGTGGAGGCAAGAGAATGACTTTCATGCTGTCAGTCACGACCAGTATGCGACTGCTGTGCTTTCGCTGAACTATCAGTTTAACGAGAAACACTCCCTCGGTGCTCGTTATGAGTTCGACCGTACGCCTAAGTCAGTCTATACGATAGACCCTGTTTATTCGCTGGTATTTCAGGACGGTGCGCTTTATGAGGAAAACACCAGCCGGGGTACGCAGCGGTATCCTGCCACCAGCCATGCGCTGAACGTTTACTATAACGGTCAGTTGGGCGATTGGAACATCGACTTCAATGCCGACGGGCTTTGGTCGTATACAAAGTCGTTGCAGGACGTGACGGAACAATATACAACGGAAGGAAGCCCTTTGCAAGAGCAGGTCATCACTACGGACAATAAAAACGACAATACGCTTTATGCGGCTAAATTGGTGGTAAGCCGTCCGTTGGGAGGTGGCAATTTTTCTTTTGGCGGTGAATACACTTATACCGACCGTGTGACCGATTATGTGAATGCCCAAGGCGTTTTGGAGGATGTGCATAGCAATATCCGTGAGAATGCCGTTTCGGCTTTTGCGGAATATGCCCGCAGTTTCGGTAATTTGCAAGCTCAAGCGGGTGTGCGTTACGAACATCTTGCGTCTAATTATTACGAAGGAGGAGTCCGTATCGGAGAGCAAAGCCGTACGTATGACAATGTGTTCCCAACCGTTTCGCTTGCCCTTCCCGTAGGCAAGACGCAACTTTCGATTAATTATACGGGCGGCATCGAACGTCCCGCTTACGGTCTTTTGCGGAGCGACATCCATTACGTCAACCGTTATACATACGAAGGCGGCAACCCTTTGCTCCAGCCTTCGTTCATTAACCGGCTTTCGCTGGACGCTTCGTACAAGTGGGTTTACTTCAATGCTGCCTATACCCATACGAAAGACGTGCTTATTCAGATAAGCGAGGCTTATTCGGATGACAATCCTTCCGTTTCGATGTTTGTCCCGGTCAACAAGTTCGATTCGGACAAGCTGTATGCCACCTTGTCTTTGTCTCCCACCATCGGCATCTGGTCTCCTCGGTTGACGTTGATGCTCCTCCAGCAATGGTATAAGGTAGATACACCCGACGGGTTGAAGAACTTCAACAATCCGATGGGCAATTTCTCCTGGAATAACCATTTCCGTTTGCCTTGGGGAATCGGTTTGGATGTGGACTTGTCCGCCGTAACGGCCGGCAGTCAGGATAACTGGCAACAGACGGAGGCGGGCTGGTCGGCAGATTTCAGCATCCTGAAGACTTTCCTGAACGAGCGTCTCAGCCTGCAACTGCAAGGTACGGACTTGTTCAATTCCAGCCAGGCACGGGCAATGCAATATAACAGCAAGCGTACGACCATGCTTGACCAAGAAGCCCGCCGTTCTTTCCGCCTGACCTTACGTTACAAGTTCAACGCTACGAAGAGCAAGTACAAAGGTACGGGAGCAGGTCAGGAGCAGCGAAGCAGAATGTGATGGTGAGTTCCTGAGTTTTTTAGTTTTTAAGTTTTTGAGTTCTTCTGATGTTTAACTCAAGAACTTACGAACTTAAAAACTAAAAAACTTACAAACTAACCTACAAGCTGTTTATTTCTTCTTCGGATAAATTGGTATATCTGATGATTTTGTCAATAGGCTCATTATCGGCTTTCATCAGGCGTGCCATCTCCATTGCTTTCTTCTTTTCTCCCTTTTCGATTCCGATTTTTTCTCCTTTCTTGAATCCTTTTTTCTCTCCTTTCTGTTCCGCCGTATTAATGGTGTTTATCCAGTCTCGGTACACTTTCAGGCTTTCTTCGTAGCTGTCGTATTCTGCTTTGGTGAACTTTGCGACTTCTGCGGCTTCAAACAACTTGGTGAAGATTCGCTCTTGCAGGGCTTTGGGACGTTCTAATAAGCGAGACAGGTTGCGTAGCACGAAGAGCCATTTCTCGAACATGCCGTGCAGGTCTTCTTCCTTCTTGTTGAACTTAGGCATTTCCAGGTAGATGAACGTCAGCTTGTCGTAGAACACCTCTTTGGTGCGTGTGTCCGTAAGCTTCACTTCGTGGTGATAGTAATCATCGTTCTGCTCATCGAATTTAAAGTTGAGTATACCGATGACGTAGACGGCTTTCAGCCGATAGTCCCATTCTCCTTTCTGTCCTTGTTCGCGTATGGGGAAGGTGGCGTAGTAGAGGCTGCGGTCCTTGAAGAACTGCTGTTCCCCTCGCTGCATCTCGACGAGTATCTTCTCTCCGTTTTCGTTCTCGCAATAGACGTCGAATACTGCCTTTCGGTCTGCTTCGCTTGTGCCGAGTTGTTCGGTGTTGAGGTAAGTAAGGTCTTTCACCACTTCCTTTCCGTTCAGCAGGCTGTTGATGAAGCTGATGAGGAGGTCCTTGTTCATTTCCGTTCCGAATAGCTTCTTGAATCCGAAATCGGTGTATGGGTTGACGTAGCGGTCTTTAAGTTCTCTGCTGTCCATAAACTGATGTTTTTTGTAGGATGTAACGTATGCAAAGATAACGTATCTCGTTCACTTCCTCTCTTTTTTATGGAATTTTGGGGAAATATTTTTCAAAAGCTCCTGCGAATGGATTGCAGTGGTTTACCTTTACATTGTGAAATCTATTCATCCTTTGGCATCACGAACAAAAATAGCCCGGACTTATGAGCTGGGAATCCTGAATATGCTGCACGTGTATAGATTCCACTTTCATCAAAATTGATAATCCATTTATTATAAGCTGTTTATAGGATTAGTGCTGTATAGATAGATTCCTTGTTTTATCGAATAATAGTCTTTAACTTTACGCCAAACAAAACAAAGACAATCAACAGATATGAGACAGATTTTATCCTTCTTGCTGTGTCTGTGCACGGCATTTACACTCTCGGCACAGACTTATTCGGGCAAGGTGACGGACGAGAAGAACCGGCCTTTGCCCTACGCCAATGTAGTGTTGTTATCCCTTCCCGATT
>URCM01000176.1 GCA_900546355.1 uncultured Bacteroides sp.
TCACTTCGTTGGTAAGGAAGCCACTTTCTGGATTAACGGCGAATTTTCTCACTCCAACATCTGATATTTATGAAACCTATCGTACCCGATACTCAATGCATCGCCGCTTGCGGTCTTTATTGCGGAGCTTGCCGCAAGTTCTTGATTGGGAAATGCCCCGGATGCAAACGCAATGAAAAGGCGACCTGGTGTAAAATCCGTTCGTGTTGTCAAGAAAACAAGTTCAATACCTGCGCCAAATGTCCGCATGATGTAAAGGAATGTAAGGTGTTTTCCAATTGGATAGGTAAGGTGTTCGCCTTTCTGTTCAATTCCGACCGTGCCGCCTGCATCCGTTACATCAAGGAACATGGCGAACATGCTTTTGCCGAAGAAATGACCCAACGTAAATGTCAGACCATTAAAAGGAAATAAGTCAAATATATGTTTCTTATGCCCCCATTGGATAGTAGGCTTTCAAAATCGCAAGTCATGGCATTGGCCGGCAATCTTCGTCACGATGAATGCGGCATCGAAGCAATGTTTACCCAAATGAAGCAAGCGGCCAATCCGCAAGTAGCTAACAATGCAGCGTGGGTGCTGTCCCACCTTTCTAAAGAGGACAAAGGAATTTATCTTCTTCCACACTATGGGGAGTTGGTTGACATGGCAACATCCACAAAGCTTTATATTCGTCGTGGATTGGTATTGTCCATTCTCTCAGATTTGCCCATAAACGGGCTAAACGGTAAATTGTTGGATTACTGCCTTATGCATCTGGCAGACCACAAAGAAAGCAATAGTTCACGTTCTATGATGATTAAGCTTGCCGCAAGAATGTGTAAACCTTATCCTGAATTATGTCAGGAACTGATGTTGTGTTTGGATATGATACCGCAAGATATATCTCCAAGCATAACAGCAGCAAAGAGAAACGCCTTAAAAATGATTCAAGCATAAATAAAGAACACTTACACTGTATATGGAACTATCAGATTGGTTCAAAGGATTTGAAAAAGCATAGCCCGGCTCTCGCCGGAGCAACGGAGTGCTTTCTTTTCGGAATGTGGCAAGAACTGCGTGGACGGCGGCACGCTTTCCATTTACAGAAAACTCTATGAAGATGCTGGAGGGGATATGGATGTTTTCTTTCAGCTGGCGAATGGATTCCGGGAGTAAAAGGCGAGGTCGTAGAGAAAGGGCGTATCTATTACCTTACCTTCTTGGAATGTACTTGCCATTTGTGTAAGAAAGGCTATGTCACAACGCCTATGCTCTGTGAATGTTCCCGTCAGAGTGTCCTCTACTCTTTGCAAAGCCTTTGGAAAGGGCGGGATTTTCAGGTGAAACTCTGCCATTCCATTTTGCAAGGCGAACCGGATTGCAAGATGAGGATTGAAGTAGTTACGGGCTGACGGATGCTGTCCGCTTCTGGGAAGAAAACCGATAAGAGCTAAGTCCGGAACTCATCCTACATTAGTTCCGGACTGAGGTAGCCTCTGTTCCGGACTAAGGTATGTTAACATTTGCCCTCATTATCTCCGACAACGCCAATCCGTCCCGATAAGTGCCGTCCGAGGTTCGGACAATCCGTAAAAAAGGCACAAGCGACAACGGGAGACATGGCAACTTGCATGTTTCCCGTTGTTGTTTATTAGCCAACCGGTCTTTCCTCTTTCGCCGGACTGTGTGTAACGACTCCGCACCGCTTCGTAATTTCTGCCTTCCGATCCGATGTCTTCTGGAAAAACACGTTCAAGAGCGATTATTCCTTTCCCATTACTGCCAACCCTTCTATTTCCATAAATCCGTTTTTGCGATAGAAGTTGAATGAAGGATAACTTTTTTCCGTGTTGAGCAGGATGCCTTTCATTCCCAAATCCGCTATGCGACGTTCTATCTCCGCAAGGAAACGACTACCTATTCCTTTCTGTTGGTAATCGGGAGCGATACAAAACTGGTCGATGTAATATTCTACACCTTTCAGCCAAGGTTTGCGCATCCCGATACAAAGGGCAATTAAACGCCCGTCTTCCAATCCGACAAATCCTAAGCAGCTGTCCAGCGACAGAAAGTCTATAAAGTATCTGATCACCTCCTTGTCCGATTCATATTGTTCGTTCCAAGGTTCGCGTGAGAATGTATCCATGAACAACCGGCTGCACATTTCGATGTGATGCTTCCCTAAAAGCTGTATATCCATTTCTATTTCTTTTAATTTATCTGCGAAGATAACAGAAAACAGACAATTGGGGCAAAGTCACCGGCGGGAAAATTCCCCACAGCACGATTTGCCCCAACGGGGTTAGACAAAACATCCTTGAAACTTTCGCTTTGGAAATGCTTGTCAAACACGCTTCTACAGCCTTGCCCCCCAAACCATCTTCTCCACATCCTCCAGCGTGGCGTTGAAGAAACGCTTCTCCTTGTTGAGCGAGCGCATCTGCTGCATCTCGTCGTCGGTCAACTGGAAGTCGAAGATTTGGATGTTCTCCTTGATGTAGTCGGGATTCGATGCACCGGGGATGACGGAGAAGCCTTCCTGGATGTGCCAGCGCAGGATGACCTGCGCCGGGGTCTTGCCGTGGGCTTCGGCTATCTTCTTTATTGCCGCTTTCCTTCACGGCGCGGCCTACACCTGCCTCGTCCTGGTAGGCATGGGCGGTGTCGATGTGGCGGTAGTCGGCTTTTAAGGCGGTGAGGCACGACTGTTCGCACACTTCGTCACTGGGCTGGAGGAACGTGCCGAGACCAAAGCGGGGCATCTCCACGCCGTTGTTCAACTTGACTACGGGCACGCCCGCCGTCATCGTTTTCTCTTGCGCATAGGTAGCGCATACGCCGCCCCATAGCATCAGGGCGGACAACAGAAGATTCTTCAGTAATTTCATACTCTATTGTTTATTAGCTTCAATGATTTCTTTAATCGAGATGGCAGGATGGCGGTATCTTGCATTCCTGTTCTTTTCCCCGGCTGAGTGGCTTATCCGAGAACTGCCTGGCAACATACAGGTTGTTGCCTGTTGCGGTAAAATAGAACACGAGATGTCGTCTCTTTTCTTCTTTTATGAAATTCTGTCGCATTATTTCTATTCTGTTTTAGATAACAATAGTTAGTTATAAAATTGTTATTTGTAAACATTTTTACGCTGCCCTATAGGCAGCTATATCAATGAGTTCTTTGACAAGTTTAGGTTCCTCTTCATAGCCTTTGAGTATGCGACAAGCGTATAGAGTTCCTCATCTTCC
>URCM01000177.1 GCA_900546355.1 uncultured Bacteroides sp.
CTCCGAACCTCGAAGGCGAGGAGATGGGTGTTGAGCTTCCCGGATTCAGAGGAGGCGACCGTACCGATATAGAGTTGCCTGCTGTCCAGCGGGAACTGATTGCCGCTTTGCACCGTGCCGGTAAAAAGGTGGTGTTGGTGAACTGTTCAGGTTCTCCTATCGGCTTGGAGCCGGAAACCGGGAGGTGTGGAGCTATCCTGCAGGCATGGTATCCCGGTCAGGCAGGTGGTACGGCTGTAGCCGAAGTCTTGTTCGGTGATTACAATCCGGCAGGACGCTTGCCGGTCACCTTCTACCGTAATGTGTCACAGCTTCCTGATTTTGAGGATTATAATATGACCGGCCGGACTTACCGTTACATGACCCAGGAACCGCTTTTCCCCTTCGGTCATGGATTGAGCTATACCTCTTTCTGCTATGGCGCTGTGGTGCTTGGTTCGGATAATATAAAGTCCGGTGAGAAATTGAGATTGAATGTCCCCGTAACCAATACCGGCAAATGTGACGGTGAAGAGGTTGTGCAGGTCTATTTGAAGAAAAACGATGATGTAGAAGGACCGAGCAAGGCATTGCGTGCTTTCAAGCGGGTACATATCCCGGCAGGAAAGACGGTCGATGTAGAGTTTGATTTGGGTGATAAAGAGTTGGTGTGGTGGAATCCGCAAAGCAATACCATGTGCGTTTCCGAAGGCAGTTATGAACTGATGGTGGGCGGTAGCTCGCAAACTGCTGATTTGCTGCGCCGGTCTTTTGTCATTCAGCCTTGATACATCACTGACAGAGTCAAAAAAAGTTTTCCGCTTGAGGGTGAGTTATGACCCTCAAGCGGAATTTTTATATACTGGGAATACATGTTCTTAATAATCCTTAATACTATATGTTAACTCCCTTGTTTCTTTGTACTTCTCTAATTTTAATTGATATATTTGTGATATCATTATGATATCAATTAAATTTATAGAATATGGAAACAAAAGAGTGTGGTTTCAGTGGTTTCAAGATGAATGGCTTTCTGGCCTTGTTCCTTCATTTGGTAGTGCTTACGGCGGTGATAATCTTTGGATTTCTCATTTCTGTGCCTACCTTGATCCTTTCGGTGTGTTTGTGTTTGGTATGGTTCATTCTGTTTGCCGGCTATATGGAGCTGGAGCCGAACGAGGCGCGTGCCATGGTGTTCTTTGGCAAATATAAAGGGACGTTCAAGGAGACCGGCTTTTTCTGGGTAAACCCTTTTCTTAATAAGAAGAAGCTTTCGCTTCGTGCACGCAATCTGGATGTGGAGCCGATAAAGGTGAATGATAAGATTGGCAATCCCATACTTATAGGATTGGTATTGGTGTGGAAGTTGAAAGATACTTATAAAGCCATGTTTGAGATTGACTCGCAGACGATGGCTGCATCCACTCCCACAGCAGGCAATGCCAACCAGGTGAGCCTTGGTAATGCGGTGGCCAACCGTATGAATGCGTTCGAGAACTTTGTGAAGATACAGAGTGATGCCGCCCTTCGTCAAGTTGCCGGTCAGTATGCCTATGATGATAATGAGGCTGATACGGAGGAACTGACGCTTCGCTCCGGTGGCGAGGAAATCAATGAGCAGTTGGAACAGAAGTTGAACGAGCGTCTGGCCATGGCGGGTATGGAAGTGGTGGAAGCCCGCATCAACTATCTGGCGTATGCACCCGAAATTGCTGCTGTGATGCTGCGTCGCCAGCAAGCATCCGCCATCATTACGGCACGCGAGAAGATTGTGGAAGGGGCAGTCTCTATGGTAAAAATGGCGCTCCATAAACTTTCTGAAGAAGAAATTGTTGAACTGGACGAAGACAAGAAAGCAGCAATGGTCAGCAATCTGTTGGTAGTGCTTTGTGCGGACGAGGCTGCACAACCGGTAGTCAATACGGGAACGTTGAACCATTGATAAAGGATACGGATGAAAGAGATGGGGGTTATAGGACGATGGGCTCTTATACTGCTCTTGCTGGGCAATGTATATGGGGGCTTTGCACAAGATGCGAATACTGCGCGCGCGCAGCACATTTATGAATTGTTTGTGGCAGGGCAAGGTGACAGTATCCATGCGGCATTGAACCGGGAGTTGCAGAAGAAACTAGCTCCGGCACTCTTCAATGATTCTTTCCGGCAAGCAGAGAAAATGTTTGGTAAATCCATATCAAAAGGAGAATGGAAGACCGATTCTGCCCAGGGAATTACTATCTATTATTCCGATGTGGAATTTGAACGTTATAATCTCCGTTTTCTGGTGGCTTTTGATGCTGACGGGGCACTGAATACAATCCGGCTGGTCCCTGCACCTGCTGTTAGCACTGCCCAACCGGTAGCCTATGATAAGACAAAAATGGATGAAAGGGATATTACGCTGGGAGCCGACGGCTACAAGCTTCCCGGAACGTTGACTTTGCCCAAGAGGGCAGTCGGTTCGGATGTATGCAGGGTTCCTTGTGTTATTCTGGTACATGGTTCCGGTCCTCACGACCGTGACGAGACGATAGGTCCCAACAAGCCTTTCCGTGACCTTGCCTGGGGATTGGCGAAACGCGGCATTGCTGTCGTCCGCTATGAAAAACGGACAAAGGCATATGGTGCGGCTTGCGTTCCTGCCGGTCGCGAACTCGATTATGATACTGAGGCCGTGGACGATGCCGTTGCCATAGTGGAGCAGGTAAGGGCTTTGCCCGAGCTGGCTTCTGACAGTGTGTATGTGTTGGGGCACAGCCTGGGAGGTACATTGGCTCCTCGTATTGCCGGGCGTTCGAAAGGTTTGGCAGGTATCATTATCCTTGCCGGACTGGCAAGATCGCTTGAAGATGCTCTTGAGGAACAGTTTTATTATACCTCTTCTTTGACGGATTCTTCAGTCAATGTAAAGGTTCAACTTGATGAGCTGAAACAACAGTTGGCTAATGTCAAAAAGCTTGGTACGGAAGAGTTTGATGAAACGATTTCCTTGCCATTGGGGCAGCCCCGCTCATATTGGCTGTTTGCCAATGCTTACAAACCGGTGGAAGTTGCCGCTAAACTAAAGCTGCCTATATTTGTTCTTCAAGGGGAGAGAGATTATCAGGTGACTATGGAAGACTTCGGTTTATGGCGTTCCGGTTTGTTGCGCTGCAAGAATGCATATTTCAAATCTTATCCGAAATTGAATCACTTGTTGCAGGAAGGCAGCGGCAAGGCGA
>URCM01000178.1 GCA_900546355.1 uncultured Bacteroides sp.
TATGAAACATATTTGCGACATTTATAGATTAAAACCTGCAAGTTGAACTTGCGAAACTTGAATAACTAACTATTGTTATTTATAATCAATCGCAAATTACTATCATCACAAAACACTTCAAGAAAAAATTCATTCCTCTATTACTTTACTCTTGAATGCCCCCTTTGCTACTCGCGTCACTATCTTGTCACCCGGCGAGAGCAAAGCTGGGTCTGTCACCGCCTTACCGTCTTTCAATGTAATGCTATATCCTTTCTGCAACAGCAGGTCTGGAGATGCCGATTTGACTTGTTGCTCAATCAACAGCAGGTGCTGGGTTTCCCGTTGCAGGCGGGATTGCAACGCCACATTCAACCGCCCGTCGAGTTGCAAACGGTAAGTTTCCCTCATCACACGGGTTTGCCAAGCCAAATGAATACGTTTCACCAGCCGTTCTTGCCGGAAGCCCTCGTTTTGGAGGCGCATCTGCACCCGTGCCGGGATGCGTGCCACAAACAGCTCCAGCCGTTCCTTTTGCTCACCCAGCCAACCGGGGACTTCTTGATAAAAGAATGAAGCATATTGTTCCAGCCGGTCGGCGGTCTCGCGCAAATGATTGATTAAGAACTCGGCAGCAGCCGTAGGAGTCTTTACACGGGTATGTGCCACCATGTCTATCACCGTATCGTCCCGCTCGTGTCCGATACCTGTAATAATAGGTATGGGAAACTGGGCACAATTTGTAGCCAATTCGTAGGTATCGAAACCCGACAAGTCGGACGTAGCACCTCCTCCACGGATAATCACCACCACGTCCCAACGGCCGGCCTCGGCGTTTATCCGGTTCAAGGCACGGATGATGGAAGCCTCTACCTGCTCGCCTTGCATCACCGCCGGAAACAACTTGGTATAAAACACAAACCCGAACGCATTACGTTCCAACTGGTCGCAAAAATCTCCGTATCCCGCCGCCGTGGGCGAAGAGATTACGGCAATGCGCTGGGCAAGTTCGGGCAAATCCAACTCCTTATTTAATGTAAGCACGCCTTCCTCTTCCAAACGTTGCAAGATTTCCCTTCTCCGCTTTGCCATATCCCCCAGCGTATACGTGGGGTCAATATCGGATACCGTAAGCGAATAACCGTATAATTCATGAAAATCTACCGTCACCTTTACCAGCACTTTCAGCCCAGCCACGAATGCCTGTCCGGTTTCGCGTTCGAAATAAGGCTTCAACTCACGGAACACATTGCTCCAGACGATTCCCCGCGCCTTGGCAAGCAACGCGTTGCTCTTCGGGTCTTTCTGCACAAATTCCAAATAACAATGCCCCGAATAATTGGTCCGCACATCACTCAATTCCGCCTGCACCCAATACGCATCGGGCATACACAAGCGGACACTTTGACGCACCAGGGCATTCAATTCGTAGAGAGATAAAGGAGTATGTTCCATAAAAATACAGGTTCTTTATGCAAAGATATAATTATAAATGAAGAAAGAAGAAAGAAGAATGAAAAATTAGCCCTTACATTTCACGATTTCTCCGCTCCCCATCCTTCATTCTTCACTAATTTTGATTACCTTTGCACCCGAATTTTAAAGGTAAAAAGAGTTTTATGTCGCAAAAAGGAACAGCAACCGAACTGGGCGAACAACCCATCGGAAAACTATTGATGCAGTATGCCGTCCCTGCCATCATCGCTATGACGGCTTCTTCACTTTACAACATGATTGACAGTATCTTCATCGGTCACGGTGTGGGTGCAATGGCTATCTCTGGCCTTGCCATCACCTTCCCCTTGATGAACCTTGCCGCCGCATTCGGCTCACTGGTGGGCGTAGGTGCCTCTACACTCGTTTCGGTGAAATTAGGACAAAAAGATTATGACACCGCCCAGTTGATTTTAGGTAACGTGATATCGCTGAATGTATTAATCGGTATCGGATTTACCATTCTTACCCTCTTGTTTCTCGACCCGATTCTGTATTTCTTCGGAGCAAGTGAAGCGACCATTTCCTACGCACGCGATTACATGGTTGTTATCTTGCTGGGCAATGTAGTGACCCACATGTATCTGGGGCTGAACTCGGTGCTCCGCGCGGCGGGTTATCCGCAAAAGGCGATGTTCGCCACAATCATGACAGTGGGCATCAATACCATTCTTGCCCCGATATTCATCTTCGTGTTCCATTGGGGTATCCAGGGAGTGGCGATGGCAACCGTATTGGCGCAAATCATCGCCCTGACGTGGCAAATCAAACTCTTCTGCCGGAAAAACGAACTGCTTCGCCTGAAGAAAGGCATTTACCGCTTGCGGAGCAACTTGGTGCAGAACATCATCGGCATCGGGCTGGCACCCTTCTTCATGAACATTGCCGCCTGCATGATTGTCATCCTAATCAACAAAGGACTGAAGCTATACGACGGAGACCTCGCTATCGGGGCGTTCGGCATCGTGAACCGCATCAGCTTCCTCTTCGTGATGATTGTAATGGGACTGAACCAAGGCATGCAGCCCATAGCCGGATACAACTACGGCGCACGCCAATACGCACGTGTGAACCAAGTGATGAAAATCACCGTGATAGCCGCCACGATAGTAACCACTACCGGCTTCCTGGTGGGCGAACTGATACCCGAACTGGTGGCAAAGGCATTTACTACCGACCAAACCTTAATAGAACTTTCGGCACGCGGGCTGCGCATTACGGTAATGTTCTTCCCCATCATCGGATTCCAGATGGTCACGTCGAACTTCTTCCAAAGCATCGGCATGGCACGAAAAGCCATCATCCTTTCGCTAAGCCGGCAGGTGATGATACTTATCCCGCTCTTGCTGATTCTCCCGCTCTTCTGGGGAGTGGACGGCATTTGGTTCAGTATGCCCATCTCCGACCTTACCGCCAGTGTGATAGCTGCCTTCATGCTTTATAACCAGGTCAAACAATTCAAACGCCAGGCAATGGCTTGATTGATTTAGCGCAGAGACCGACATAAAGGTATCTCTGCGCTAAGAAGCTGTTTTGAATTTATCGTGCGATGATTTGGGATGAGTTTTTGAGGC
>URCM01000179.1 GCA_900546355.1 uncultured Bacteroides sp.
ATATAAAGGATTAACGGATTTTTCGCAATCCATTTCTGATTGACTATAAAAAACTAAATACATGAGAAAAGTAGCATTAATCACCGGCATTACCGGACAAGACGGTTCTTACCTTGCCGAGTTTTTGATAGAAAAAGGATACGAAGTGCACGGCATTCTGCGCCGTTCTTCTTCATTCAATACCGGACGTATTGAGCATCTGTATCTCGACGAATGGGTGCGCGACATGAAACGCAACCGGCTGGTCAATCTTCATTGGGGCGACATGACCGATTCCAGTTCACTGATTCGTATCATCAGCGACATCCATCCTACAGAGATATATAACCTGGCAGCACAAAGCCACGTAAAGGTATCGTTCGATGTGCCCGAATATACAGCCGAAGCCGATGCCGTCGGCACGTTACGTCTGTTGGAAGCCGTACGTATCTGCGGACTTGACAAGACGTGCCGCATCTATCAGGCTTCTACCTCCGAGCTTTTCGGCAAGGTACAGGAAGTTCCACAAAAAGAAACCACACCTTTTTATCCCCGTTCGCCCTACGGAGTGGCAAAGCAATACGGTTTCTGGATTACAAAGAACTACCGCGAGAGTTACGGCATGTTTGCCGTAAACGGTATCTTGTTCAACCACGAAAGCGAACGCCGTGGCGAGAATTTCGTGACGCGGAAGATTACGCTTGCCGCCGCACGCATCAAGCAGGGCTTTCAAGACAAGCTCTATTTGGGCAACCTGGATGCCCGTCGCGATTGGGGTTATGCCAAAGATTATGTAGAATGTATGTGGCTCATCCTGCAGAACAGCACGCCCGAAGACTTTGTGATAGCCACAGGCGAGATGCATACCGTGCGCGAGTTCTGCACGTTGGCATTCCAATACTTAGGCATGGAGTTGGATTGGCAAGGAAGCGGTACAAACGAGAAAGGCATTGATAAGTCGACCGGTCGTGTGCTGGTAGAAGTAGATCCCAAGTATTTTCGCCCGTGTGAAGTGGAACAGCTTTTAGGCGACCCTGCCAAAGCCAAGGAGATGTTGGGCTGGAATCCTACCAAGACTCCGTTCCCCGAACTGGTGCGTATCATGGTCGAACATGACATGCGTTTCGTAAGGAAACTGCATTTGAAAGCGGAGATGGATAAGTCCTAATTACAATGGACAATTGACAATGAACAAGGGCACAAAGTTTTGCCGTTTGAAGAATATTCACTACCTTTGTATCAAGAGTGAAGAACTTACGAACTTAAAAACTTACATTCACATGCTGTACCCTATAGGCATACAAAGCTTCGCTGACATCCGCACGAGAGGATTCGTTTACGTTGACAAGACGGCATTGGTTTACCAGATGGCGTTGAGAGGGAAATTCTATTTCCTTAGCCGTCCGCGCCGGTTCGGAAAGTCCCTGCTGGTCTCTACCATGGAGGCATACTTCTTGGGCAAGAAGGAACTTTTCAAAGGATTGGCCATTGAGAAGCTGGAAACCGACTGGGTGCAATATCCTGTGCTTCATATTGATTTTAATACCGGCAAGTACGACAAGGAGGTCGACTTGGATGACTTCCTGAATGATTTGCTTGCCCAGTGGGAGCAAGTTTATGGTTCAAGGCCGACGGAAGTGAATGCCGAATTGCGATTCAAGGGTGTTATCCGACGTGTCTACGAGCAGACCGGCAAGCAAGTGGTGGTGCTGGTTGATGAATACGACAAGCCGTTGCTTAACTCCATCGACAACAAACCGTTGCACGATGCGTACCGGAATACGCTGAAAGCCTTCTTCTCCGTGCTCAAATCGTTGGATGCCTGCATCCGTTTCGCCTTCATCACGGGCGTGAGCAAGTTCAGCCACGTCAGTATCTTCAGCGAACTGAACAATCCGGATGACATCACCATGGATCCACGCTATGTGGACATCTGTGGCATATCCGAACAGGAACTGCACGATTATTTCGACGAATCCATCCGCGAGCTTGCCGATGCCAACGGTATGACCTTTGAGGAGGCTTGCGAGAAATTACGTCAACAATACGACGGTTACCATTTTTGGCAAGACAGCGTAGGTATCTATAATCCGTTCAGCCTGCTCAATACGTTTGCGAAAAAAGTCTTTAGCGACTACTGGTTTGCTACAGGCACCCCCACGTTTTTGGTCAAACTGCTGCAACAGGACGACTACGAGTTGAGCGAATTAAAGGAGACTTATGTCAGCGCATCAACACTTTTGAGTGTCGACGAGGATTATGATGACCCTATTCCAGTGCTGTTTCAAAGCGGTTACCTCACCATAAAGGGGCGTGACCCATACATGGGCATACGGCTTGGTTTCCCTAATGGGGAAGTGGAACGGGGCTTCTTCGATTTCCTGCTACCTTATTACACGTCCCACCGAAAGTCGAGTGTTGACGGTTATCTTTACAAAATGACAGTTGCTATCAGTCAAGGCCGTCCCGATGAACTGTTGCAAGTCATCCAGACCATGCTGGCAGGCAGAAGCTACATGGTGGCAGGGGCGGACAAGGAAAAGGATTTCCAAAATACGCTCTACCTGATTTTTATCATGTTGGGCTATAATGTGCAGGTGGAACAAGCTACCAGCCAAGGCCGCATAGACGTGACTATTCAGACGAAAGACTACATTTATATCATCGAGCTGAAATTGGATAAAAGTGCTGAAGAAGCTCTCCAGCAAATCAAAGACAACCACTATGCTCTCCCTTTCCAGACGGACAAGCGCAAACTTTACCTGATAGGCGTTAATTTCTCGTCGGGAACACGGACGGTGGAGAAGTGGGTGATTGAAGAATAGAAGGAGGATTTGCTATGTTAGAAGCTGTTTTGAATTTATCGTGCGATGATTTGGGATGAGTTTTTGAGGCAT
>URCM01000180.1 GCA_900546355.1 uncultured Bacteroides sp.
ACGGATACATCAAGCCAAGAAAAACTTTTTGGAGAAATTCAAAACAGCTTCTAAAGATTAAATCTGTGTAATCTGAGGTGAGTAAAAAAAGTTTTATGGAAAATCATCCGAGAATAGAAATCATGGACACCACGCTCCGCGATGGCGAGCAGACCAATGGCGTGTCGTTCGTGCCCCATGAGAAATTAATGATTGCCCGCTTACTGCTTGAAGACTTGAAAGTCGATCGTGTGGAAGTAGCTTCGGCACGGGTGTCTGAAGGGGAATTCAATGCGGTAAGGATGATATGCGACTGGGCGGCGCGGCGGAACATGCTTCCGCGGGTCGAAGTGTTGGGGTTTGTCGACGGCCACGTGTCGGTCGACTGGATTCACGATGCTGGATGCAGGGTCATTAACTTGCTTACGAAAGGCTCGGAGAAGCATTGCACGTACCAGCTGAAGAAGACTCTTGACGAGCATATCGAGGACATACGGGCGGTGGTATCGTATGCGCATGAGCGGGATTTGGATGTCAACGTCTATCTGGAGGACTGGAGCAACGGAATGAAAGATTCGCCCGCTTATGTCTTTGGGCTGGTCGACGGCTTAAAGGATTGCGGTATCCGTCGGTTCATGTTGCCCGATACGTTGGGCATTCTCAATCCGCTGCAGGTCATTGAGTATATGCGGAAGATGAAGAAACGTTATCCCGACCTGCACTTCGATTTTCATGCGCACAACGATTACGACCTTGCCGTGAGCAACGTGCTGGCAGCTGTATTGAGTGGAGTGAAAGGGCTTCATACCACCATCAACGGTTTGGGCGAACGGGCGGGCAATGCTCCCCTTGCCAGTGTGCAGGCGATTTTGAAAGATCATTTCCATGCCGTGACCAATATCGACGAAAGCCGTCTGAACGATGTGAGTCGGGTGGTCGAGTCGTATTCGGGCATGAGTATTCCTGCCAATAAGCCGATAGTGGGCGAAAGTGTTTTCACGCAGGTAGCGGGCGTGCATGCCGACGGGGATAATAAGAATAACCTGTATTGCAACGATTTGCTTCCCGAACGTTTCGGCAGGGTACGCGAGTATGCTTTGGGAAAGACTTCGGGCAAGGCGAATATCCGCAAGAACCTGGAAAGCCTGGGCTTGGAACTGGACGAAGATTCGATGCGGAAAGTGACCGAACGTATCATCGAATTGGGCGATCGGAAAGAACTGGTGACACAGGAAGATTTGCCCTACATCATCAGTGATGTGCTGAAACACGACGGAGCGCAAAACAAGGTGAAATTGTTGAGCTATTTCGTCACCCTTGCCCAAGGCTTGAAGCCGATGGCTACGCTCAGCATCGAAATCAACGGCAAGGTGTATCAGGAAAGTTCGTCGGGCGATGGCCAGTATGATGCCTTCGTGCGTGCCCTGCGCAAGATATATAAAGGTACGTTGCAACGCAAGTTCCCGATGCTGACCAATTATGCCGTGACCATTCCTCCCGGCGGACGTACCGATGCCTTCGTACAGACCGTCATCACGTGGAATTACGAGGACCGTGAGTTCCGTACCCGTGGACTGGATGCCGACCAGACGGAGGCGGCTATCAAGGCGACCATTAAAATGTTGAATATAATAGAAGAATAAGTTTAAATCTAAAGTAGTATGGATTTTAAAATAGCAGTATTGGCCGGTGACGGTATCGGACCTGAAATCTCTGTTCAGGGAGTCGATGTCATGACGGCTGTTTGTGAGAAGTTTGGACATAAAGTAAGTTACGAATATGCTCTTTGTGGAGCGGATGCCATCGATAAGGTAGGCGACCCGTTCCCCGAAGAAACCTATCAGGTATGTAAGAATGCCGATGCCGTATTGTTCTCGGCAGTAGGCGACCCTAAATTCGATAATGACCCTACGGCAAAGGTACGTCCCGAACAAGGCTTGCTTGCCATGCGCAAGAAGTTGGGATTGTTTGCCAACATTCGTCCGGTACAGACCTTCAAATGCTTGTTGCATAAGTCTCCCTTGCGTGCCGAACTGGTCGATGGTGCCGATTTCATTTGCATCCGCGAGCTGACCGGCGGTATGTATTTCGGCGAGAAATACCAGGATAACGACAAGGCGTATGATACCAATTATTATACCCGTCCCGAAATCGAACGTATCTTGAAGGTGGGTTTCGAGTATGCAATGAAACGCCGTAAGCACCTGACGGTAGTCGATAAGGCGAATGTGCTTGCATCGTCACGCTTGTGGCGTCAGATAGCCCAGGAAATGGCTCCCCAATATCCCGAGGTGACTACCGACTATATGTATGTCGACAATGCAGCGATGCGCATGATTCAGGAGCCGAAGTTCTTCGACGTGATGGTGACCGAGAATACGTTCGGAGATATCCTGACCGATGAAGGCTCTTGCATCAGCGGCTCGATGGGGCTGCTTCCTTCGGCTTCTACGGGCGAAAGCACACCGGTGTTCGAACCCATTCACGGTTCGTGGCCGCAGGCAAAGGGTTTGAACATAGCCAATCCGTTGGCGCAAATCCTTTCCGTAGCCATGTTGTTCGAATATTTCGACTGCAAGGAAGAGGGTGCCCTGATACGCCGTGCCGTAGATGCATCCTTAGATGCTTGCGTACGTACGCCCGAAATCCAGACGGAAGGCGGAGCTAAGTATGGTACGAAAGAAGTTGGTGCCTGGATTGTGAATTATATTAAAGAAGCCTGATTTTTTCACCACAGATTACACAGATTTTTTCAGTTATAGTAAAACAAAATTGGTTTGCGAAAAAATCGAACGCAGAGACGCAAAGAC
>URCM01000181.1 GCA_900546355.1 uncultured Bacteroides sp.
AGTAGCGTATAATGTGGGACCTGTGCACGAGAGTGGCGTTTTAAAAAATATAAAAAAAAAGAATAGTTCTCGTTTTGTCAAATAAAAAACGTAAATTTGCCCACAAAAATTTTAATTAAATAAGCATTAATTATGAAAACATTTTTGTGGATGGCAACCGCTGGTGTATTGGCGCTTGCTTCTTGTCAGGAAAAACCAAGTTACACAGTTAATGGTACGATTGCCGATGTAGCTGATGGTGAAATGGTGTATTTGCAGAATTTTGTTGACGGAAATATGGTCAATCTTGATTCTGCTGTTGTAAAGGGCGGAGCATTCCAGTTTAAGGGAGAAGCCGATACGATAGCTCAAAGCCGTTATGTATCTTATCCGGCTAAAGGTATCAGTTCACCGATTTTTCTTGAAGCAGGAACGATTACGCTGGATTTAAATAACGAATTGTCTAAGGTGGCAGGTACGGTATGTAACGATGCTTACCAGAAATTTATCGAAGAATTCTATGCGGTCAACAAAGAAATGCGTGCATTGTATGAACAAGCACAGAATGATTCGTTGAGTGATGAACAACGTAAGGAAGCAGAAAATCAACTGAACGTAAAAGATAGCTTGAGCCGTGAAATTGTGTACAATACGATTTCATCTAACATCACGAATGTTGCTGGTGTACAGTTGTTGACCAGATTCTCAAGTATGTTTGATGCAGACCGTATTCAGCCTTTGGTAGAACAGATTCCGGCCTCTCTTAATTCTGTAGAAGGTGTAGATCAGTTGAAAGAACACTTGGCATCATTGGCCAAGACTGCCGTTGGCCAGAAATACATTGATTTCACAATGAACACTCCGGAAGGCGAAGCTGTTAAATTGTCTGATTTCATTGCGAAGAACAAATATACTTTGATTGATTTTTGGGCAAGCTGGTGTGGTCCTTGCCGTGCAGAAATGCCGAATGTTGTAAAGGCTTATAATAAGTATAAAGCTAAAGGATTCGGAATTGTAGGCGTATCTCTCGACCGTGATTCAGAAGCTTGGAAGAAAGCCATTAAGGATTTGAACATCACTTGGCCACAGATGTCTGACCTGAAAGCTTGGGATTGTGAAGGTGCCAAATTGTATGCCGTACGTGCCATCCCTGCTACTGTATTGGTTGATCAGGAAGGTACTATCATTGCACGTGATTTGCGTGGTGATGACATCGCCGCTAAATTGAATGAACTTTTGAAATAATCATCTACTTGAAAATAAGAAAGAAGAATCAAGAATGAAGAATTCTCAGCTGGTAGAGTTCTTCATTCTTGATTCTTCTTTTTTATAGGCTTCCTTTGCTCGACGGCACTTCGTAATGATAGATATCGCGGCGGATGGCCATTTTGAGGCTTCGGGCAAGGGCTTTGAAGATACCTTCTATCTTGTGGTGTTCGTTTTCGCCTTCGGCACGGATGTTGAGGTTCATGCGGGCGGCGTCGCTCAGCGACTTGAAGAAATGGAGGAACATCTCGGTAGGCATCTCTCCGATTTTTTCCCGATGGAACGAAGCGTTCCATACCAGCCAGGCACGCCCTCCGAAGTCGAGTGCCACTTGGCACAGGCAATCGTCCATGGGCAGGCAATACCCGTAGCGTTCAATGCCCCGCTTGCTTCCCAATGCCTGATAGAGGCATTCGCCCAAGGCGATGGCGGTGTCTTCTATCGTATGATGTTCGTCTACGTATAAATCTCCTTTCACCTGGATGGTCAGGTCGATGCCTCCGTGTTTTCCTATTTGCTCCAGCATGTGGTCGAAGAATCCCAGTCCGGTAGAGATGTCGCATGTGCCGTTCCCGTCTAAGTTGACGCGGACATGGATGTCGGTTTCTTTCGTGGTGCGGCGCACTTCGGCGATACGTTCGCCTGCAAAGAGGAATTCTGCTATGCGGTCCCAATCGGTTGTGGCGAGTGCGCATGTCTTTTCCAATTCCGTATCTTTCAGGATGGATGTATCGGGTTGCAACAGGATAGCCCGGCATCCCAAGTTTCTGGCAAGCTCTACATCCGTGGCGCGGTCTCCGATGACAAAGCTCCCGGCAAGGTCGTATTCCTCGTTATGGATATAGCGGGTAAGCATCCCTGTGCGCGGCTTGCGTGTAGGTGCATGGTCTTCGGGGAAGGAGCGGTCGATGCAGATATCATCGAAGGTGATGCCTTCACCCGCAAATGTTTTCAGCACGAGGTTGTGTACGGGCCAGAACGTGTCTTCGGGAAACGAATCCGTACCTAATCCGTCTTGGTTGGTCACCATTACGAATTCAAAGTCGAGGCGGGTGCGGATAAAGTGCAGGTTTCGGAACACTTTAGGATAGAACTCCAGCTTTTCGAACGAATCGAGCTGATAGTCGACGGGAGGTTCGATGACCAATGTTCCGTCGCGGTCGATGAATAAGACTTTCTTCTTCATTTTCTATTAATTAATAATTAACAATTAATAGTTAATAACGGAAACATCTGCCGTTATTCATTATTCACTATTAATTATTAAGAAGCTGTTTTGAATTTCTTCAAAAAGTTTTTCTTGGCTTGATGTATCCGTT
>URCM01000182.1 GCA_900546355.1 uncultured Bacteroides sp.
CTCAAAAACTCATCCCAAATCATCGCACGATAAATTCAAAACAGCTTCTAATAATCGGTAGCTTACAATTTCTAATAATCAACTGCCTGTTATCATCTAACGGAACTGTCAGCTACCTGCATCCGTCACCATATATACTTGCGCACGCCGATGCATATAAATGACTGAGAAGCGTTACACGACAGATATTGCGGAGTTTTAAAATCTGAGTTCTCTCCATAAATGCACGAGTGCGGAAACAGGGTGGTAAAGCAACATCCGCGGTCCGGCATAGCGCATGACGGCACGCATCTGTTCACGCATCTGAGGGTTATAACAATGGATGGGGCATTGCTTGCAGGTAGGTTTGCTTTCTCCGAACCGGCAATGCGACAGGCGCGCGTGTGCATATTCCGACAGCTTCTGGCAATCGGGGCAAAGCGTGGTGTTGCCTTCCTTGTGACGGCAATACAGGGCAATCATCTGTTTCACCACGCGTTTTTCATGTTCGATACGTGACAAGATAGGCTGAAATCGTTTGAAGTGGAAAATAAGGTGTTTCCCGAGGGGCCGTTAATGGCTCACCCGGTCTTTTTCGGTGATGGGACGGATGACCCGGCATGGGTTTCCGGCGGCAAGCGAATCGGAAGGAATATCACGTGTGACGACACTTCCGGCACCGATGACCACGCGGTCGCCTATGGTGACTCCGCCGCAGATAACCACATTGCTCGCTATCCAGCAGTCATTGCCGATGGTGATGGGGCGGGCATATTCCTGGTCGTGCAGCTTGCCTTCCGTGTCGGCATACATCCGTCTTTCCTCAGCCACGAGCGGGTGCACTGGGGTGGCAAGGGTGCAGTTCGGTCCGAAGAACACGTTGTCGCCTATGGTGACGGGGGCACTGTCCAGTACCGTCAGGTTGAAGTTGGCATAGAAATTCTTGCCTGTCTTTGTGAACATGCCATAGTCGAAGCAGACGGGGCCTTCCAGGTAACACCCTTCGGCGTGCAGGGGGAGCAGCTCGTCGATGATGCTTTTTCGTTGTTCCGTTTCCGTGTCGTGGGTGGCGTTATAAGCTTTCGATAGCCTGTGGGCATTGGAGCGTAATTGCGCCAGTTCGTTGTCGCAGGGGTCGTATAGTTCGCCTGCCAGCATCTTTTCTTTTTCGGTCTTCATCGAATCTATTTATTATTATGGTGGAACAAAAATTGGTTTTGCGGAAATGGAATAGAAAGAACCACACGGATTTTCCGCATTTCGTTGTGCGAAGATAACAAAAAGACTTGAAAATGCAATAGAAAGACGGATATAGGAGAGGTAGACCGGTGGATTTTATAAATTTTATACTTGCAGATTGGGCTGTTAGCCGTGAAAATCCTACATTTGGGCGTCGTTTTTCCGACAGGAAGAGCGGAAGATTTAACTAACAATGAGTATGAAACAGATTAAGTGTATTGGAATCCTGACATCGGGCGGAGATGCTTCGGGAATGAATGCGGCTATCCGTGCCGTGACGCGCAGTGCTATATTCAATGGTTATAGCGTAAAGGGAATTTATCGTGGTTATGAGGGATTGATCCGGAATGAAATCAAGGAATTTACCACGCAGGATGTAAGCAGTATCATCCAGCGTGGAGGTACTATATTGAAAACTGCTCGTTCGAAGGATTTTATGACTCCAGAAGGACGAAAGGTGGCGTATGACAATATGGTGGCGGCTGGTATCGATGCGCTGATTGTGATTGGCGGAAACGGTTCACTGACGGGTGCGTTGACTTTTGCTAACGAATTTAATGTGCCCTGTATCGGTTTGCCGGGAACGATAGACAATGACTTGTATGGTACAGACTCTACCATCGGGTATGATACGGCACTGAATACCATTGTGGAATGTGTGGATAAGATACGTGATACCGCCACTTCGCACGATCGTATTTTCTTCGTGGAAGTGATGGGGCGCGACGCCGGGTTCTTGGCTCAGAACAGTGCGATTGCTTCGGGGGCCGAGGCGGCTATCATACCGGAAGACCAGACCGACGTGGACCAGTTGGAACAGTTTATTGGACGTGGCTTTCGTAAATCGAAAAACAGTAGTATCGTGATTGTGTCCGAATCGCCGAAGGACGGAGGAGCCATGCATTATGCCGAGCGCGTGAAGAAAGAGTATCCGCAATACGATGTGCGTGTCACCATTTTGGGACATTTGCAACGGGGAGGTTCCCCCAGTGCGTACGACCGTATTCTGGCAAGCCGTTTAGGGGTAGGTGCTATTGAGGCTCTGAAAGAAGACCAGCGCAATGTGATGATTGGTATCCGTAATGACAAAGTGGTGTACGTGCCGTTTTCGGAAGCTATTAAGAAAGATAAGCCGCTCGACAAGTCACTGATCCAGGTGCTTGACGAGTTATCTATTTGATAGGTAAATTGGCCTGAAAATTCACCACAGAGACCGAAGGCAAGTTAATAGTTAAGAATGAATAGTTAGAAGCTGTTTTGAATTTCTCCAAAAAGTTTTTCTTGGCTTGATGTATCCG
>URCM01000183.1 GCA_900546355.1 uncultured Bacteroides sp.
AAAACGAATACATCAAGACAAGAAAAACTTTTTGTAGAAATTCAAAACAGTTTCTAAAATAGCATTTACCAAGAAATAATGCTTCCCTGAAAAGCGTCATATTGAAAAAAACGTATCTTTGCGGTGAAAATAAAGAAAGCGTTTTTGCTTTGTCCTAAAACTGAAAATTCGCCAAATTTTTACTCTAAAGGACAGAGGCAATATGACGCTCATTCTGTTTTGTGTATATGCCAGACGTATACAGCAAATGTTACATCCATATACAAAAGCGGCGTGGGAGTATTGTTTCTTGGTTCATTTTTAGAGTGGGCGTTTGGCGATGCCTCAGTTTTTGATGGACGACGGACAAATCTCACGCCTTCTTCTTTTTCATTGTATTACAACATAAGAAGAAAAAACTGCAACCTATAGAAGAAAAGTCCAATACACAGAAGGCATAGATTATTATCAATTTTACGAAATATTCGCCTTTTGTTTTCTTTTTTATATTTAAAACCTTATATTTGCCGTAAAAAAGATAACAAAAGACCATGAAACACGAATCTATGTACTTACATCCGGAACTGGAAACCATGACACGTCCGGAGATAGAAAAGCTACAAATGGAACGGTTGCAACAGACTTTGCAACGCTGTATGCACACTTCTTTTTATAAACAACGCTTTGCAGAAATAGGATTAAAGCCGGAAGACATACACTCGCTGGATGACCTGCAAAAGATACCTTTTACCACCAAACAAGATTTGCGCAACCATTACCCCTTCGGGCTTTCTGCTGTACCGTTGGAAAAGGTAGTGCGCTTACATTCCTCCAGCGGCACGACAGGCACACCTACCGTTATCCTCCATACCCAACATGATTTGGATGAATGGGCAAATGCCGTAGCACGTTGTCTCTATATGGTAGGACTCCGCAGAGGAGACATTTTTCAGAACTCATCGGGTTATGGCATGTTCACAGGCGGGTTAGGATTCCAGTATGGAGCCGAACGACTGGGCATGCTCACCGTTCCTGCCGCTGCAGGAAATACCAAACGCCAAATTAAGTTTATCACCGATTTCGGCACAACCGCCCTGCATGCCATTCCAAGTTATGCGGGAAGACTTTACGAAGTCATGGAAGAAATGGGGATTGACCCACGCCGTGACACGAAGCTCCGTACTTTGATAATCGGGGCCGAGCCACACTCTGACGAACAACGCCGACGTATCGAAGACATGCTGGGGGTGAAGGCATACAATTCGTTCGGCATGTCGGAAATGTGTGGCCCGGGCGTGGCTTTCGAATGTCCCGAACAAAACGGCCTGCACATTTGGGAAGACTATTACATTGTGGAGATTGTCAATCCAGATACACTGGAACCTGTGCCCGAAGGCGAAATCGGCGAATTGGTACTAACCACTATCAACCGGGAAGCAATGCCTTTATTGCGCTACCGCACACGCGACTTGACCCGTATCCTTCCCGGCGATTGTCCCTGCGGACGTCACCATAAACGCCTCGACCGTATGAAAGGACGTAGTGACGACATGATGATCCTGAAAGGTGTGAACATCTTCCCGATTCAGATAGAAAACATTCTAATGCAATTCAAAGAGTTGGGCAACGAATACCTCATTACATTAACCAATTTAGAGGCCAATGATGAAATGGCCGTAGAAGTGGAACTGAATGACTTCACCGATGATTACGGATTCTTACAACGATTAACCAAAGAAATTACCCGCCAGTTGAAAGACGAAATTCTGATTACGCCTCGTGTAAAACTCGTTCCGAAAGGAAGCCTGCCCAAACAAGAAGGCAAGGCCGTACGTGTAAAAGATTTAAGAAAAACATTGATATAAAACTTATAAGATATGACGATTCATCAATTATCCGTATTTGTAGAAAACAAGTCGGGAACATTGCTTCAGGTTCTCGAACTGTTGAAGGAAGCAAACATCCAACTGATTGCTTCCACCATTTCCGATACTGTAGAGTATGGTATTTACCGCATTATCTGTTCCGAGCCTATGCGGGCTTACGATACACTGAAAAAGGCCGGCATATCAGCCAACCTTTCGGATGTATTCGCCATCATGCTCGACAACCAACCCGGACGTGCAGCCGATGCTATCCGCAGTTTCAGCGAAGCGGGAATAGGCATTTCTTATCTCTATTCATTCTTATTGTCAGGCAAAGGAATCTTAGTATTCCGCACAGACAATACTGAAAAGACACGCCAAGTCATCTTAGAGAAAGGATTGGATTTCATAGAAGAAAAACGCCTGTTAGAAATGGCATAACCTTTAAAAGCTTGTTTATAGTCAATCAGAAATGGATTGCGAAAAATGGAATGGAACGCAAAGCCGCAGAAGCGCAAAGTTTATTTTTTTGAGAGAGCAAAGCACACAGAGAGTGGCATTTAGCTCTGTGTTCTTTGCCTTCTCTCTAAGAAGCTGTTTTGAATTTCTCCAAAAAGTTTTTCTTGGCTTGATGTATCCGT
>URCM01000184.1 GCA_900546355.1 uncultured Bacteroides sp.
AGACAGAGGTGATTATCGACGAGATACAATCCTACGAAGACAACCCTTCCGAGCTAATCTTCGATGATTTTGAGGACTTGATATTCAGGGGGCATCCCTTGGGACGCAACATTCTGGGCAATCCCGAGCAGTTAAAGCAGTTTCGCAGTGAGGATGCTGCCGCATTCACTGCCCGCTTCTACCATCCCAACAATATGGTTTTCTTTGTTCTGGGCAATCTGAGTTTCAAGAAAGTTGTGCTTATGGCAAAAAAACTTCTGGCGGATATACCG
This sequence comes from uncultured Bacteroides sp., assembly GCA_900546355.1. Lineage (GTDB taxonomy): Bacteria > Bacteroidota > Bacteroidia > Bacteroidales > Bacteroidaceae > Phocaeicola. Next base: position 273 of record URCM01000184.1, read on the forward strand.
GCAACACCGGTGCATTATGGTCGCACTCCGCCGCCCCTCTATGTACCCGAGCATCTTGTAGTGCATAAGGATACTCACCAGGCACACGTCATGATTGGTAGCCGGGGATATAATGCATACGATGACAAGCGCACCGCACTTTACCTGCTGAACAATGTCTTGGGTGGCCCGGGCATGAACAGCCGCTTGAACGTCTCTCTCCGTGAACGTCGTGGGCTGGTCTATAACGTAGAATCTAACTTGACTTCCTATACCGATACGGGAACTTTCTGCATCTACTTCGGTTGCGACCCTGCAGATTTGGACTACTGCGCCCGCCTGGTATATAAGGAATTGAAACGCTTGCGTGATGTCCGGATGACTTCCTCGCAGCTTGCGGCTGCCAAGAAGCAGCTTATCGGGCAAATCGGTGTAGCTTCGGATAATAATGAGAACAATGCGCTGGGTATGGGAAAGACTTTCCTGCATTATAATAAATGCGAAACTTCCGAAGCCGTGTTCCATCGCATTGAACAGCTCACTTCGGAAGTGCTGTTAGAGGTGGCGAACGAGATGTTTGCCGAGGACTATCTTTCGACGCTCATTTATCGCTGACCGCTTTTTTTATTTGAAAACCTGCAACATAGGACGTCCTATCCATACTTGTGGCTGTTTCAGCCCGAAGATGTGGGCAATGGTGGAGGCAACGTCATACTGCATCATGCTTTCGTGGAATTCGCCTTCTTTCTTAATGTTCTTTCCGGAGATGATGAAGGGAGTCTGCATTTCCTGCATGGTCTTGCCGCCATGTCCTTTTTCAATGCCTCCGTGGTCGGCAGTAACGATGAAGATGGTTTCTTTCAGCATGCCTGCCTCTGTAACGGCCTGGATGATGCGGCTCACATAACCGTCGAGTTCTTTCAGTTTGGCGTAATATTCAGGAGTATTGTGTCCGGCTTGATGGCCTACATGGTCGGGGTTGTCAAAGCAAATGGCAAGAAGGGTCGGTTGTTTCTCCTTGATATACTTTTCTGCCATACCGCATAAGGCTTCGGGATGTTTGTTGTAGTCGGGCGCTTGCGCATAGTGGCTTAAGGCAAGAGTGTCTACAAGGTATTTGATACCGTCCCATTCATACAGGCAGCCTATTTCCGCTTCCGGCCGGGCATCACGTAGCAGCTGGAAGATGGTAGGAAATATGCCGTGCTGGTTCAGTACGCGTGACGGAAGCTCGGGAGTCTTGGAGCCCCATTGCGTATATCCGTGCAATTCAGGACCTGCCCCCATAAACATGCTTGCCCAGTTGACGGCGCTGGAGGAGGGAAGTACAGTCCGTTTTTCTAATGTATAAGAACCGTCTGCCATCAGTTGCTTGATGTGGGGGATGTCTGCTTTGGGAACACTGTAGCTACCCCAGCCGTCAAGACCGATGAAAACTACGTGTTTTGCTTTTCCCTTGGCATTGCAGGGAACTGAAAAGAGGCATGCCACTGCTAGGGCGATGAATAATGTAAAAGTCAGTTTCTTCATGTTTTCTTTAGTTCTTATTGTTAACATGAAACAAAGTTACGGGAAACGTACCTAGTTTTAGTACGATATCGTACATAATCCGGCCGATTTTATATCGTTTCGTTCTTTTCCAACCGTTGCATGCTGAATTCACAGCCGCAATACTGCTGGTTGTAGAAGTCATACTCTTTCAGCAGTTGGTTGCGCCGCTCCTGGAGCCCGCCTTTCCGCCAATTCTGTTCCCAGAAGAGGGTATCCGGATAGAGCGCGGCGGCACGGCGTCCGGCTTCATTGATTTGCTCCAGGCTTTTCCAGCGCGAAGAGGCAAGGGTGGTAGTGAATACGGAGAAACCATGCTCGGAGGCGTAGCGGGCTGTCTCTGTCAGGCGCAGGGTGAAGCACTTTAGGCATCGGCTGCCACGTTCCGGCTCGTTTTCCAGTCCTTTTATAGTGTGCAGCCAGTGTGCATAGTCGTAGTCCGCGTCGATGAAATCGAGGTTTTTGGAGGTTACGAAGCGGATAGCCTCCTCTTTCCTTATCTCATATTCCGCCTGCGGATAGATGTTGGGATTGCAGTAGAATACG
>URCM01000185.1 GCA_900546355.1 uncultured Bacteroides sp.
GTAACTTTTACTTCTCTAAATCATTTCTCCGTGTCTCTGCGTCTCTGTGTTCAAATTTAGCCCCATTAATTTTCGGGTGAGCCATAATTATCTACAAGCGGCAAGCAATATAACTGCTACACCGACACGATTAGTAATCGTACAGCATGACGATTACTAATCGTACAGCATGACGATTACTAATCGTGCCAGCAATGCAGTTATATGCAAGAAATAAGGCAAACCACTCCCATCGGATTTCCGGACTGCCTCCCTGAGGATTGAGCCTGTTTCTCAAAATAGTTTTTTTAGGAAATCACTGCAGCTGTACCGTCAGCGTTTGCTTGGCAGGCGGGAAACAAATAGAATTGTCACAGCACTGATAGCTGACCGTACATTTCACTTCACCCTTCCCTGTTCCGCTAATTTTCTGACGGAACAAACCATCGCCGGTATAAACCGTAGTGTTTGTCTCACCCAGCGGCGAGAAAGCAGGCGTAATCAAATCGCCTTCCAGCCGGCAACCTTCGGGCAACTCAAATTCGAGTTCCGTAGGCAAGAACGGATCTTCCTCGGCCACCTGCGCATACGTGTGATATCCCGGATGTACCTTCATACGGACCACCAACTCACGCGTGCCGTCTGCCAGCGTATTGACAGTCATCGAAAGAGCTACCGGATTCTTTTCGTCGGTGTCTTGTGCCAAGGCTGGCTTCTTTACCTCTTCCGCTCCAGCCTTTAATACACTGTAGTCATTACCCGGCACGCTACGGTCGAACGTGTCCACCAACCAAAGCCAACCACCCGATTCGGTAAAGAACAGTTTGTCTTGGTACGTATCGTACCAGTTACGCCACTCTGCCGGAGTTTCGAAACGACATAAGGTGTAACGTTCCAATACCCGGCGGGCCAATTCAGGCTCCTCATTCTTTTCGAGCATGGAGATGCAGGTACCCAACAGCCGTTTGTCGTTGTTGGCAATGCCCAACGTACGTACATCTTCATCAATATCGAGGTTGTAGCCTTCTTCATCGGGATAAAACCAATTGCGGTTCTTCTCATAGAAACGCGCATATTCTTCGGCATCATCGCCAAACACATGATAGAGCGACGGAAAACGTTGCTTCATATACTCAGCGTATGTAACCGGTTCAGGACGGGTAAAGTCGCCATTCACATACAATTTGTCCGTCTGTGTCAACTCTTCTCCGCGCTTCTGCTTTGCCTGAGCCGACTGCCGGATACTGTCAATCATGTTGTAAAACTCTTGATTCATCTGGTTCATTTCCGTCCAAGCCTCACGCGAAGCCAAATATTTTTGCCCGTCGGCATTCTTCCGTGTGGCGATGGTCTCATTCAGTTTGCGGGCAATGATGTGTTGACCTTCAAACTTCGAAATGTAAACAATAGCATTTGCCAAAGCCGCTTTTCCCGCCTCGGTCAAATAATCGGGCGAAGCCGAAAACCCCCAATGGAAAAAGTTTCCATGACGGCCGATGGCTACCGCATCAATGCTCTTGGCACACGTACCGCTGGAAATGATTTCTGCTTCAGGCGAATCAAGGAAACCGTCGGGACGGCTTACCATGCCGATACGGTAGGAAGGGTCTGTCGTATACGACTTGGTCTGCACCGTCCACATTTCCGTTTCTGCCGGAAGCGTATAGCCATACATCTTGGCATACTCGAAAGCACCGGCAGGTGTAGGTTTCATCTCCGGACGGATGTCTACTTTAAACGGCCCCTGGAAAATGGGATGGTCTTTTACCCAATGATGCGCATCTGCCTCCAGACACAGGCAGAACCAGTCACACTTACTGCCCACACTGCGCCCCAGGTCTTCGCTGGCACTGGCAATGCAAAGAGCCGGACGGTCGAAATCATCAGGCAGATAAGCCGCCTGTTCAAATTTCACCACCCGGCCTTGGTCGTCATACTCTATTACACGCGGGCGGACAGGAACCGGTGTGCCATCGAATACCGTTACATCATAATCATCAGACATAGCAGCGGTGTATTCCTTCGCGTCAATCACCTTTACGGTGCGGAAATGCGACTTCAGAAATTTACTGAACGAAGCCATGCGTGACTTTGCCATCTTTGCCACCAAGGCTGAATCAAAATCGACTGTCCCTATGGTTTCTATTTCCGATGAACCACCTACATACAATACACTCACTTTTTGCTTTCCTTGCGCGAAAGCACATTGCCATGCAAACACACAAAGCAATGACAATAAAAGAATTTTCTTCATTTCAGTTTTCTATTTTTAAGCACCAAAGGCACAAAGAGTTTTCTCGTTACTTAGAAGCTGTTTTGAATTTCTCCAAAAAGTTTTTCTTGGCTTGATGTATC
>URCM01000186.1 GCA_900546355.1 uncultured Bacteroides sp.
GACCTTGGCAAACGCCATGACATACGCCACCAGAACTGCCGCACTGGAAGACAGGCCTCCTACAGGCAACGAGCCTTGGATAATCCCTTCAATGCCTTTCTTCAGGGCAAAACGCTTACGGAGCGCATACTTGGCACCACGGGCATAATCGCCCCAATGATGCTCTTTTATCTGGGAAGCCTGTGCAATATCAAAATCTTTTGGCCTCACAAATCTTAGGCACAACGAAATGCCAAAAGATGACAGCACCCATTTTCTGCTGGAAATGAAATTCATCCCAAAGCATACGGCAAGCGTCATTGGCGCAAAAGTGTACGATTTCAATGCCGGCAAAGGTCTTTCCTACACGCTTCAGGTGGTCGGTCGGCTCTTTTTCCAACTCTTCCAGCAATTGATTCTTTTTTATCGGTGAAATCTTGGCTAAATCTTCTTTGACCAAACCTTTTCTCGTTCGGATGCTTTCCAATATGGAATTGATAGTCTGCCTATCTTCTTCCGTAGATGAAGAGTCATTTTCCAATTCCACAAGGAAACGGAACAAACCGTTCAGCTTGCGTAATTGTTCTCCTTGGTCCAAATTGTCATACAGCATACCACATTTCAAGGAAAAATAGAAAAGGATGTTGCCGTCAGCGTCTTTTATAAGATAGTAAGCAATGTGGTTTGCTTCGTCTTCCGCATAAGCCGTGTCTTTCAGCGTGTGCTCCAAGCTCCCATTCCTCAGATTGCAGAAATTTTCCACTTCTCTCAGGTTGTCCGGATTCGAAGACAGGCGTTCACACGTAAAGGAATCCAATATTCGTTTTTGTTCCTCAGTGATTTGCATAGCTGTCTGTCCGGTAGATGAATGGAACGACCTTATTGTAAAGGAAGCGGCGCTGTTTTACCCTTTCGGCATCTTTGCGTATATCGTCCGTCTGCATCAGTTCATGACCTTTCCCGTCTGCGTCAACCTTTTGCCGGGCTTGACGCCATGCGTATTCACCGTGCGTAATGCTGCTTAAACTCCAAGAATCTTTGGGAGCGTAAGTATCGAACACACTATCAAACACACACTTGTATTGTGCTTCTGCCTCTTCCGGCAATGGTTCATGCAAAGCGTCTTCTTTGTAAAGCTGCCTGACAGAGAGCAATACCGGACCATATCTCCATGCCTCGAAACGCTCTTCGAAGATAGGCTGTCCGGTCTGGATAATGGACTCACGTTGCGTGAAATAAAGCAGCTTATGCAGCTTCATTTCATCAATCCGTTTGCCGAACTCCCGCTGATAGCGTTGGCAAATATAAGATGCAACCTTTACAACGTCTTCCATAATCCGTTTGTCTGATAAGTGATGTTTTACAAAAATAGTCATTTCTTTTGTTTATCGCAAATTCCAAAGCGGAAATTCAACAGACAAGCGGATAATAGTTTAAAAACGGACTCCCGCATACCATTCCGCAAACTTCCGCAACCCGTCCCTTAACGAAGTGCTTGGCTTGAAACCGAAGTCCGTTTCCAGCGGTGTCGTGTCCGCATACGTTACAGGTACATCGCCCGGCTGCATCGGTACCAGTTCCTTATGCGCCTCAAAATCATAATCGGTCGGAAGCACGCCGGCGCGTACCAGCTCTTCTTGCAGGATAGTCACGAAATCTAGCAGGTTTTCGGGATGGTTGTTACCTATATTATATACCTTGTATGGCGGAACAGGCAGACCGTCCTCGCCTGTCAGACGTTCAGGAGCGTGCCGCATGACACGCATCACGCCTTCCACGATGTCATCGATGTAAGTGAAATCGCGCTTGCAGTTGCCGTAGTTGAATATCCTGATGGTTTCGCCTTTCACCAATTTGTTGGTGAAGCCGAAGTATGCCATATCAGGTCTGCCTGCCGGACCATATACCGTAAAGAAGCGCAAGCCGGTACTCGGAATGTTATAGAGCTTGCTGTAGGCATGGGCCATCAGTTCGTTGCTCTTTTTGGTGGCGGCATAGAGGCTGACGGGATTGTCCACCTTGTCATCGGTGGAGTAAGGCACTTTCTTGTTGCTGCCGTACACGCTGCTACTGCTGGCGTAAACCAGGTGTTCCACTCCGGTCTGCCCGTCATCGTAGCTATGACGGCAAGCTTCCAGGATGTTGTAAAATCCTATCAGGTTGGAAGCCACGTAAGCATCGGGGTTGGTGATGCTGTAGCGCACACCGGCTTGGGCAGCCAAGTTCACCACTACTTGCGGCCTGTATTCTTGGAACAAATTGTCAATCGTCTGTTTGTCGGCAATGTCTCCTTTGATAAAGGTAAACGATTCGTGACCGGACAGTTTCTTCAGGCGTTCTTCCT
>URCM01000187.1 GCA_900546355.1 uncultured Bacteroides sp.
AGAATGTCGGAGTCGGTTCAGTGATACCACGTTCTGTACCAGCCAACTTAGCGGTAAATCCAGACAAGAAGTAATATTTAGCTTGTTCTGCGCTCAGGATAGATACAGGAGGCAATACGCCGAATGCATCAGCAGACAAGAAGATTACTTGATGAGCGTGCGGACCTTTAGATACCGGTTTCACGATGTTGTTGATGTGGTAGATAGGATAAGAAACACGCGTATTTTCTGTTACGCTCTTATCAGCGAAGTCAATCTTACCAGCTGCGTCAACTGTAACGTTTTCCAACAAAGCGTCACGTTTGATAGCGTTGTAGATATCCGGTTCTGATTCTTTGTCCAAGTTGATAACCTTAGCGTAGCAACCGCCTTCGTAGTTGAATACGCCTTCGTCATCCCATCCGTGTTCGTCATCACCGATCAACAGACGTTTCGGGTCGGTAGACAAGGTAGTCTTACCTGTACCAGACAAACCGAAGAAGATAGCAGTGTCAGTACCTTCCATATTGGTGTTAGCCGAGCAGTGCATAGAAGCGATGCCACGCAACGGGTTCAGGTAGTTCATGATAGAGAAGATACCTTTCTTCATTTCACCGCCGTACCAAGTGTTCAGGATAACTTGTTCGTTAGTCTTCAAGTTGAATACAGTAGCTGTTTCAGAGTTCAGGCCCAGTTCCTTGTAGTTGTCAACTTTAGCCTTAGCTGCGTTGAATGATACGAAGTCAGGTTCGCCGTAGTTAGCCAGTTCTTCTTCTGTCGGACGGATGAACATGTTCTTTACGAAGTGGGCCTGCCAAGCTACTTCCATGATGAAACGAACTTTCAGGCGAGTAGCAGGGTTAGCACCGCAGAAAGTATCCATAACGAACAGACGCTTGCCGCTCAACTGTTTTACAGCTTTAGCCTTCAGGTCTGCCCAAGCTTCTTCCGAGCATGGCTTGTTATCATTCTTATATTCATCAGAAGTCCACCATACAGTGTCCTTGCTTGCTTCATTGTATACGAAGAATTTGTCTTTAGGTGAACGACCAGTGTAGATACCAGTCATTACGTTTACAGCACCCAGTTCAGTTACCTGACCTTTTTCATAGCCTTCGAGGCTTTCTTTAGTCTCTTCAGCGAACAATACTTCATAAGAAGGGTTGTGGAGGATTTCCTTCACGTCGGTAATACCGTACTTGCTTAAATCTAAATTTGCCATTGTTCCAATGATTTAATTTGGTTGTTATATCAAATGTTTAGTATTTGCTATGTTATCCTTATCGGTATAAAAGATGTTCTTTAACATCTACACCTTGTTTTTCGCGATACAAAAATAATGGTTTCTTTTTAAACTAAAGAAGCAATTAGCGAAAAAAATCCGTAATTGATGAAGATTTATACTTGTGTAACAAATATGCCACTTCGACTTTGCAATTCATGTCGGCGGTCACAATCACAAACGCGGATGTCCATGCCAACCGGTGTTTGCAGATGCCAACGTTCATGTCTCATTCTTTCGGATATTTATCTTTTTCTTCTTATCTTTGTCCGAAATTATCAACCCGAATCGATGATATATGAAAATTATAGATTTTAGTACCCAAAACACCATTTTGAACCAGTTCCTTTCCGAACTGCGTGACGTAAACATACAACAGGACAGCTTGCGTTTCCGGCGTAACATCGAACGTATCGGCGAGATTATGGCATACGAAATCAGCCGTGATTTGCCTTATACGGCAAAGACGATACAAACTCCGTTGGCTCAGGCTGTGGAGAACGTTCCTGCCATCCGTCCGGTCATCGCGACCATCCTGCGTGCGGGGCTTCCGCTCCACCGGGGATTCATCAATTATTTCGACCATGCCGAAAATGCTTTTGTATCGGCCTACCGCAAGTATTTCGATGAAGACCATTTCGATATCCATATCGAATACATCGCTTCGCCCAAGCTGGACGGCAAGACGCTGATTCTTACCGACACGATGCTTGCTACGGGCGCATCGATGGAATATGCCTACGAGGCTTTGTTGACCAAAGGAACTCCGGCACATATCCACATTGCTTCGGTGATAGCCAGCCGTCAGGCGGTAGAGCATATCCAGAAGGTTTTCCCGGGAGAAAAGACCAGTCTGTGGTGCGGGACAATCGACCCCGAACTGAATGCACATTCGTATATTGTGCCAGGGTTGGGAGATGCGGGTGATTTATGTTATGGAGAAAAAGAATGACAATGTCCTGATAACAAAGGCGTGGAGGTACAAAGCCTTTTTATTTCAGGATAAGAAGCTGTTTTGAATTTCTCCAAAAAGTTTTTCTTGGCTTGATGTATCCG
>URCM01000188.1 GCA_900546355.1 uncultured Bacteroides sp.
CGGATACATCAAGCCAAGAAAAACTTTTTGGAGAAATTCAAAACAGCTTCTAAATCAATCCTTCCAAATCAAGGTAACCAAATTGTATTTCATCATCAAAATTCAAGTAAAGACGATTCAATTCTTCGTCATAACACATATTGAATATGCGGAAACCTACGTCTAACGTCTTAATGTAATCACCGTTTATGTCAAACACCAGCAATTTGGTAGGCTCGTATTCACGGTCATAATCACCGCCCGAAAAAGATGCCAGTATTTTTCCGCCTTTGCAGAATACCGCCTCCTCGTAATAATGATTTCTGCCCGAATCATCCCATTGCGGACCATATACATTATACTTCAAATTACCATCAAAATCAACGATAGTCATTAAGTCATCATATATATAAAGCTGTAATGCAAGACCATACTCCGATGATGAAGCATATGTAAACCGTTTCTGCTTCACATCAGGATGGTCATAAGAAATCGGCTTCATTTCACCGGTCAACATATTCCACCGTGAAACACTCGGTACATAATCACTGGCACTGACCGGAGCTATTGTACGTCCGATGCAAAGAGTGTCATCGATGTATTCGTATTCGGTCGGGAAATTAACGATATTCATACTCATTTTAATCTGAGGACAGTAATCCGGATTAGTCACAACACTGTCTAAATCATAACTGAAAATCTTCTGTTTCCCATGGTCGTTCACATAAAATTTACGCCTCCTCTCATCCGATGCTATATAGCCTATATTCGCTATCTCATTGGGACCTTGACCCAAAGGTGCAGTAGAAGCTACGTAACGGAAATTCTTCTTATCAAACAAATAAATCTGATTAGTCACAGACTTAGCGTCCCGGATTATCAGGTATTCATTTTGAATATAAAGACGGGCATAACTGCCTATCAGTATAGAATCTGTCTCAAACTGTATCACTTTCCCCTTAACGTCTGTCACATTGTCACGACTGTTTTGGTATTTATCTGTAGATGAACTGTTTTGTTGACAACCGAAGCATACTGATACCAAAAGCATTAAATAATAATATATCCTATGCATATTTTTATTCATATTTAATTTACGAATAAAGAAGTGGCTTACAACTCAAAGCCACTTCCAGTATGTTATATCATATTAACCGTTACGCCAAGAGTCAACCCAAATATAACAATAACACCATTTACCATTTTCCTTACAACCAAAAGGACACAAAGGATTTTCACCGCTAGCCAAAGCTTCCACATTGTCTATGGTTAAATCTGACAATGCTTCCGATTCTTGTGACTGGCTATAAGCTGTATAGCCTGAAGCTACGGCTACCGCGGCAATCAAGCTGAACTTCAATATTTTATTCTTCATGATTTAATTATATTGTAAATGGAACATTTTTTATTTATTTTCTCGTCTGCGAAGCCACAAATCCCCGATTTGCGAATCTTCTGTTTTTTCTTAACTTTGCAACGGTCTATCCTCCTTTCGTTTTAGGGTTTGACTGGAGTGGGAACATACAGGTTTCCTTGCACGAACTCCATTCCGTTTCCACTCCTTTTATATAAAATTTCTTTATCTCTTGCACAAATAGCAAATAACTATATTATAGGGGCGTATCGCATACGCCCTGAAAACATACACGTGGATTACTGGACGCATTCGGACGTATGCGATACGCCCCTACGACGAATGGACAAAGCACAAATTAAGCAGACTGTCAATCGCTTACCGCTTCTCCCGTCACACTGATGCGCAGCGGAGCGTCTGCCGTGTTGCAATACACGTCTACAGTCTTGCGGAAATGACCTGCCTCATCCGCCTCGTAAATGATGAGCAAGGTGGTTTCCTCGCCCGGACGAACAGGACGCTGGCTGTATTCCACACGGGTACAGCCGCAAGAAGTATCCACCCCGTGTATCACCAAAGGAGCATTGCCTGTGTTCTTCAGCGTTACCTTCCGCTCTTTCTTCTCCCCCATGGGGAAAGAGCCGAACTGCACATCCTGTTCGCTTAACGAAACAGTGGTCTGCTTCGTACCGGTTGTTGCGGAACGCTTGCCGCCGATGATGTTCAGGTAAAGTTCCTTCACCTGCGGATTATGGACAGGATTGCCGATGGCAACTACCCGGTTGTCCTTATCAATCAGGAAAGTCTGCAGAGCCATCTCCGAAGGGAAACGGTTCACGCGGTTGAAAGCAT
>URCM01000189.1 GCA_900546355.1 uncultured Bacteroides sp.
TGCCTCAAAAACTCATCCCAAATCATCGCACGATAAATTCAAAACAGCTTCTAATGGACTTGACAAGTTGGGCTGTTTCGGGAAAATCCGTATCTTTGCCTATGCGGAAACTTAGAACTTAAAGAGTATGGAAAAGGCAGCAGTCAAAGGCATTCCTTATGGAGTGGCAAGCTTCGAGCAGGTGCGAAGCGAGAACCGGTATTATATAGATAAGACGATGTATCTTCCTTTATTAGAGGAAGCGAGTAATTATTTGTTCTTAATCCGACCCCGGCGTTTCGGCAAGAGCGTGTTCGTAAGCATGATGCAGGCGTATTACGATATCGCCATGGCAGACCGTTTCGACACGTTGTTCGACGGGCTTTGGATAAAGGAGCATCCCACGCCGCTGAAGAACGCTTTCCAGGTGATTTATTTTGATTTCTCGTTGGCGGGGGCAGGCATGGAAAGGCTGGAATATACGTTCAACGACTATTGCTGTGCCGAACTTGATTCATTTATCAAGCAATATAAAGATTATTACGATGAGTCAACCTTCGAAAATGTGCTTGCCGAAAAAGACGCGGCTTCCAAGCTGAGGCTGATTAATGCTGAAGCACGCCGCAAGAAATACTTGCTTTATCTGATTATTGACGAATACGACAATTTCACCAATGTAATCTTGAGTGAAGGCGGTAAGGAAGTGTTCCGCAACCTGACCCATGCCAGCGGTTTCTACCGTGAGTATTTCAAGATATTCAAGGCGATGTTCAGCCGCATCTTCATGATAGGGGTGTCTCCCGTTACGCTGGATGACCTTACGAGCGGATACAACATCGGTTGGAACATCTCGCAAGACCCGCGGTTCAACTACATGCTCGGTTTCCCGGAGTCGGACGTGCGCGCGATGTTCCAATACTACAAGGACAACGGCAAGCTGCGTGCCGATGCCGACATCGAAACGATGCTGACGGAAATGAAGCCGTGGTATAACAACTATTGCTTTGCGGAAGAGTATATCGATGAAGAACGCTTGTACAACTGCGACATGGTGCTCTACTATTTACGCCACCAAGTCGCCTTTAACCGTCCGCCTAAGGAAATGGTGGACATGAACGTCCGCACGGATTACAAGAAACTGCAGATGCTGGCGGAAATAGACCGTGGCAACCTGAAGGAGAAACGTATGAGCGTGATAGAAGAAATCTCTGCAACAGGTTCGATTGTGATGACGTTGAAAACCTCTTTCCCTGCCGAAGGTGTGACTGATGAAGATAATTTCCGGAGCCTGCTTTATTATTACGGTTTGCTTACAATGAAAAAAAGTCTCGGCAGACGTATCGAAATGGAAATACCGAACAATTGCGTGAAAGAGCAGTATTGGAGTTTCATGAGGGATTATTTCGGCCGCAGCGCACGGGTAGACATGACCGCTTTGCAAGATGAAATGGACCAGATGTCATTCGATGGGGATTGGATGCCGCTAATCAACCGCATTGCCGAGGCATACAAGGAAAACTCTTCGGTGCGCGACAGCATCTTGGGCGAGCACAACCTGCAAGGCTTTTTCAAGGCATACCTCGCCCTGAATACCCTTTACCTGGTAGAGCCTGAAATCGAACTGAATTATGGGTATAGTGACTTCCTGATGTTGCCCGACAAGGCACGTTATCCGGAGATTGCGCATAGCTACATCTTGGAGTTGAAATACGTAAAGCCCACCGCTACGGATGCGGAAGTGGAGGCAAAGAGCACGGAAGCCGACGGCCAGTTGCATCAATACGCCAACGACAAGATAGTGAAACGGCTCTGTCAAGGCACGCGGCTTCATTTGCTGAAAGTGGTGTTCCGCGGGGCGGAAATAGCCCTCTGTTCAGAAATCAGTTGAATTTCCCGCATGTCTTCCATACATTTGGGTGAATGTTTGGATTATATTATCGGTGCAGATAGCATCCTTTTATGGTTTCCGTCCCAAAACCGTACGTTTTTGGTTAGGAAACCGTATGTTTTTGGGACGGAAACCGTACGGTTTTGGGACGGAGAACGTAAAATGTAGACTGCTTGAAGCAGATTGTAATTCTCTCAATCAAGCATTGGTTTATATCCTGCCAAACAAATTTGTCAGAGGAAATGAAAAAACACTTCCTTAGAAGCTGTTTTGAATTTATCGTGCGATGATTTGGGATGAGTTTTTGAGGC
>URCM01000190.1 GCA_900546355.1 uncultured Bacteroides sp.
AAAACGGATACATCAAGCCAAGAAAAACTTTTTGGAGAAATTCAAAACAGCTTCTGAGTTCATCAATTCAACGTCTGACCTTAACTCCTTGAAAATATTAATTATTAAACTAAAAAGAACAATGGAATTTATTTCAAAAATGCTTTTCTGGGTTGCCAACAGTTTGCTGATACCCGATGTTATCTTGTTACTTTTCCTCTTTGTACGTGCGCTTATCCTTATCGGAGGCACCTACAATATGTACATCACCAAGCGTAAGAACGACAAAGCGTTCGACCAGTTGATAAAAGAAGGACATACCGACGAACTGCGCCAAGCCTTGCCCGACAAGGACAACTCTCTTTACGTCAGCTACCTGCGCGACATGCTAAACCGCCCCGTAAACGAAGACTATGCCGACTTTACGCTCTCAAAATTCGAAGTAGAAGCTGAAAAAGACGTGGCCCTTTCTAAAATGCTTTCCAAGTTAGGACCGGTACTCGGACTTATCGGTACGCTGATTGCAATGAGTCCAGCATTGGTAGGGCTTTCCACAGGAGACATCGCGGGCATGGCATACAATATGCAAGTAGTATTCGCCACCACCGTCGTAGGTTTGGTGGTCAGTGCCGTGGGATTGGTTTCAATGCAGTTCAAGCAACGTTGGTACGCTAAATGTGTGAACAACCTCGACTATGTATCACGCGTCTTGATTGAAAAAGGAGGACAGGCATGAGAAGACGTAACCGCCGTGTCAGTTTCTTCAAAAAAGAAGAAGACACCGATCCGTTGAGCGTAGTGGTCAATCTCTTTGATGTGGCAATGGTCTTCGCCGTATCGCTGATGGTGGCAATGGTGATGCACATGAATATGACCGAAGTATTCACCGACAAAGATTTTACCATCGTGAAGAATCCAGGCAAGGAGAACATGGAAATCATCACTAAAGAGGGCAAGCAAATCAATCGTTACACGCCAAGCCAAGACCAGTCGGCAAGTGGCAAGCGAGGCAAGAAAGTAGGCATCGCCTATGAACTGGAGAACGGTGAAATCATCTATGTGCCTGAAGACGAATGATACGCCTCCGTGCCTTATTAAAAAAAGATTGACTTTTAAACAGAGTCAATCTTTTTTTAATAAGACAGATACTTTCTTTTTATGAATATCCGCAAGGAATAATTTACACCGAAATTTAAGAAACTGTTTTGAATTTCTACAAAAAGTTTTTCTTGGCTTGATGTATTCGTTTTCGTGTGTGCTTTGGGCGATTTTTTGGTCCTTTCCGCTTCTGTCCTTCGTCAGATAGCCCGCTATCTTCCTCATCACAGAAGCGGAAATGCCTCAAAAACTCATCCCAAATCATCACACGATAAATTCAAAACAGTTTCTAAATTCCGATTCATCATTCACGGATTTTCCCTACCTTTGTGCCGCAAACAGAACATACAGACCCAATGAAAACATATCAAACTTATCTTTTTGACTTCGACTATACACTTGCCGATTCCTCGAAAGGCATCGTGATGTGCTATCGCAACGTACTTGAACGCCACGGACATACGGGTATCAGTGACGAACAAATCAAACGAACCATCGGGAAAACCTTAGTAGACTCATTTGCTATCTTAAGTGGGATAACCGATACGGATACTTTGGAAATTTATCGGAAAGAGTATGTAAAGGAAGCTGATAAATACATGACAGCAAACACACGCCTCTTCCCCGAAACAGCCGAAGTACTGACTCGGCTGAAAGCACAAGGAGCGAAAATCGGCATTATTTCCACCAAATACCGTTACCGCATCATGGAACTGCTGGGACACGCGCTTCCCCAAGGTACTATCGACCTTATCGTAGGAGGAGAAGACGTACAGACACCCAAACCTTCGCCCGAAGGCGTGTTCATCGCACTTGAGAAACTACATACGGAAAAAGCTTCTACTTTGTATATCGGCGACAGCATTGTAGATGCCGAAACCGCCCAGGCGGCAGGAACGGACTTTGCCGGCGTACTTCACGGAACCACTACCCGTGAAGAGCTTGCCGCTTATCCGCATACAGACATCATGAACGACCTTACGGCATTACTATCGTGCTAAGAAGCTGTTTTGAATTTATCGTGCGATGATTTGGGATGAGTTTTTGAGGC
>URCM01000191.1 GCA_900546355.1 uncultured Bacteroides sp.
CCACATCAAAATCCTCGTCTTGTGTCTTTGGGTGCTCGCAGGCGATGTATTGCTTTTCCTTGCCGTCCATGGCATGGTAATAATTTCCCTTTCCGTCCGTAATCACGATGTTGCCGTCTGCCAGTTCGCCACAGAATCCATAGTATTCGTCTTCGTCATCCGCCAGGATGCACACACAATCTTGATGAAGGAAAGCATCCTCGCAGTCTATGTGTCTGAACTTACGGTTGTCGGTCAGACCAGTATAAATCCGCAAATAGAAGCCCCGTGCCACCAAGTCAAAGCTGTTTATTCCTAACGGACTCTTATAGACATGCTTGGTACGGCTATAATACACCATTCCGACCCTCAGCATCTCAATCCTCCCATATTTCAGCACTTCTGGTTTCCCGTTATACAGCTTGGCTGTTTTCAAATCGATGTAAAATGTATGTCCGGTATTGTCCGTCACGGCAACAATGTCATCCGGCAGGAATTTCATGTACCGATACCGGTTGAGCTTCATCCGTATATTCCCGTTCCCATCCACAATGCCGACCCGGTTGTCATCGAACCTCACGGCTGCACAATTGTCTTTCACGTCAAATACGGTGCGGTATTGCGCTTTGGTCGTAAGGGTCTGTCCCATCTTCAATCCCCAAAGCCCACTTTGACGGTCTTTATATGGTTTCAGAGCTTCTGCTTGCGAAGCGTTATTATCAAACAGGGAAGAACCGCTTTGCAGGTAATCCATCAACTGTCCGTGCGATACAATCGTTTCCAGCAAACCGTCCGCATTCAATGTCTCGTCTTTCATTTGCCCGGCAGCCATACAGGAAACATTTTTTTCGTTTGCGGTTGGATAGCCTTTTCCTGCCAACCGTCCCTCGAACATGGCCTGCCAGTCCCGGTAAGCTGTTGGCAATCCGAACAGGCGGTACAGCCCCACGTTGTCTATCAGCATACACGTTTCCTTGCCTTCCGTCTTGCGCAATCCACGTCCCACCTGTTGAAGGTACTTGGCAAGCGAAAGGGTTGGCCGAGCCATTTGCACGAACTCCACGTCCGGACAATCGAACCCCTCGCTGAACACATCCACATTCACCAACACTTGAATCTTGCCACCCTTGAAGTCCTCTACCATTTGTTTACGCAACTTGGCGGGTGTCTTGCTGTCAATAGCGACAGCATTCACACCTTTCTTATTATAGTATTCGGCGATGTTCCGTGCGTGGCTGATGCTGACGGCGTACACAATGCCTTTCTTTCCAAGGGCATATTGCCGCACACTTTCATACAATCGCTCGATAGTCGGATGACAGTTCAGTACCTTGTCCATCTCCTTCACTTGGAAATCCCCGTCCGCGCCCCGTTTCTCCAAACCATCTATTAGCTTTTGGTCTTCACTGTCCGGACGTATGGACACATAATCGAAAGGAGAAAGCCATCCTTGCCTGATAAAGTCCGCGATACTATCCGAGGTTATCAGCACCTCAAACAAGTCCGTAAACCCCTTGCGGTTCAGTCGGCAAGGCGTGGCGGTCATGCCTAATTTCTTCGCTTCCGGATAGCGTAGCCACAGTTCTTGGTAGGTTTCTGCCAATGCATGATGGGCTTCGTCTATCACAATCAGGCTCGGCCTTTCACCATTCACGTCCTCCCAATGCCTTGACAGCCATTGGATGGACATCACCTTTACCCGTCCGTCTTCTTTGGATATGCCATACCGCGCCACAGTTTCCTCTATCTGCTCCACCAGTTCCCGACGGTGGGCGACAATCCAGACGTATTGGACTTGCTTACTTTTCAAATGGTCATAAATGACAGAAGCAAGCAGGTGCGTTTTGCCTGTTCCTGTGGGCATCTGCACCATGACGCTATGGTGCTGTTGCCATTCAGTGAAGAGCGAATGCTTTATGTTATGTTGGTAGTTACGCAACATAGCGACAAATAACGCCTTTTTGCTTACGCATAGAAAAGAAGTCTGGGCAAAAAGACGGCTTGATTGCTTTTACCGGATAGTGTAACGTAAACGTCCAATTCTGACGTTCCCCCTGCATTACAAGCGGAACGTCTAAGAAGCTGTTTTGAATTTATCGTGCGATGATTTGGGATGAGTTTTTGAGGC
>URCM01000192.1 GCA_900546355.1 uncultured Bacteroides sp.
AACGGATACATCAAGCCAAGAAAAACTTTTTGGAGAAATTCAAAACAGTTTCTTAATCTGTGTAATCCGTGGTGAAACTATTTTTTCTTACATGCGCTCAGGCACTTCGATGCCTAACAGTCCCATGGCTTCTTTCACAATCTTGCCTACATTCTGGCTCAGGGCGAGGCGGAAGATTTTCAATGCTTCGTTTTCTTCGCGCAGGATGCTGAAGTCGTGATAGAACTGGTTGTATTCTTTTACCAAGTCGTAAGCGTAGTTGGCAAGAATGGACGGATTATAGTCTGTTCCAGCTTGGGCAACGGTAGCGGTAAAGTCTGCAAGCATCTGAACCAGGCCTTCTTCTTTAGCGGTCAGTTCGATGCCGCTCGGGATAACCGCCGGAATCGTGATGCCGGCCTCGGCTGCCTTGCGCAAGATAGACTGGATGCGGGCATACGTATATTGGATGAACGGACCCGTGTTTCCGTTGAAGTCGATAGACTCTTTCGGGTTGAAAGTCATGTTCTTACGGGCATCTACCTTCAAAATGAAATATTTCAATGCACCCAGACCCACGATACGGGCAATGTCATCGGCTTCTTCCTGTGTCAGTCCGTCCAGCTTGCCCAGTTCGCTGCTGGTTTCCTTGGCGGTCTGAATCATGGCTTCCATCAGGTCGTCGGCATCCACCACCGTACCTTCGCGGCTCTTCATCTTTCCTTCGGGCAGTTCCACCATACCGTAAGAGAAATGTACCAGGTCTTTTCCCCATTCAAATCCCAGCTTGTCGAGCAGGATAGAGAGTACCTGGAAATGGTAGTTCTGTTCGTTACCCACTACATATATCATCTTGTCTATCGGGTAATCGGCAAAGCGTTGTTCGGCGGTACCGATGTCTTGGGTCATGTAAACCGAAGTACCGTCGGCACGTAGCAATAGTTTTTGGTCCAGTCCTTCCGGAGTGAGGTCTGCCCATACCGAGCCGTCTTCCTTGCGGTAGAAGATTCCTTTCTCCAGACCTTCCAGTACCTTTTTCTTTCCTTCCAGATAAGTGTTCGATTCATAATAAATCTTGTCGAAGCTGACCCCCATCATCTTGTAGGTTTCATCGAATCCGGCATAGACCCAGTTGTTCATTTTTTCCCAAAGGGCACGTACCTCGGGGTCGCCTGCTTCCCATTTGCGGAGCATTTCGCGCGCTTCCAGCATCAAGGGCGACTGGGCTTCGGCTTCTTCCTTGCTCAGTCCCTTTTCCATCAGTCCGGCCACTTCCGCCTTGTAGTGTTTGTCGAAGGCTACGTAGTAATCGCCTATCAGGTGGTCGCCTTTCTTGCCCGATGATTCGGGAGTCTCGCCGTTACCGTATTTCAGCCATGCCAGCATCGATTTGCAGATGTGGATGCCACGGTCGTTCACGATGTTGGTTTTCACCACGCGGTTGCCGTTGGCTGCCATGATATTGGCAAGCGCGTTTCCCAGCAGGTTGTTGCGCACGTGTCCCAAGTGGAGCGGCTTGTTGGTGTTGGGCGATGAATATTCAATCATCACCAAGGGAGCTTTTTCATCGGCTTTGCGGATGCCCCATTGTGCATCGGCATGAATGCGGTTCAGCAATTCAATCCACACGTCCGAAGCGATAGTCAGGTTGAGGAAACCTTTTATCACGTTGTAGTCGGCAATGGCAGGTTCGTTCGCTTTCAGGTATTCCCCGATTTCCTGTCCGGTCTGTTCCGGTCCTTTCTTCGAGAGTTTCAGGAAAGGGAAAACCACTACTGTGAGATGACCCGCAAATTCTTTTTTTGTCTTTTGCAACTGCACCATGGCGGGCGTAATGTCCGCTCCGTACAGTTTCTTCACTCCGTCGATGACGGAAGTTGTGAGCTTATCTTCTATTTTCATGCGTATATCTTTGTGCGTTTGTTGATTACTTTGTGCGCAAAGGTACGAATTATTTTTGAGTTCTTTAGAGCCTGTTTAAATTTTGCTCAGGTTTATTTTAAGAAACTGTTTTGAATTTCTCCAAAAAGTTTTTCTTGGCTTGATATATCCGTTTTCGTGT
>URCM01000193.1 GCA_900546355.1 uncultured Bacteroides sp.
GTGGATTATATGCAACAAAACTATCCTGACCTTGCCATTGACGGAGAAATGCAGGTGAATTTCGCCATGAACCGCGAAATGCGTGATGCCAAGTATCCGTTTACGCGCTTGAAAGGAAAAGACGTAAACACACTGATTTTCCCGAACTTGAGTTCTGCAAACTCTGCTTACAAGCTGTTGCAGGCGATGGATACGGACTCCGAACTGATTGGTCCTATCCAAATGGGATTGAACAAGCCTATCCACTTTACCGATTTTGAGAGCTCCGTGCGCGATATCGTTAACATCACTGCAGTAGCAGTTATCGATGCTATCGTAGACAAAAAGAAGGCTGCCAAATGAGACGACCGTTATCAAAATTCCAAATAGTTTGCATTGTGCTGCTTTGGGCAGCACTTTGCTACATTGTTTTGATATCTGTCGAACGAATTGACGGTCCAATCATCCTAACGCTTGCCATTTCGGCGGCTTTAGTATTTATTCCCGTCATAAAGTCTCTAAAAAGAGGATAAATAATATCTTTTTATTCCATTTTGCGGTATAAAACAATAAAATTGTTGTTTTATACCGCATTTTCTTTATAAAATGTTTGCTCGTTTCATTTTTATGTGTACTTTTGCAACCGCAATGAGAGGAAAAGGAAACAAACCGAAAATCGAATTGTTTTAGGTAACATATAGTAGCAACCAATAAAAGAAATAGATTATGAATGCAGCTAAGGTATTAGAAGACCTGAAAAGACGGTTCCCCAACGAACCGGAGTATCATCAAGCAGTAGAAGAAGTTCTTTCTACGATTGAAGAAGAGTATAACAAGCATCCGGAGTTTGACAAAGCCAATCTGATTGAACGTCTTTGCATCCCCGATCGCGTTTACCAATTCCGTGTTACTTGGGTAGACGATAAAGGTAACGTACAAACCAACATGGGCTATCGTGTGCAGCACAACAACGCTATCGGCCCTTATAAAGGCGGTGTTCGTTTCCACGCTTCTGTAAACCTGAGCATCCTGAAATTCCTTGCTTTCGAGCAGACATTTAAAAACTCATTGACAACTCTGCCCATGGGTGGCGGTAAAGGCGGTTCGGACTTCTCTCCGCGCGGCAAGTCGAATGCTGAGGTTATGCGTTTCGTTCAGGCTTTCATGCTGGAGTTGTGGCGTCATATCGGTCCTGAAACAGACGTACCTGCCGGTGATATCGGTGTAGGTGGTCGCGAAGTAGGTTTCATGTTCGGTATGTATAAGAAGCTGGCTCATGAATTTACGGGTACTTTCACCGGTAAGGGCCGTGAGTTCGGCGGTTCGCTGATTCGTCCGGAAGCTACCGGCTACGGTAACATCTACTTCTTGATGGAAATGTTGAAGACTAAGGGTACTGACCTGAAAGGCAAAACTTGTCTGATTTCCGGTTCCGGTAACGTAGCTCAATATACGGCCGAGAAAGTATTGGAATTGGGTGGCAAGGTATTGACCATGTCTGATTCTGACGGTTATGTATACGATCCGGACGGCATTGACCGCGAAAAGTTGGATTACATCATGGAGCTGAAAAACCTCTATCGTGGACGTATCCGCGAATATGCTGAACAATATCCGGGTGTGAAATATGTGGAAGGAGCCAAGCCTTGGGGCGAAAAGGCTGATATCGCTTTGCCTTCTGCCACTCAGAATGAATTGAATGGCGACCATGCCCGTCAGTTGATAGCTAATGGGGTAATGGCAGTATCCGAAGGCGCCAACATGCCCTCTACACCGGAAGCCATCAAGGTATTTCAGGATGCAAAGATTCTGTATGCTCCGGGTAAGGCAGCCAATGCTGGCGGTGTATCAGTATCTGGTCTCGAAATGACTCAGAACTCCATCAAGTTGAGCTGGAGTGCAGAGGAAGTGGACGAGAAACTGAAGAGCATCATGAAGAACATTCACGAAGCTTGCGTGCAATATGGTACAGAAGCCGACGGCTATGTAAATTACGTGAAGGGTGCCAATGTGGCCGGATTTATGAAGGTGGCGAAGGCTATGATGGCACAAGG
>URCM01000194.1 GCA_900546355.1 uncultured Bacteroides sp.
CCTCAAAAACTCATCCCAAATCATCGCACGATAAATTCAAAACAGCTTCTAAGATTATCAGTTTCAGCGCTCAATAGGATTAAGCACCTTGCGGTTCATTAAGGGTTTGCTTGTTTTTTGCGGCTTCCAAGTTCACGGTAGATTCGCCAGCCTTTTCAGCCTTCAGCGTAGCCTTCTGTGCCAGGCGGCTTGCTACCGGAACAAATTCGGTACGCGAGCGCAGGTTTTCGAAGTCCTCGCCGGGGGTAAACACGATATTTACTGTCTTGATGTTGGATGCGGTAAATTCTTCCATCGAATCAGCAGGTTCACAAGTGAGGGAAATGCCGAACGTGCCCAGCTCGCCGAACTGGACCTTGCAGCCGTTCAACAGCATCTCGACCAGGCAGGAACACGTGTCGCTCACTACGCCTTTCACCGTACCGCGGGTAAACACCCCGTTGTGATCGGCAATGTGTTTCACGAACTCGTCAAAAGTCATCGTTTTGGTAACCTGGTTTTTGGCGTAGGCCATTTCGGTTGCTTCTGCGTCCAACGGGTTTTTCCACAAATAGATAGAGTAATTAATCATACTTTTTAAAATTTAAAGGGTTAAACTTACGTGTCAGTTTGTCGGGTGACGTTGCGCGCTTCATCGTTCTGACAATGCAAAGATACGGCACCGGAAAGGCGAAATCAATTCGGTCGACAAGCGTTGACAAACCATTGACAACCGGTTGAGAAAACAAAGCTCATAAGCTATCCATTATTAACTGTTAATTATTAACTATTAACTATTGTCGTGTCCGACATAACCATAAACATAAACGGAGGAAACAACCAAATCCTCCCCAACGCTACGGAAGCCGTACAGAATTTCTACGGCGACCACTTTCCGGAACATCCGCTTCCCGACCCATCCGGCCAGAAAACGGAACTTCCCGAAGTGCGGAAACTCTCCCTATATATAAATAAGGAGAACCTCGGCCGTTACCTCTCCCTCATCGGCGAATGCCGGTCGGCTACCGAGCTGGCACGTGTCGTGGTGGAAATGGTAGAACAAGAGCCTAAGCTCTTCCCCGAAGAAATGGTGAAAGAACGCTTCATCCGCCTCCTGCTGCCTTTCGCCTCCAAGCTCGAAAAAGGCAAGACCATCGACAACATCCGCGCCCGCATCAACGACGCATGGATGAACCGACCCAAGAAACGTCCCTGAACCTGTCTGAAAAGATCGCCCTGTTATGAACCCGATACTCATTCCAAGAGGACAAGTCACCGGGAAGCCTTACGCATCTCCGGCTTATTACTTGAAACCCTTGGCCAATGAAGAAAAGCGCGTTCATAAAGAAAATAGCGGAAGCCATCATCGAGTGCATCCGGGAAGAACTGCCCAGGCTCACCAGTGCCAGAACGCAGCCACCGCCCGCCGCCCTGCAGGAACATGACGGGACGCCTTACCTCAAGCAGATAGCTGCCGCCCAGCAGTTCCTGGACGAAAACCGCAACGCCGACCTCGCGCACGTGAAATGCCTCCTCCGCCGGATGATTCCCGAAGAATACCACGGCGAGATAGAAAAGCTCCACGAGCGGGAAGAACCCAAGTTTGTCTGCATCATCAACGGCGGCCAGAACCTCATCGCCCCGAACGCCCGGCAGGCGGAACAGACCATACAAGATAGTATACCCGAAAAATGAATATATACTGCATCGGCAGTTGAATATATACTGCAACTGCCAATGGATATATACTTCATCGGCCGATGCAGTATATATCCTTGGAAAAAGGAGAGATATAAAAGCCAACCACGAGCGGTTACTTACAACCGCAATAGAATAACATAAACTTATCGATATGAAGGATTTGAAAATTGCCGTAGCCGGAACCGGTTACGTAGGACTTTCCATTGCCACACTCCTGGCACAACACCACCAGGTAACGGCAGTAGACGTGATACCCGAAAAGGTAGACTTAATCAACCAACGCAAGTCGCCCATCCAGGACGATTACATCGAAAAATACCTGGCGGAAAAGGACCTGGACCTGA